>JAAYNZ010000149.1 GCA_012520595.1 Candidatus Epulonipiscium sp. | reverse complement strand
TGAGAAAGGATGAAACATATGGATTTTTTTCAATATTACATGCCTACTAAGATTTTCTTTGGACAGCACTGTCTTCTTCAAAATCAAGATGCATTTAAAAAGTATGGATCTCGTGCCTTTATTGTTACTGGACGTTGGTCTTCTAAGAAGAATGGTTCCTTAGAGGATGTGATCCAGGTACTGCAAAAACAAGAAATTTTTTATCAGATTTTTGATGAGGTAGAAGAAAATCCTTCCATTGAAACTCTCGAAAAGGCAGCAAAGCAGGGGAAAGCCTATGGAGCCCAGTTTATCATTGGGATTGGAGGGGGATCACCTATTGATGCAGCCAAAGGAATTGGTGTATTACTGGCCAACCCCAACAAGACAGCCTATGATTTATTGGAAGAAGGGGATCTTTCTTCTGTTCCTATCATGGCCATTCCTACAACTTCTGGTACAGGAACAGAAACCACTCCTTATGCTATCTTTACAGATCATCAACTTCAAACCAAAAGAAATTTTCAACCTAAAATTTTTCCTGAGATGGCTTTTCTAGATGTTCGTTATTTTTCAACCATGCCTGATTTTGTAGCGATCCATACTGGAGTAGATGCTCTTTCTCACTTAGTGGAAGGATATTTAACGGTAAAAGCCAACCCATTTAGTGATGGATTGGCAGAGTATGGTATCTCGTTATGGCAAGATTGTATCCTTTCATTGAAAACCAATCAATGGAGTGTAAAACAAAGAGAAAAAATGATACTAGCTTCCACCATTGGAGGCATGGTGATTGCCCAAACAGGAACTTCATTGCCCCATGGTATGGGATATGCTTTTACTTATTTTAAAGACATTCCTCATGGAAAAGCCAATGGCTTATTAATGTCTCCTTATTTAGCCATCCATCCTCATCAAGAAAAGATACAACGAATTTTGGAACTTTTACAGATGGATACCTTACAAGAGTTAGACACATTTCTAAAGAACATTTTAGGCGGGGAAATATGTTTAACCCCAGAAGAAATGGAAAGTTACACCCAAGGGATGATTGAAAATGAAGCTAAATTAAAAAATCATCCAGGAAAGGTGACAAAAGAACAAATTTATCAGATTTATCAAGCCAGTTGTAAAAGTCTTTGAAAAGTAGATTCCATTAGATCAACCATGGATTCAAAATTCATACTTTCAATATAGTAGCTTTCGAGTTCATGATGGGATGCTTTTGCTTTTTTGAGATATTCAACTGCTTTTTCTACTAGGTTTTCAAAAGTTTTTTGGTCTTGTTCTAGTTCTAAGATTATGGACTGTTGTTTTGATTGATCAATGCAAGAGGTTAAGTCCATGGTTTGAGTGGGTGCTACAGAGGTGTGATGGTATACATTAGACACAGTAATAGCAATATCCAAGGAAGGAATCAGGAGATCTTCTATTTTTCCTACTTGAATAGGGGAATGATAACATTCTACATCTAATCCTCGCCTAATCGCTTGCTGATAAAGAGTATTTAAAAGTTCTTCAGCAGAGGCCCCAGGCTCATCTTTAATTTCATAGACCCTAGAATAATGACCAATAATACTAGGCAAAAAATTTGTAAAGCCTTCAGGGGTAATGGCACTGCCAAATAAATGACGTTCTTCACCAAGTGTGGGGGAAATAGGAAGGTTTCCTAATAGGGTTTCTAAAAGGGATTGGACTTTTTCGTTATACTTACCTTTATCCATGTATTGTTTTTGATTCATGATCCAATTGTCGTAGATCATTCCAGCAGCCCGAAGATAACCATAGGCTTTTTGAAAGCAAAGGTTGGTTTGTTTTTTCAAAGAGATGATTTTTTCTTTTTGTTGTTGTAATTTTTTTCCGTCCCAATGGTTTCCAAGATAAAGAATTTCATCTACAGCACCAGGATAGATAGGGTCCACTATATGAGGAGCTGTTCCATCAATAATGCCTACTTTTAGTTCGGGAACAACCATGGCATCCACAGAAGCAGGATCAGAAGAACAATGATGAAATTCAATATTATATTGCAGGTCCAAAAACTTCTGACCAATGGTTTTCATAAAAGAAGATTTGCCAGTTCCCGGTCCTCCTTTTAAAAGAATAAGTTTTTTCCCTTTTTCACGAGGTAAAACAAAATCATAAAATGAATAAAATCCTAAAGGGGTATTTCCACCGGGGAAAACCCGTTTAATCCAAGGTTTTGACATAAAAATCCTCCTTCTATATACATGGTATAGTGTATGAAGAAGGAGGATAAAATATACAAATCCAAATCAATAGATAGACTTCGATTGGTATTGAAATTGAATTTGACAAAGCTGATAGTAAAATCCTTTTTTTTCATAAAGTTCTTGGTGTGTACCCATTTCTTTAATTTTTCCTTCATGGAGAACGACAATTTTATCTGCTTTTTTTACGGTAGAAAGCCGATGAGCAATCATGAGAGTGGTACGATTTGCTACCACATTGTCCATGGCTTCATAAATAAGCTTTTCGGTCTGTACATCCACAGAAGCAGTGGCTTCATCTAGAATTAAGATAGGAGCATTTCGAAGTATGGCACGAGCAATGGAAAGACGTTGTTTTTGTCCACCAGAAAGCTTGATTCCCCGTTCGCCAATGATACTGTCATACCCATAATCTAATTTTTCGATAAATTCGTGGGCGTGCGCTGCTTTGGCAGCTGCAATGATTTCTTCCTTTGTGGCATTGGGCTTTCCATAAGCAATGTTTTCTGCTACAGTTCCATTAAATAAAAAAGTATCTTGTAAAACAATACTCATCTGACTTCGAAGGCTATCTAGGCTTACAAAACGAAGATCCTGCCCATCCACTCGAATGTTTCCTTCTGTAGGATCGTAAAAACGATGGAGCAAACTAATCAATGTTGTTTTACCGACTCCAGTGGGACCAACCAAGGCCACCATTTCTCCCGGCTTAATATGTAGATTAATGTTTTTTAGGACATCATTTCCAGGCTCATAGGCAAAAGAAACATTTTCAAACACAATGTCTCCTTTCACTGTTTTAAGGGAAATCGGGTTTTCGGCTTCTTGTACTACGGAAGGAGTATCTAATATTTCAAAAATTCTTTGAGCACCGGCATAAGCATTTTGTAAGTCTTCGTTTAAGCGGGCTAAGTTACTAATGGGTTGATAAAAAATATTTAAATATAAAATAAAAGCAATCAAATCTTCTAGGGGAACCTTCCCAATGGAAGCTAAATAACCACCGTAGCCGATTACAAGAACAGTTCCCATATTGTTTAAAAACTGCATAGCTGGATGATAAAAGGCACTTAATCGCAATGCTTTTAGCATCGCAATGGTATAGGTTTGAGAACTTTTAAAAATTCGTTTTTTTTCGCGATCTTGCTGATTAAAGACTTGTATTTCTTTAATTCCTGCTAAATTATCGTGTAAAGTGGCATTAAATTCGGCTAAAGTTTGGTGTGCCTGACGAAAGGTAGGGCGAACTTTCGTTGCAAAATAAATACCCATTAATATTAAAAAAGGGACAGAAATAATACTTAGCAAAGCCAGGGTTACATTAATGGAAAACAAAATAAAGGCTACCCCAATTAAAATTAAGAGATTAATGATTAAATCAGGAGCAGCGTGAGCGATTAGCAATTCTAGGGTAGCAGTATCATTGGATACCCTAGACATCAACTGACCTGTTTGTTTATCATGGTAGTATTCTAAGGAAAGTTGTTGTAGATGCTCATACATTTGAACTCGAATGTCAGATACAAAGTTCCATGCAGCAAAGTGAGTATAATAAGCTCGAATGTATTGACTAATACCTTGAATACCATAGGTAATACATAAAACAAGAGCTAAATGCAGAGCTTTTTTTCCCAACAGGGGATCTTGGTTAGTAACGAGAGTGATTAGATCACGTATAATCCAAGGGGTGTATAATTGGGTAGCTGTTAAAACAAGCAAAGCTACCATGGAGATCATTAAGTATTTCCAATATTTTCGTGCAGATTGTAATAGGCGTAAGATGACTTGCATAAAGGCCTCCTTTGTTATGTTTTTTTACTGATTAGCAAAGAATTTTATTCTTTAGGATAGATTAGATTTTCTTCTTGGATTTTTTCAAGTACTTCCTCTACAAATTTTTTCGCTTCGTATTGTGCCATAGGCAAGTTCATATCTAGATAATTTCCACAGTCCCGTGGAGAAGCACCTGGAATGGTATCATTATAGTGAATTATAAACATAAACATTTCTGTTACAAGAGCTACAATATCTTTTGACTCTAAATCTCCTGATAAAAGAAGATAAAAACCAGTTCGGCATCCCATGGGTCCAAAATAAATGGTTTTTGTGCTATAGATCGGATGATTTCGTAAAAAAGTAGCACCTAAGTGTTCCATAGCATGCATTTCTGCTGTGTTCATTACAGGTTGACGGTTGGGTTCTTTCATTCGAATATCAAAAGAAGTAATGATTTCATCCCCAACTTTGTCTTGCCTTGAAACATAGATACCACGTAGTAAAGTTAAATGGTTAATTTGAAAACTTTCGATTTTTTTCATCTTCATAAGTCCTTTCTTTATAAATATATATGTTGAAAAAATAAAATTCCAGTAAGCATTTCTTTTGATATGCAAACCATATCAAAAAAGAACAAAACTCAATTCCTGACTTAAAGCAACAGGAGGGACTATAAATTAAATTGTTGCATATAATCTCTATTATAGCAAAAAAACGATGAAAAAAGTTAAAAATTTGAACCTTCTTTTAATGACATTGCCTTTGGACATGCCCTTGCATATTTTAGGAAAAATCGTTATACTGAATGAAATAGGATTAATGAGGTGAACATACATGGATATAGTGCAAAAAGAACAAAAAAAACAAGTTATTTTTAGTGGAATGCAGCCTACAGGCTTTTTAACTTTAGGAAATTACATTGGAGCATTAAAAAATTGGATTGGCTTACAAGATCAGTATCATTGTTTATATTGCATTGTGGATCTTCATTCTTTAACAGTTCGACAAGATCCGGCTAATTTAAGAAAACGCTCGAGAGAAGTTTTGATGCAGTATATTGCTGCAGGATTAGATCCAGAGAAAAATATTATTTTTTATCAGTCTCATGTTCCAGCTCATTCAGAACTATCTTGGATTTTAAGTTGCTTTACATACATGGGAGAACTAAATCGAATGACCCAGTTTAAAGAAAAGGCTCAAAAAAATGAAAGTAATGTAAATGCAGGTTTGTTTACCTATCCTGTATTGATGGCAGCTGATATTTTACTATATCAGACTGATTTAGTGCCTGTAGGAGAAGATCAAAAGCAACATTTAGAGATTGCTAGGGATATTGCCACTCGATTTAATAATATTTATGGAGATGTCTTTACAATTCCTGAAGGTTATATACCTAAGGTGGGAGCAAGGATTATGAGTTTGCAAGATCCAACTAAAAAAATGTCTAAATCTGATGAAAATGAAAATGGATATATTCGAATTTTAGATGAACCCAATCGGATTATGAATAAGATTAAACGAGCTGTTACCGATTCAAAAGGACAAATTTGCTATTCTGACGAGCAACCGGGAATCAAAAATCTTCTAGACATTTATTGTAGTTTGCGGGAAGAATCAGTAGAATCTGCAGTAGATCATTTTCAAAGTAAAGGATATGGAGACCTAAAAAAAGAAGTAGGGGAAACCATTGTAGAAGCTCTTCGTCCTATTCAAGAAAAGTTTCAAGAACTAGAAAAAAACAAGGATTACATTGATCAAATCATTAAGGACAATGGAGATAAAGCCAATGCGTTGGCACAAAGAACATTACGCAAAGTACAGAAAAAGGTAGGTTTTCCACCTAGAGTGTAAAGAATAAAAAAATATTTTAGATGGGAAGGAGAAAAATATGAAAAAAATTTTTGATGTGATCCAAGAAAGAAGAAGCATACGAAAATATGAAGATAAGGAAGTGCCTGTAGAAAAAATTAAAAGGGTACTTCACGCAGCCAATTGGGCTCCTTCTAATGGAAATAGCCAACCTTGGAATTTTATTGTTTTGAAAGGAGAACCAAGAAAGCAAATATGTGCTGTTTTTTCTGAATGGGCACAGGATTATATTCCAAAGGCTCCTTATATTCCAGCAGAGAAGAGAGGACCGATGTTAGAGTATGCCAAGGATTTTGGAGGAGCTCCTGTTCATATTGTCGTTACCTATGAGACAGATGAAGATCTTATTAAGACAGAAGAGGCTTTAATGGCAGCTAGTGCAGCTATTCAAAACTTATGTCTGGCAGCTTATGAAGAAGGATTAGGAACCGTATGGATTGCTGGAGAAGTGGCATACAAAGAAGCAACTAAAGAGATCATAAAGCTACCTAAAAATCAAAAAATTGCAGGAATCATTCCGATTGGTTATCCAGCTATGAGCCCTCCAGTACCAGAAAGGCAAGATCCTGATTTAACCCAAAAGGTGACGTGGTTAGGATTTTAGAGATAAGCATAGATAAAAAGCATTTCTGCTAAAAGTAGAAATGCTTTTCTTATCACCTATATATTTTTAATATCAAAAAATCCTTTTCCAAATACTTGGGCTACTTCCGTAATGCTTACAAAAGCAGTTGGATCGATGGTTCTGATGATATCCTTCAGTTTAGCCAATTGTTGAATGCTGACAGTACAGTATAAGATAGGTCGAGGTTGTTTCGTATAAACTCCTTCTCCGGGGATTTTAGTAACGCCACGTTTAAGCTGTTTTAAAATAGCCTCTGCGATTTCTTCATGTTTTAGAGAAATGATGAGAACACTTCTACGATGATGAATTCCTTCAATCACATAATTTAAAGTATAACTTGTAATAAACATGGTAGTTAATGTGTAAATGGCAAGATCAAAACCAAAAGTGTATACAGATAAAGAAATTACAATAATGTTAAAAACAAACATAATAGATCCTATACTGAAACCAAAATATCGATTAATAATTTTGGCGAGAATATCAGTTCCTCCTGTGGAACCATGTCCACGAAATACGGTACCTAGCCCTAATCCACCTAAAGTTCCTCCTAATAAAATGGCACCTAAAGTGTCATTAATAGGAAAGTGAATATGTTTCGTTAAGGAGAGAAACAAAGAAAAGCTTCCTGTTCCAATAAGGCTTAATACAACAAATTGTTTGTTTACGAATTTATATCCTAAAATGAAAATAGGGATATTAAATAATAGGATTAATAAAGCAGTATCCCAGCTAGTAATAAGATGGATGAAAATAGCTAATCCAGTAACTCCACCACTTAATAGTTGATGGGGAATTAAGATGCCATTGGTATTAATGGCAGAAATGCAAGTACCGCAGAGGATAAGAACAACTTTTTTCCAATCACTTTTCTGTAAAACCATGTTAAAAATCCTTTCTGATGTATGATTCTTTCTCATTGTATCACGCTTTGTGCAAGAAAACCATCTTTATTCAATAGAAGTTTATGAAAATAAACCAATAATCTCTTTTTATATAAATAGTATCAGAAAAGAATATGGTTAACCATTGATATATCTGTCAAAGGAGGATAATTCATGGCACAAGATCCGATCATCATGATGAATCATGTAGGTCTGATAAAGACAGATCACAGGGGAAGAATGATTTCAGTGTTAAAAGATATCAAATTGTCAGTGCTTTCTACAGAAATTCATGCGTTAATTGGTCCCTCAGGATCAGGTAAGAGTAGTATTCTTCGGTTATTAAATCGTTTGGAAGAAGCTACTTCTGGAGATATTTATATTGAAGGAAAAACAATAGGCCAATGGCAGGTTCGTGATTTACGTAATAAAATAGGCTTTGTATTTCAAGAATCTTCTTTGTTTCCAGGAACGGTAATGGATAATATTTTATATGCTCCTAGGATTCGAGGAATCAAAAAAAGCAAAGAAAAGTCAGTAGCCAAAGAGATGATTGCTATGGTAGGGCTGGAAGAAAGTTTCCTAGATAAAGAGATTACCCGATTATCTGGAGGAGAAAAACAAAGGGTGAATATTGCTAGAACCTTGGCAGCCAAACCAGAAATAATATTATTAGATGAACCTACTGCAGCATTAGATCCTGCTTCTACTCAGACCATCGAACAACTAATTTTGAATTTAAATCAAGAGTATAAAAAGACCATTGTTTTTGTAAGTCATAATATGCAACAAGTGAAAAGGCTTTCCCATCATATTGCTGTTATTAAACAGGGGGAAACCATATATCAAGGAACAGCAGAAGATTTTATTGAACAGCATGGAGAAGATATGAGTTTTTTATAGGAGAGATCATATGAATTATATGGAGAGTATTACTACGGGACAAGTTCTGCTGGCTTTAGTTTTGGTGTGTATAGCATTATATCTATCTTTTTACTTTAAAGTAAATCTAGAAAAGGATATTTTAGTAGCTACTATTAGGGCTTTTTTGCAGCTGATGTTGATTGGTTATTTGCTTACTTTTATCTTTAATTTAAAATCACCAATTTATACGACTGTAATGATTTTTTTTATGGCAGGAATCGCTACATATCATGCAGGAAAACGAGGAGAAGCCGTCCAAGGTTCTTATTGGATTAGTGGCATTGCCATTTATGGTACTACAATTATTACCATAGGTATTTTATCTGGATTTGGCATTATTCCTTATGAACCTCAGATGATTATTCCTGTGGCAGGAATGGTTATTGGTAATGTGATGAATGCAGCGTCTCTCGCCTTAATGCGTATGCATGATGAATTAAAGGATAAACAAAATCAAATTGAAGCGGCTCTATCTTTAGGAGCTTCTCCTAGGCAAGCTGCTAATCCAGCTATTCAAAAGGCAATTCAAATTTCCATGATTCCTGTTATTGACCGGGCAAAAATTGTGGGTATTGTGAGTTTGCCTGGAGGAATGAGCGGAATGATTTTAGCAGGGGCTTCTCCCTTGGCAGCTGTACGATTTCAAGTTATTATTATGTATATGCTTTTAGGCAGTCCTTTTTTAACCGTAGGCATTGCTGTCGCCTTAGGATATCGACAATATTTTACAAAATTTATGCAGCTTAAACTTTAGGATTTATGTTTCATGTTTTTTGTAGAGATGTCATAAGATAGATTATAAAGATCAATAAAGCATTTCATGTTTTTATATCTCTTAATAGGAAAGGAGGGTATTTTTTATGCATCTACAAAAAGTAGGTATTGTTGTTATGTTTTTATTGTGCGTATTTATGGGAAGCCAATACGGATATAAGAAATATGATCAACTTTCTCGAAAGAATACAGAGAAAGAGGATGGGTGGATTCATAAGATTTTAGGGGACACAAAAAAAGAAGGCTGGATTAATGAGGATGTTCATATTGAAACTCGCAAGTTAGAAGGAGATTTTATTGGTGATGAGGCTTTAGATCAAATTTGGATCCTACAAGGGAAACATAAAAAAGAAACCCTTCTTGCTCTTTATGAAAACAAGCATAATGCATATCAATATGTGTCTTGTATGGAAATCATGGGAGAGCTCAAAGCCATACAGCCTATGAAAATGAAGGGAATACAAAAAGATCTTTTGGTTATTGAAGAATACATGAACCAACTGTTAGGATCTTTTGAAGAAACCACTTGGATTAAGGTATATGATTGGCGTACAAAGAAAGTTCTCCCCGTTTTAACGTTAATAGAAGAATATCATGCTTATTGGAATGAATTATGGGACGGTAAGAAACCTAAAAAAGAAAGTCGATGGTTGCAAATGGCCCAAAAAAGTTATATTCAATGGGAAAATGATTTTTATCCTATAGTTCATGTAGTTAGCCATCAAAATTTTTCTGCAAGCAAAGATAGGAATCAAATTGAGATGCCATCAGAAGATAATTTTCAAGTTGAAAAAACAAGGGAAATAAAAAGAGAATATTACTGGAATCCAAATTGGAATGCATTTATTTTAGGGGAAGGGATCGATCAAAAAACAGGTGGAAAGGTAGCCATATTAGAAGATTTATCAGATAACCCTTTTACTTTGGTAGGGTATGAAGAAGAGATGTATCGGATTAAGAGAGCATCAGGACAGATGGAAGAAGTACCAAAAAACGAAATAATCTCTAATAAAATGAAAAAAGATGTACAAGTTAGTTTAAATAAAAACAAGGCAGCATCTTCTAAAATGAAGAACTGCCTTGCTTTTTATTTAATTACTTAAATATTCAAGGAGATCATAAAATCCAGGAAATGAAATATCAACACATTCACTTTGAAGGATATCAACACCTTCTTGGCTACCTAAAGCAGCGATGGCTAAAGACATAGCCACACGGTGATCACCGTAACTATCCACAATGCCACCCGTTAAAGGTCGGCCTCCTTGAATAATCATTCCATCTTCTGTTTCTTGAATATGAGCACCTAATTTATTTAATTCTTGGGTCATGGTAGCAATTCGATTGGACTCTTTTACTTTTAGTTCAGTCGCATCTTTAATGATGGTTGTACCTTGGGCATAGCAGGCAGCCACAGCTAAAATAGGAAGTTCATCAATCAATCGTGGGATAATGGTTCCTTGAATGGTTGTACCTTGTAAATGAGAAGAACTTACAACAAGATCAGCCACCCGTTCTCCGCATAAATTTCGAGGATGGAGTACTTGGATATTGGCCCCCATCTCTTTTAAAATCGTAATAATTCCACTTCGTGTAGGATTGATGCCTACATTTGTAATATGCAATTTAGAATTAGGTAAAACAGTGCCTGCCACTAGAAAGTAAGCAGCAGAGGAAATATCTCCAGGAATCAATACTTTTTTAGCAATCAATCCATGATGAGTGGGCTGAGATTGAATCGTCAATCCTTTTGATACTACATTGCCACCAAAATAATTGATCATAATTTCTGTATGGTTTCTAGATTTTGCAGGTTCAATCAAAGTACTTGCTGTGTCAGCATACAAACTAGCCAGTAAAAGTGATGATTTGACTTGGGCACTAGCGACAGGAAGAGAATAGGTAATGCCGTGTAAAGGAGATCCTTTAATGGTTAATGGACAAAAATTACCGTCTTCTTTTCCATCAATATGAGCCCCCATTTTTCGTAAAGGTTCTACTACTCGCCGCATGGGCCTTTTTTGGATGGAAGCATCTCCGGTAATGGTAGAAGTAAAAGGTTGAGCAGATAATAAACCACTCAGTAAACGAATGGTTGTGCCACTGTTACCTACATCTAAAGGAATTTTAGGGGCTAATAATCCGTGCAATCCTTTTCCATGAATTCGTATAATTTCATCCTGAATATCAATCAAAATTCCCATTTGACGAAAACATTCGATGGTGGCTAAACAATCAGCACTCATAAGAAATCCTTCAATTTCAGTGATCCCTTCTGCTAAAGAACCGAGAATAACAGCACGATGGGAGATGGATTTATCACCAGGAATAGAAAATAAGCCATGTACTTGTTTTTTAGGTTTGATTTTCATTGTAAATCCCTCTTATTCTTTTGGATATACTTGGTATCCTAATTGTTGAAGAAGATCAATGCTTTGTTTTTGATCTTCTTGGGTTTCAAAAATAATCTGCAAGACACCATTTTCAAATTCACGATTAGAGATAATACCAATATTTTTAATATTAATATGATGTTTGCTTAAAAGAGTTGCTAATGTAGCAATCACACCTGGTTGATCAACGATATCCACGACTATTTCGTAGGATTTTATAAAAGGTCCAGGGTTGCGGCTAGAAAATTCATTTCGATATTGTTGAGCATTATAAAAAAAGTCCCATAGTTCCTTTTCTTTTCTATTGATCAGTATGTTTTCAAAATCAGATAATTTTTCCTTCATTTTGCTTAGTATTTGTAATATTTCCTCTGTATTGGTCATACAGATTTGGGACCACATGTCAGGAGAAGAAGAAGCAATGCGTGTAATGTCTTTAAAACCTCCAGCAGCCAATTGTTTCATGTGCCCTTTCTCTGTATCTAGCTCCTTTACCATATGAACCAAAGCAGCCGCAATCACGTGGGGAACATGGCTAATAGAGGCTGTAATAAAATCGTGAAGTGTGGGTTCTATTGTAATAGGTAAGGCGCCAAGAGAAGAAATGACATCCGTCAATTTTTGGAGTTGATCCAAAGGTGTAAAAGGAAAAGGAGTCAAAATATAGTAGGCATTTTGAAAAAGGTAATGTTTAGAAGCTGCATATCCTGTTTTTTCAGATCCAGCCATAGGATGGCCACCAATGAAACAAATTCGATCTTGATATTGTTTCATGCATTCCATGACGGCTTTTTTTGTACTTCCTACATCAGTGATAATACACTGGGAAGATATAAAAGGAAGTAGGGAAGGAACCAAGTCCATCATTTTTTGTACAGGAGTGCAGAAAAAAATAATATGGCATGAGGAAAAAGACGAATCCAAAGTGGTGGTGTAGTGATCTATGACTTTTTCATTCAAAGCTTGTTGAAGACTCTCTGTATGAGAATCCATGGCAACAATAAATACATTTGGATCGTTATATTTCAATGCTTTGGCGATGGATCCCCCTATTAAACCCAATCCAATAATGCCTATTTTATTCATAAATAAAAAAGTCTCTTCCCATAAGATGAATAAAAGGTTGTAATTCTTTGCAGAGGGTTTTAAAGGACGAAGGGGTTAAGGATTGGGGTCCGTCAGACAAAGCTTTGGTTGGATCGGGATGGACTTCAATCATAAGGCCATCTGCACCAGCAGCAATGGCTGCTTTGGAAAGAGCAGGTACCAAATCTCGTATTCCAGTGGCATGACTAGGGTCTACAATAATAGGAAGATGGCTTTTGGATTTTACAACAGGAATGGCACTTAGATCTAAGGTATTCCTTGTGGCTGTTTCAAAGGTACGAATTCCTCTTTCACACAGGATCACGTTAGGATTTCCTTCACTCATAATGTATTCAGCTGCATTTAGCCACTCATCGATGGTAGCTGATAATCCACGCTTTAATAAAACAGGTAGCTTTGTTCTTCCCACTTCTTTTAAAAGATAAAAATTCTGCATATTACGGGCACCAATTTGTAAAATATCAACATATTGAGAGGCAATTTCTACTGCTTTTCCACTTGTAACTTCACAAACAATAGAAAGACCTGTTTTTTCTTTTGCTTCTTTCATATATTTTAGCCCTTCTTCTTCTAAACCTTGAAAAGCATAGGGAGAAGTTCGGGGTTTATAAGCCCCTCCTCTTAGGATTTGAGCTCCTCCTTCTTTTATGGCATAAGCAGCTTCCAGTAGTTGTTCTTTGCTTTCAATGGCACAGGGACCAGCCATAATAACAAATTCTTTTCCACCAATGGTTGTATTTCCTATTTGTATTTCTGTGGGATGGGGATGGAATTTTTTATTAGCTAGCTTATAGGATTCTGTAACAGGGACTAAACGATCGACGCCTTCCATTAATTCGATGTTGTAATTGGAAAGAAGAGATTTATCACCTACTACCCCGATGATGGTTACTTGAGTACCATGGGATAAATGGGGGTGTAATCCAGTCTGTTCTAAAAAAGAAGTAATGTTTTGAATTTGACTTTCATTAGCATTGGGCTTCATAATAATAATCATGGTTAAATCACCTTTCTAATAATTCACGTAATGTAGCTATAAATCGATTCATTTGTGCAGGAGTACCTAAGGTAACGCGTAGATAAGTATCCATTCCAAAATAAAAACCAGGACGAGTAATAATTCCTTTTTGTAATAATTTTTCAAACATCATTTGGCTAGGCTTACCTGTATCCATCATAATAAAATTTCCTTGACTAGGAATATAAGAAAGACCCATTTGGTTTAAGGTTTGATAAAGATTCTGTTTTACTTGTTGATTTAGTTCATAGCTTTCTTTTACAAAAGGATCATCCAAGAGGCTAGCATAGGCTGCTTCTTGAGCTGCTGTATTGACATTAAAGGGACTACGGATTCGATTTAAGGCTGAAATAATAGTAGGAGAACTAATTCCATATCCTACCCGTAGGGATGCCAATCCATAAATTTTAGAAAAAGTACGTAAAATAATACAATTAGGAAAATCCGATAACATGGCTAAAGAATCAGGATAATTTGAATCGTCCACATATTCATAATAGGCTTCATCCAAAACAACTAGTACATGAGGAGGAATTTTCTCCAAAAAAGCTCTTTGCTCTTCTTGGGTATAAATCGTTCCAGTAGGATTGTTAGGGTTAGCAATAAAAATAATTTTTGTACGTGGGGTAACTCCATTGGCTAAGGCTTCTAGATCAAAAGTATGATTGTTAAGGGGCAATTCAATGAAAGTACCACCCATTAATTGAGTCGCAGAAGCATATCGAGGAAAACTAGGGGTACAGGTTAATACTTCTTCTCCAGGTTCTAAAAAAGCTTGGGGGATCATTCCCAATAGTTCATCGGAGCCAGCTCCAAAAATCAATTGATCTGGATTGATTTTTAGTTTTTCACAAAGGGCCCATCGTAAAACAGTACAATTTCCATCTGGATATAAAGAAGGAGCATCTAAACTGTTAATAACAGCTTGTTTGGCTTTACTAGAACACCCTAAAGGATTTTCATTGGAAGCCAGTTTAATCACATCATCCAATCCTAACTCTCTTTTTACTTCATCAATGGGTTTGCCAGGAACATAGGGCTTCATTTTTCCCACAACTTTTCGATAAGAAATCATGACCTCACCTTACTTTCATTTTTTCGCAATGTTTTTAACATTTTACAACGATAAAGCATGAATGTCAATTCATCTTTATAGATATTTCAAGAAATATGGTGATACCTTTTTTGCACCTTTAAAAAAATCTTTTTTTTAGGGTTTTTAGAAACAACTTAATGAAAATCAGAGCGTGAGCCGATAAATATGCATCTTACTTCCCATTTATGAGTGTGTATAAGTGTGTATATCTATATAGAGAAGATTTAAAAAAGTAAAAAATAAAGAAGGATTTTATGTCTTTAAGTAGAATATAAATAATATACTGAAAAGATAAAACTATCAGACTAGACTACAAAAATCAAAAAAGTAAAACTTATCAATCAAGATTGGGGGAAACAATGTATGAAAAATTATATGACGGAGCAAATTCGCAACATTGTCCTTATGGGGCATAGTGGTGCAGGGAAAACAACTCTGACCGAAGCTATGCTCCAAGTGGCAGGGATTACTAAGAGGAGAGGTAAAATAGAAGAAGGAAATACAGTCAGTGATTATGATCCAGAGGAAATACGGCGTCATGCCTCCATTAATACTTCAATTTTGCCTTTAGAATGGGAAGAGGCAAAGTTAAACATATTAGATACCCCAGGATATTTTGATTTTGTTGGAGAGGTAAAGCAGGCGGTCCAAGTAGCAGACGGAGCTTTAATTGTAGTTTCAGGTAAATCAGGAGTAGAAGTAGGAACAGAAAAGGCTTGGGAATATGCAGAAGAAATGAATTTATCTAAAATGATTTTTGTAAACGGAATGGATGAAGAAACAGCCAATATGGGAAAGGTACTGGAACAATTAAAAAATAAATTCGGTAAAAGCATTGCACCTTTTCAAGTGCCTATCCGTGAAAACGAAAAATTTGTAGGTTTTGTAAATGTAGTAAAAATGGAAGGACGAAGGTATGTAGATGGAAAGGTCATTACTTGTGATGTGCCTGAACACATGAGTGATGAAGTGGCAGTGGTTCGCAATATGATTTTGGAGGCTGTCGCTGAAACTGATGAAGAATTATTAGAAAAATATTTTAATGAAGAACCTTTTACGTTAGAGGAAATTCAAGATGCTCTTCGTAAAGGTATTCTTGATGGTAGCATTGTGCCTGTTCTTTGCGGATCCGCTATTTATAATAAGGGAATCCAAGTATTGCTTCATTCGCTAGTAAAATACATGCCTTCTCTTAAAGATCATCAACCTACCATGGTAGTGGAAGATATTACTACCCATGAACCTCACCAAATTCGTTGTGATTCTTCTGAGCCATTGACTGCTTTTGTTTTTAAGACCATTGTGGATCCCTATGTAGGAAGACTTTCACTTTTCAAAGTCTATTCTGGTGTTTTTAAAGCTGATTCTAATGTATATAATGCAAATAAAGATTGCATGGAACGAGTTTCTCAAATTTATATGTTGCGAGGGAAAGAACAAATTCCTGTATCCCAATTACAAGCTGGGGATATTGGAGCTATTGCTAAGCTTCAAGAAACAGGCACAGGAGATACATTATGTGTAAAAAATAGGGCGGTTTTATTTCCAGCCATTGTTTTTCCAGAATCATTAATGACCATGGCTATTATGCCTAAAAAGGGAGATGAAGATAAACTTTCTACTGGTTTACAAAGGTTATTAGAAGAAGATCTTACCATGCGAATACTTATTGACCCGGATACAAAGGAATCTTTATTATCAGGCATTGGAGAACAGCATTTAGATGTGATTGTAAATAAACTAAAGGCAAAATTTAAATTAGAGGTAGAGCTAATGCCGCCTAAAGTTCCTTATCGAGAAACCATAAAAAAGAAAGTCAAAGTACAAGGAAAACATAAGAAACAGTCAGGAGGTCATGGACAATATGGGGATGTCCATATGGAATTTGAACCTTCCGGTGATTTAGAAAAACCCTATGTTTTTGAAGAAAAAATATTTGGAGGAGCTGTTCCTAAGCAATATTTTCCTGCTGTTGAAAAAGGAATACAAGAGTCTGTCCGTAGCGGGATTTTAGCAGGTTATCCTGTAGTAGGTCTTAAGGCTACTTTAGTAGATGGTTCTTATCACCCTGTAGATTCTTCTGAAATGGCTTTTAAAATTGCTACTAGTTTGGCTTTTAAAGAAGGAATGAAAAAAGCCAACCCAGTTATATTAGAGCCTATTGCAGCTGTTACAGTAATGATTCCAGATGAATATTTAGGCGATATTATTGGAGACTTAAATAAAAGAAGAGGCCGAATATTGGGTATGCACCCTAAAAATAATGGGCAGGAAGTTGTAGCAGAAGTTCCTTTAGCAGAAATGTTTAAATATGCTACTGATCTTCGTTCCATGACCCAAGGACGAGGAAGTTATACCTTGAAATTTGAACGTTATGAAAAAGTCCCTAGTGATATTCAATTAAAAGTCATTGAGGCAAAAAAACAAGAAGTATCTTGATTTTTAAAAAAGAGTATGATACAATAGCTTCAAAATTGGGAAAGACGTTGAAAAGGAGTAGTAGGTATTTGGAGGATTTCAGAGAGCTGTTGGTTGGTGCGAAGCAGTATCTAACAATATTGAACTAGCCTTGGAGTTTCTTGCTGAACTTTTTAGTAGGTAATGACGGTGGCTCTCCGTTATAGGAGCAAAAGAGTATTCTTATTTACGTATGTAAAATAAGAATAAACTAGAGTGGTACCGCGAAAACCTTTCGTCTCTAAAAGACGGAAGGTTTTATTTTATTTATCGATGATCAAAGGAGGATTTTATACTGATGTGTATCAAATACAATCACGAGAAAGTAGAGAAAAAATGGAGAAAATATTGGGAAGAAAACCCTGTTAATCAAGAAGATCCTAGTAAACCTAAATATTATTGTTTAGATATGTTTCCTTATCCTTCGGGAAGTGGACTACATGTAGGCCATTGGCGGGGCTATGTTTTAAGTGATGTATGGAGTCGTTATAAGGTATTACAAGGATACCAAGTACTTCATCCCATGGGTTGGGATGCCTTTGGGCTTCCGGCAGAAAATGATGCCATCCAAAAAGGAATTCACCCAGAAGTAGGTACAGCTCGTAATATTGCAACTTTTAAACGTCAACTTCATGAAATTAGTGCTATCTACGATTGGGATCGAGAGATTAACACTACAGATCCAGAATATTATAAATGGACCCAATGGATTTTTGTTCAGATGTTCAAAAAAGGACTCGCTTATGAAAAAGAAATGCCTATTAACTGGTGTCCAAGTTGTAAAACAGGTTTAGCCAATGAAGAAGTGGTTAATGGAAGTTGTGAAAGATGTGGATCCGGAGTTACAAAGAAAAATTTGAGACAGTGGATGTTAAAGATTACAGCGTATGCGGATCGATTATTAGAAGATTTAGATCAACTGGATTGGCCAGAAAAAGTAAAAAAAATGCAACGGGATTGGATTGGAAAAAGCTATGGTGCAGAAGTTGATTTTACAATAGAAGGAATGGATAAAAGCATTAAAGTATTTACCACTCGGCCAGATACTTTATATGGTGCTACTTTTATGGTATTGGCCCCTGAACATGCAATGGTGAAAGAACTTACTACTGAAGGACAAAAAGAAGTCGTTGAACAATATGTACAGACTGCATCTATGAAATCTTCAGTGGATCGTATGGCAGATAAAGAAAAAACAGGAGCTTTTACAGGAAGTTATGCCATCAACCCCTTAACCCAAAAACCCATTCCTATTTGGATTGCTGATTATGTTTTAGCTGATTATGGAACAGGTGCGATTATGTGTGTACCTGCTCATGATGAAAGAGATTTCGAATTTGCTAAAAAATTTAATTTATCCATTACCCCCGTTATTCAAAAAGAAGAAGGAGATATACAGGAAATAACAGAACCTTATACAGGGGAAGGAAAGATGATTAACTCTGGGCAGTTTAATGGTATCTCTTCCGAAGAAGCAAAAGAAGTAATAGCAACCTACCTAGAAGAACAACAAATTGGAAAGAAAACCGTAAGCTATAAATTGAGAGACTGGGTATTTTCTAGACAGCGATATTGGGGGGAACCTATTCCTATTATTCATTGTGAAAAATGTGGAGCCACTCCCGTTCCTGAGCATCAATTACCAGTTACTTTACCAGAAGTAGAATCCTATGAACCGACAGGCACAGGTGAATCACCTTTGGCAGCCATTTCTGATTGGGTACTTACAACTTGTCCACGTTGCGGAGAACCAGCACGAAGGGAAACCAATACCATGCCTCAATGGGCTGGATCTTCTTGGTATTATTTACGATATGTAGATCCTTACAACGAAAAGGAAATCATTGATAAAGATAAGGCGAAAGAATGGCTTCCTGTAGATATGTATGTTGGAGGAATTGAACACGCGGTTCTTCACCTCTTATATGTTCGCTTTTATACGAAGTTTTTATATGACATTGGTGTAATTGATTTTGAAGAACCGTTTACCTTTTTATTTAATCAAGGGATGATTACCAAAGACGGTATAAAAATGAGTAAATCCAAAGGGAATGTTGTGTCTCCTGATGATTTAGTCAATCGTTATGGTTGTGATTCATTACGAATGTATGAGTTATTTGTAGGACCACCTGAATTAGATTCAGAATGGGATGATCGTGGAATTGAAGGCGTTTATCGATTCATTAATAAAGTTTGGAACTTGATCGCAGAAAATGCTACTTCCAAGAAAGAAGCAACAGAAGAAATGGAAAGACTTCGCCATCAAATGATCTATGAAATAACAACTCGCTTGGATCAATTTAATTTAAATACAGTAGTAAGTGGATTTATGGAGTATACCAATAAGTTGATTGATTTAGCAAAAAAAGAAGGTGGTATCGATCCAGAAACCATGGATGCTCTTATTATTTTACTAGCTCCTTTTACTCCTCATATTGCAGAAGAGTTTTGGGAAATGAGAGGGCATAAAAACAGTGTATTTGAGCAAACGTGGCCTATTTATGATGAAGAAAAAATGAAAGAAGATCGCATTGAAATGGCAGTTCAAATTAATGGAAAAGTGAGGGATACCATTACGGTAGGATTAGAAGAAGATAAAGAAGAAGTCCTTTCCAAAGCAAAAACTGCTATAGCAGATCGTATCCAAGGAAAAACCATCGTAAAAGAAATTTATGTTCCTAATAAAATTATTAATATTGTAGTAAAGTAAAGATATGGTTTAAAAAAAAGATCCTATAAAAATGATAGGATCTTTTTTTAAATGAATTATTATAGCTTTTGCATTTTTATTATAAGAAACAAGAGATTTATTTTAAAAAGATTAGAATTTTACATCATATTTTCAAAAAAAATGTACACAATAAGAAAGGAGATAAGTATCTTTGAAAAAGGTCAAGGAGGTTTTTTATGAAAGTAAAAGATGTTATGACCCAAGATGTATATACAGTTCAAGCTAATGATCCCATATGGAAAGCAGCTCAAGTGATGAGAGATGCCAATGTAGGTGCAGTTCCAGTGCAAGATAGGAATGAAATGGTAGGAATTATTACAGATCGAGATATTGCTATCCGAGATGTGGCTAGCCAGCAGTCCAGCCAGACTTGCAAAGACATTATGTCAACAGGTGTAATTAGTTGTGATGCCAATACAGATATAGATGAAGTTAGTGATTTAATGGCAGAACATCAGGTAAGGCGACTACCCGTTATGGAAAATGGAGAAATTGTAGGAATGGTTGCTTTGGCTGATTTAGCTACTGATGAGAGGTTTCAAGACGAAGCACAAGAGGCATTAGAGGATATATCCACACCTAATCCATCTGATTTATCCTAATATAAAAGCTCTATAGCCTAAGGCTGTAGAGCTTTTATATTAGTTAAATAAAACAAGTAAGGCCACAATAGAAGTTGCATGTCCAATGGATATCTATATAAGTAAATAAGGAATCATAGAAAAGAGGGTCTTTTATGCGAAAAAAAAATAAAAAGTGGCTGCAATTTTTTGTAGTAGGGATTATGTTACTATTTTTGGTTTTATGGAATAATCAAAAAGCAGTTTTAAATTTTTCAAAGCAAATTCAAAATCAATTATTTCCTTATAAACAGAAACAGGAACTTCCTATGGAAGGATATAAAATAGACTATGACATAAATACTTCACTGAATGCCATTCGCATTACACAGATGAAAGAATATAAAGTAAGGGGATATGCCTATACTAAAGAAGAAGCAGAACAATATGCTAAGGTATTTCAGCTATTGATCCCTATAGAAGAAACAGAAGATAGCTATTTCTTTAAGGATGAAAAGGCCCAATTGATGATTCATAAAAAATCAGGATTATTGCAATATAAAAGGACTTCCTTATCGTCTCCAGAAAAGGATTTCTTCCCTAGTTTATCGGAAAATAGGATAATAAAGGAGGCTGCTAGTTTTATACAAAGCAAAAACTTGCCCTTAGAATATACCAAGGTTGTGATTCAACACCATCCAGTAGAAAGGCAATATAGCGTTTATTTTATTAATACATTAGGAAGTTTTCATAATTATAGTTACATGAAAAAGGTAATTACTGATGAAAAAGGAAACATTCTTCAACTAGATTATTATAAAATACAATATGTGTCTAATGGAAATTTTCGTATCAAGACTGCAGAAGAAGCTTATAAAGAAATGAAAACCTTATATCCTTATAGTATAGAAGAAGGATTACAAGTAGATATTCAACAGGTAGAACTTGTATATGTAGCTTTAGAGGGAATACAGCCAGCTTATCGCTTTTCAGGAGAAACTAATTATGGTACTGGATTTGAACAGTTTATTCCTGCTTTTATATTTGGAGCAACAGGAGGGACAATCAGAGAGTGAGCAGTGGATATGTATTTTGAAAAAATTGGATTTCCAGTGTGTATATCTAGATAAAATGAAAAAATAAAATCTTGGATTCTTGATTGGAAGTATTGACAAAAGGTGTTGAATATGCATAATTATATAGTGTAAAATGCTTTAATACAAAGTAGGAGGAGAAGAGTAGTGTCCAAGAAAGAAACAGAATTTGAACGCTATGAAAGGATGCAAAAGCTTCAAAAGGAAGCTGAATTAACGAAAAGGAAAGCATTAGGAACAGAGATTTCTAGTAGCAAAAAGAAAAAAAGACTTAAAACGGGTGGGGGTACAAAAAATCGTAATTGGACTAGAGAATATGAATTAGGTATTTTAGATGAAGACGAATATGTCTTATAAAAAAGGTAACCATAGGATCAACCTATGGTTTTTGTTATTTTATGAATTATTTATTCATTGTTTCCATCATTTGTACTAACATATCAAATGTTCTTCTTTGTTGAGGAGATAAAGTAGATTTTAGTGTGTCAATGATCAGAGCTAGTTCTTGCCTAGTAAATTTTTGACCTGATTGTTTCATTTCCATTCCGATTCTCATTAGATACTGAAATTTTTGTTCGTCTGATTTTCCTTCCATGCCCGCAATCATTTTTTTAATAAAATCGATCTTTTTAGGATCCATTCTTTGAAAGACTTCTTCTTGAAAAAGTTGTTCCATGGAGTTTGGCATAAGCAACGTCCTTTCTATTGTTTTTCATTATTAGTATATGAATTTTGTTTTGAAGCGTTCATAGGTGAAGATAAAGAAGAAAACATCTCAAGAAGCTTGAAGAACATATCTTGATTTTGCTCACTAAGTAAGCTGGGATTATTTTCATTGAGGATAGGATTTATTGTTTCAGGAGGGGTAAAAGTTTTTTGAAACAATTGAGTTTTTTCTATCATATTTTGCATTTGGAAAAGGTTAAGCATCATATCTAAAATTTTTTGTTTTTCTTTTGGGCAATGAGGACGAATGGATTGTAAGATCCCTACTTTCCAATCAGAGTTTCTTGGAAAAGGATTCTCTAAAGAAGAAAGTTGGGAAGCAGGGTATAAGTCCAATACTTTTTTTAGTTCTAAGGATTTTATAAAAATCCCCAAAAAACGTTGTTGAGGAACTTCGAAATAAGGAATTATTGCTTTAAGCATATTGATTTGAGGACTTGCCAAAGTTTGATCAAAATAAGTAACTACGGGTGTAGAAGACAGAGGAGCTGTCGTTATAGGGGAAGGTTCATCTTCTACCAGTTCAGAAAATAATTTGGCCATGTCCATCCATTTAGTGAAATCAAAAGAGGTTTCATTGTTTTCTGCTGTTGCAACCGTTTCTAAAGGCTTTAACGGTTTTAGCGATTCTAAAGGCATTCTCCAGCTTCCCTCCTTTTTTATTTTTATAGATATACATCTTGAGATATTTAGATTATGAGTATGGATATCCATAATACAATAGACTATTTAAATATATGTAATGGAAGACAAAAAAATAACTAGAAGCAAAAAGAATCTGCAGACAGCAGATGGTTTCTACTGTCTGCAAGAAGTGGGTAAATATTATTTTTGGAATCCTCCAATAAAGCCATCGTTAAAAACGATAAGAAATAGAATTAAGATAAAAAATAAGTTGTTTTCTTTAAAATCAAATCGAGTATTGTCATTGAAAAGCAATAGGAAGAAGAATAAAAAGAAGATGTTATTACCTTTAAAAAAATCTCCAAAACCCATATACAATACCTCCTAAATCATTTTTAAATACCTGCACTAAAACGAGGTGCTGAAAAAAATAAGTACAAATAAAATAAGAATAAAGAATAGTTTATCTTCTTGGAATCCAATCCAAGAGTTATCGTTAAATAAAAGTAAAAAGAACAAAAGGAAAATTAAGTTATTTTGTCCTCCTTTGTAAGATGCTTCTGTCATAAAATTCCCTCCTATAAAAACACTTTCATTTTATTGTATGAACGAAAGGAATAAAATTTGACACTTTTTTAAAAAAAATTTATATCATCAACTTTTTTCAATGTATTTCATATACTGTAGGGGAAGAAGTGAGGTGAAAAAAATGAAAAAGGAGTTATTACTTATGGCATTAGGACTTTCTTTACAATCCTTTCTACCTAAAATAGAAGGAGTGGCTAAAGAAGAAAAGGAAGAAGAAATGATCCAAGTAATTGTAGAATGCAGTATGGCAGATGAAGAAGAAGAGAAAATAAAGGAATTAGGAGTTGTTAAATATACGCTGCCTATGATTGATGCCTATGTTGTAGAATTACCAAAAAAACATATGAAATTTTTACGTCATCTTCATGGAGTTAAGCAAATTACAAGGGATAATCATGTAACGGCTCAAATGGATATAGCTAGGAAAGCCGTTGGAGCAGAACAAGTACAAGGAAAAGGCTATAGAGGATCAGGTATAGGAGTAGCAGTATTAGATTCAGGAATCTTTCCTCATGATGACTTACATTACCATCGGAATCGAATTGTGGCCTTTAAAGATTTTGTCAATGGGCATCAACAACCTTATGATGATCATTATCATGGTACTCATGTGGCAGGAATTATAGGGGGAGATGGATATCGTTCCAATGGAAAATATCGTGGAATTGCTCCAGCATGTAACTTAATAGGAATCAAAATTTTAGATGAAAAAGGAAAAGGAAATACATCTGATGTACTAGCGGGGATACAATGGATGATTGACCATAGACAGCAATATAATATTCGAGTTGCTAATCTATCGATTGGTACAGATCCAGAGGAAGGAGAAGAGTCTCCTTTAATAAAGGCTGTCAATGCAGCATGGGATGCAGGGATTGTTGTAGTTGTTGCAGCTGGGAATAATGGGCCAAAGCCACAAAGTGTTACGATTCCAGGTATTGGGCGAAAAGTGATTACTGTGGGGGCATCGGATGATCAAAATACAGTGCAAATTCATGGAGATACGATTACAGATTATTCGGGAAGAGGACCTACCAAAGCTTGCATAAAAAAACCCGATGTTGTTGCCCCGGGATCCAATATTATGTCTTGCGACTCCAATAAAGAGTACATTCCTTCTTCTTCTGTAAACTATTTCACTTTCAATGGAAATACAGGATACCGAAAATCCAGTGGCACATCCATGTCGACTCCTATGATTAGTGGAGCCATTGCTCTTTTATTAGAACGCAATCCTAAATTAACACCCAATGAAGTTAAAGCTAGATTAAAAAATGCAACAATGGATTTAAACTATCCTCAATCTCAACAAGGATGGGGGCTTATTCAGGTAGAAAAATTAGTATTAGGAGGGGAAGGAAATGTCTGATCATCCATCGATTTATCAAGTGGCTCATATGATGACCAGTGAAGAACATATTAAAAAAGATTTTGAGGAGATCATGAAAGAAATAAAATCTATGATTCATGATAAGTATATAGGAACCCTTCGGAGTGTGATTCAAGATCAACATCAGCAAACAAAACAAAATGCCACTAAAGAGGTTCAACTGTTAGAAGCCATAAAGCCCTTTATTACTATTAATCAGCATCCAGTAATTGACCAATTGGTAGAAACCATGCAAGCTTTTCATACGATTCAATCTTTAAAAAGGGATTTACAAAGTTATTGGTTTTCATCTTCTCCATCCATTGATCATCTTTATCGGAAAGATGGAGTGTATGAAGTTGATGAAGATTGTATGCGTGGTAATTTATTAGGAACAGGCAATCCCAGAGGCGATATGATCATGTTACTTGCTGTTGTATTATTGTTTAAAGAGCTCTAAAAAAGCAGAGGAAAAACCTCTGCTTTTTATTGATTTATTAATTAGAATCCAAATCCAAATCCACTAGAAAAAACAATTAAGAATAAAATTAAGACGAAAAACATACTATTTTCTTTAAATCCTTGACAGCTACCATTGTTGAATAAAAGTAAGAAAAAGAATAAGAAAATAATATTGGAATTTTTACCCCATCCGATATTTGTAGACATTAAAGATCCTCCTTTCAGTACAATGTAGGTGAATGGTAAGGTTATTAGCTCCCTGTAAAAAGGGAGCTAGAAAGTCAAACGAGAGTAAGAACTAGCAGAATCCGCCACCACCAAAACCGCCAAAGAAAACAATCAAGAATAGAATCAATATAAAGAATAAGCTATTCTCTTTTCCAGATCCCCACCCAGTATTAAAAAGTAGTAAGAAGAAAAATAAAAAGATGATGTTATTATTTTTTCCACCCCAGAAATTTGTAGCTTCAGCCATTGTTCTACTCCTCCTTTCTAATTTTAGGTCCTAGAAAATGTTGCTGGACCTGTTACACAGTATATATTATGAAAAAGAAGGAAAGAGTGTGACAAAAGAAGAGCTCTTTGATTAAAAAGAAATCAAAGAGCTGTTTAGATTAAAGAGAAGTAAAAATAAAAGGAGCAAAAATAAAATATTTTCCAATGGGAGAGAGGTACGTGAAGTAGAATCAATCGGGATTTCTGATTTCAAAGGTTCTTTTGATTCTGCAAAAAAAGAAGGAGAAGAACGACGAAAGGGAAGAGGAATATCTTCTAGATTTCGATAAGAAGCTTGTTTTATGAACATGTAAAAAACCTCCTTTTTATTGTTTGTTTCAAGTTATGTTAATATTTTTCTGGTTTATCCACAATTTTCATTCTGTGAGTAAATAAAAAGTGAAAGATGTGGAAATAGAATAAAAACATAGTAGAATCGACGGTTCAAAGAAAATAGAATTGTGTATAACTATGTGGATAATGTGGATAAAATATAAAGTTATCCACAAAAAAGAATGTTTTTATGTAAAATAGCAATAAAATATTAAAAAAATTGTAATTTTTTCGATAGTAATAAAAACAAAAAAATAAGTTACTATATTATTATAAATATACTTTTGTATTTATTTTAGAACTGATTTTAGAAGAATAAAAATAAAAAGGAGTTATACTATGGAAATTGTTTGCCCTTTATGCAATGGTTTACGAAAGCAAGAAATGGATTGTCCTTCTTGTCATCATGTAATGAAAGATGAAGGAGCTGTCATTGATTATTTAGATTCCTATATGCCTACGATTTCGATGGATATTAAAAATCAAAATGATGGAGTAATAGGAGAGGAATGCCTTCATCTATTTCGCTGTTCCTATTGTAAAAAAGAAAAAAAGATTTTAATTTCTCCTTATATAATATGATCCTTTTTATGATATAAAAATGCAAGTTTTGATGTGTATGTTTGCATATAAGCAATAAACTTAATCCTTGTAAAATTAGAATATACAATAGAAGCCTTATTTAATAGGGTTTTTAAAATTGTTTTTCTAAAAAAATAATTTTAAAATGCAATTAAAATAAAATTAAGTACAATTTTTAGAAAATTTGTTGACAATATAGATGGAATCATATACAATGTTATTTATAATTTTTGTTCAATGGATTTTGTCCGGTACAATTTAAATGATAGCGAGAACTTTTAGGGGGTAGATGAATTGTGTTAGAATTTAATAAGAAAACAAATTTACTAGAGCGTACTGAGTTTAAATATCCACTTCAAGATGTAGAGGAACCTAATTTATATCGTAATTTATATAATTATGATGAAGTACCTAAAATTGCTTTTAACCATCGGATTGTACCCATTAATATGCCGGAAGAAATTTGGATTACAGATACAACATTTCGAGATGGACAGCAATCAAGAGAACCTTATACAACAGAACAAATTGTTCATTTATATGACTTATTGCATAAGTTAGGAGGGCCTAAGGGAATTATTCGTCAAAGCGAATTTTTTTTATACAGTAAAAAAGATCGCGATGCTGTTTACCAATGTTTAGAGCGAGGATATGAATTTCCAGAAGTTACAAGTTGGATTCGAGCTTCTCAAAAAGATTTTGAGTTGGTAAAGGAAATTGGACTAAAAGAAACAGGAATTTTAGTCAGTTGCTCTGATTATCATATTTTCTATAAATTAAAAATGACTCGAAAACAAGCCATTGATCATTATCTAAGGGTTGTTCGACAATGTATAGAATATGGCATCCGTCCTCGATGTCATTTTGAAGATATTACAAGAGCCGATTTCTATGGATTTGTTGTGCCTTTTGTATTCGAATTAATGAAATTGATGGAAGAAACAGGAGTGCCTATTAAAATTCGTGCTTGTGATACAATGGGGTATGGGGTTACCTATCCAGGAACAACTTTACCTAGAAGTGTACAAGGAATTATTTATGGACTTAATCATCATGGGCGAGTACCTTCTGAATTATTAGAATGGCATGGACATAATGATTTTTATAAAGCAGTTCAAAATTCCTCTTGTGCTTGGTTGTATGGAGCTTCTGCTGTAAATGCTTCTTTATTAGGAATAGGAGAAAGGACAGGGAATACACCTTTAGAGGCCATGGTTATTGAATATGCCCAGTTTAAAGGAAGTTTAGAGGGCATGGATCTTACTGTGATTACAGAAATAGCGGATTATTTTGAAAAAGAAATTGGGTATAAAATACCACCTCAAACACCTTTTGTTGGTAAAAACTTTAATGTTACTCGAGCTGGTATTCATGCTGATGGGCTCCTTAAGAATGAAGAAATTTATAATATATTTAATACAGATTTATTGTTGAATCGTCCTGTGCGAATTGCTGTTAGTAATACCTCTGGTTTAGCAGGGGTCGCTCACTGGATTAATTCTTATTTTCGTTTATCCCAAGAGGAAGAAATGGATAAACAACATCCTGTAGTAGTAGCTGTGAAAGAATGGGTCGATGCTCAATATGAAGAAGGCCGAGTGACAACTATTACAGATGAGGAATTGGAAAAGGTAACCTTAGAAATCATGAAAAAGATAAAATAGAGGGAGGCTATGTTCATGGGACTGAATATTACACAAAAAATTTTACAAAATCACTTAGTGGAAGGAGACTTAATACCGGGTACCGAAATAGGTATTCGTATTGATCAAACGTTAACACAAGATTCTACAGGAACCATGGCCTATCTACAGTTTGAAGCCATGGAAATTGATCGAGTCAAAACAAAAAAATCTGTTGCATATATTGATCATAATATGTTACAACAAGGATTTGAAAATGCTGACGATCATAAGTACATTCAAACCGTAGCTCATAAGCATGGTATTTATTTTTCTCGACCTGGAAATGGAATTTGCCATCAAGTTCATTTGGAACGTTTTGGAGTACCAGGAGAAACTCTTTTAGGCTCAGATAGCCATACTCCAACAGGGGGAGGCCTTGGTATGTTGGCCATTGGAGCAGGAGGATTGGATGTGGCCGTAGCCATGGGAGGCGGAACCTATTATATTACTATGCCTAAAGTAGTTAATGTCCGATTGACTGGAAGGTTGAAACCTTTTGTTTCTGCTAAGGATATTATCTTAGAAGTCTTACGTCGCCTGACAGTAAAGGGTGGAGTAGGGAAGGTCATTGAATATACAGGAGAAGGTGTTAAGTCTTTATCCGTACCAGAAAGGGCAACCATTACAAATATGGGAGCAGAATTGGGAGCGACCACTTCTGTTTTCCCAAGTGATGAAATTACAAGAGAGTTTTTAAAGGCACAACAACGGGAAGAAGTATGGGAATCCATATTGCCAGATGAAGATGCTACCTATGATGAAACCATAGAAATTTGTTTGGATGACTTAGAACCTTTAGCAGCTATGCCACATAGTCCTGATAATGTAAAAAAGGTAAGTGAAATAGGAGAAATTCTTGTGGATCAAGTAGCCATTGGAAGCTGTACCAATAGTTCCTACCAAGATTTAATGAAAGTAGCAAAGATATTAAAAGGAAAGACGGTCCACCCCAATGTAAGTTTAGTAATTTCTCCAGGTTCTAAACAAGTTTTAAATATGTTAGCTAGTAACGGTGCATTAGCTGATTTAATTAGTGCAGGAGCTCGAATTTTAGAATCCGGGTGTGGTCCTTGTATTGGTATGGGGCAAGCACCTGCTAGTAACGCTATTTCTCTTCGAACGTTTAATCGTAATTTTAAAGGCCGATGTGGTACGCCTTCGGCTAGTGTTTATTTAGTAAGTCCTGAAACAGCAGCTATCAGTGCTATCGAAGGAAAATTAGTGGATCCTCGGACGTATCCCGTAGAGATTTCAGTAGAAATGCCGGAAACATTTACTGTTGATGATAATATGATTATTCCTCCAGCGGAAGATGGAAGTCAAGTTGAAGTTATTAAAGGACCTAATATTAAACCTTTTCCAAGGAATGTTCCTCTTTCTAATGTATTAGAAGGAAAAGTTCTCATTAAAGTAGAAGATAATATTACAACCGATCATATTATGCCTTCCAATGCAAAATTACTTCCTTTTCGCTCCAATATTCCTCATTTAGCTGAATATTGTCTGACGCCTTGTGATCCAGAATTTCCTAAAAGGGCAAAGGATAATGGAGGAGGATTTATTATAGGAGGAGAAAATTATGGTCAAGGCTCGAGTCGTGAACATGCAGCTTTAGTACCTTTGTATTTAGGGATCAAAGCTGTATTGGCAAAAAGTTTTGCTCGAATTCATCGATCCAATTTAATTAATGCAGGTATTCTTCCATTGGTTTTTTGTAATGCCAGAGATTATGATGATATTGCAGAGTTTGATGAATTAAAAATTCAAGATGTAAAAGAAGCAATAAAAGAAAATCTTGTTTATGTAGAAAATATAACAAAACAAAAAAAATATAAGATGACAATAAATTGTACAGAAAAAGAGTGGAAGACTTTATTAGCTGGTGGTAAAATTAATTTGATCAAAGCAGAAGCATAAAAATTTTTTGCTTTATAAAGTTGTATCTTTTTTGACAAGTAAAACGTAAGGAGGAAAAAAATGGAATCATTGATTACAGACGCAAAAGAAAAGTTTGGAAAGTTAATTCAACAACAACTAGAACGAGTCGAACGAATGAAAAATCAAGAGGATTTTATTCAGTATGATCAATTGGATACTATTGTAATTGGAGTCGTAGGTGGAGATGGTATAGGTCCTTCCATTACTCACCAAGCCCAAAGAATTTTAGAATTTTTGCTTCAATCAGAAATAGAAAAAGGAAAAATTAAGATTAAAGAAATTCAAGGTTGCACCATTGAAAACAGGGCAAAAGTAGGAAAAGCAATTCCTGATGATGTCTTAGAAGAATTAAAACAATGCCATGTTATTTTAAAGGGTCCTACAACAACTCCAAGACAAGGAGATCCTTGGCCTAATATTGAAAGTGCGAATGTAGCTATGCGAAAAGAATTAGACTTATTTGCCAATGTTCGACCTGTAAAAGTGCCAGAGTTAGGAATTGATTGGACTTTTTTTAGAGAAAACACAGAAGGTGCTTATGTTTTAGGTAGCCAAGGATTTCATGTTACAGAAGACGTTGCTTTTGATTTTAAAGTAATCACAACTCAAGGAGTAGAGAGAATTGCAAGATCCGCTTTTGATTTTGCAAGAAAGAATGGAAAGAAAAAAGTGACTGTTGTTACAAAGGCTAATGTTGTAAAAACAACAGACGGAAAATTCTTAGATATTTGTAAAGAAATATCCAAAGAGTATCCAGAAATAGAAATGGACGATTGGTACATTGATATTATGACCGCCAAATTAATTGATGAAAAAAGAAGAACCCAATTTCAAGTTTTTATTTTACCCAATTTATATGGAGATATTTTGACAGATGAAGCGGCTGAATTTCAAGGTGGAGTAGGAACAGCAGGTAGTGCAAATATTGGGAAACAATATGCCATGTTTGAAGCCATTCATGGTTCTGCCCCACGAATGGTAGAAGAAGGAAGGGCACAGTATGCAGATCCTTGTAGTATCATTCGAGCAGCAGCTATGCTTTTATCTCATATTGGATATATAAAAGAAGCAGATCAATTAACTCAAGCTTTAGATATTTGTACCATTACAGAGAAAAAATTAACCATTACTGGACGAGATACAGGAGCTACGAGCGGAGAATTTGCAGATTACATCATGGAAACCATACAAACCTTATCCTAAGAATAAAAAGAAGTGTAGATGTATACTTTATCTACACTTCTTTTCTTTGATATTTTGTGCTTACAGATGTAGTTCTTCCCAAGTTTCATATAAAGATTCTAGTTTTTCTTCTACAGATTTTTTTGCATAATATACTTCTTGTGCTTTTTCAGGTATACTATAGAATTCTTCGAGACATAGTTTTTCATCCAACTGTTGTAATTCTTTTTCAAGTTCTTCGATTTCTTTTTCAACCTTTGCAATTTCCGATTCTTTTTTTCGCTGTTGAGCTTGCAGTTCTTTTTGAAGTAACCACTCTTCTTTTGTTTGACTGGTTTTTGTATTTTCAGGAGACTCTGAGGGAGGAAAGGTATCCTGTTTATTTTTTTTCTCTATATAATAATCATAGTTTCCAAGATAACTGGTAACACCTTCAGAAGTTAACTCCAAAACTTTATCAGCTGTTTTATTAATAAAATAACGATCATGAGAAATGTATAAAACGGTCCCTTCGTATCCAATAAGAGCCTGTTCTAAAATTTCTTTTGATATCATATCTAGATGATTTGTAGGCTCATCGAGTAATAAAAAATTTGCTTGGGATAGCATGATCTTAGCTAAACTAACTCGGCCTTTTTCGCCACCACTAAGGGAACTAATTTGTTTAAAAACATCGTCTCCTGTAAATAAAAAGGCAGCTAAGGTATTACGAATTTCACCTTGGGTTAAAGCAGGAAAAGCATCTGAAATTTCATCAAAAATTGTTTTTTCAGGTGATAAGTGTTGCTGTTCTTGGTCATAATATCCAATATAAACGTTGCTTCCCAAGTGGAAACTTCCACCATCAGAAGAAAGCTCGTTTAATAGGATACGAAACAGAGTTGTTTTTCCTACCCCATTAGGACCAATTAAAGCCACTCGTTCCCCTTTGTGTACTTGAAAGGATACATTGGAGAATAAGGGATTTTCATCAAAAGATTTACAAAGTCCCTCTACAGACAAGACATCAAAACCACTTTGAATCTTAGGAGCTAAGGATAGTTTCATTTCAGTAGGAATAAATTGTGGTTTTTCGATTCGCTCGATTTTCGCCAAGGCTTTTTCTCTGCTTTTGGCTCGTTTAATTGATTTTTCGCGGTTAAAAGAACGAAGTTGTTGAATAATTGTTTCTTGCCTTTGGATTTCTTTTTGCTGGTGGTAGTATTGGTGCAATTGAATCTCCCGGTTGATCGATTTTTGTTTGGCATAGAAGGAATAATTGCCTCGATATACAGTTGATTTTTTATTTTCAATTTCTATAGTTTGGGTTATAATTCGGTCTAAAAAATAACGGTCATGAGAGATTAGAAGGACGGTTCCAGGATAATTTTTAAGAAAAAGCTCTAGCCACTCAATAGAGGCAATATCTAAATGATTGGTAGGCTCGTCTAATAAAAGAATAGAAGGTTGTTGTAAGAGCAATTTAGCTAAAGAGACTCTTGTTTTCTGACCTCCAGATAACTGATAAATGGGTTGATTAAATTCATCCTTTGTAAATCCTAAACCCATTAGAACACCTTGAATTTTACTTTTGTAACCGTACCCCATATTTTCTTCAAATTGATGCTGTAAGATAGAGTATTTTTCCATAATTTCTTGGAGGGATTTCCCTTGCAATTGTCCCATTTTTTGTTCATACTCTCGTAATTGTTTTTCCATTTCTAATAGGTGGGAAAAAATTAGAATCATTTCTTGGTAAATAGAATTGTTTTCATCTAAGTCTAAATGTTGGGATAAGTAACCTAAACTAGTACCTTTACTAAGGAAAATATCACCTCCATCAGGCGACCATTCACCAGCTAAGATTTTAAATAAAGTGGATTTTCCAGCTCCATTTGTTCCTACAATAGCTACTTTATCTTGTTCTTCTATTTGAAATGAAATACCATCTAAAATCACATTGGTACCAAAGGATTTTGTAATATCTTTACATGCTATAATCATGTGGGCAAACCTCCGTTTCTAAACTACTACTATCATAGCAAAAAACAAGAGGATTGAAAAGATGCATGATTGACACAATTTTCACGTCAAGGTATAATAAGTTTTAACTATAATCAATTACAAACAATCATAGAGAGCCCATGTGGATTCAAATAAAATAGGAGTAGTTCACTTGAGAATATCCTAAAAGTAGAAGGGAGATGAGGAATTGGGAGAAGAAAAAAAGATTTCTATGGCAGTTATTAAGCGTTTGCCACGTTATTTTCGGTATTTAGGTGAGTTATTAGAAAATGATGTTACCCGTATTTCGTCTCGTGAATTAAGTGAACGAATGGGGGTTACAGCTTCTCAAATTCGTCAAGATTTAAATAATTTTGGAGGATTTGGTCAACAAGGGTATGGATATAATGTAGAGTATTTATACAATGAAATTGGGAAAATTCTTGGATTGGAAAATACATATAAAGTGATTATCGTTGGTGTAGGAAATTTAGGACAAGCATTAGCTAATTATACCAATTTTGAAAAGCGAGGATTTGTCATCAAAGGTCTTTTTGATATTAACCCTCGTTTAATTGGAATGTCCATTCGTGGGATTGAGATTCAAGATATTGATGAGTTGGAGGATTTTGTAAAGGAACATGAAATTGATATTGCAATTTTGACATTACCCAAAACAAAAGCATCGAAAATAGGACAGGATTTAGCAAGATGGGGCATCAAAGGACTTTGGAATTTTTCGCCTATTGATTTAAAGGTTCCCAAGCATGTAATTGTAGAAAACGTCCATTTATCTGATAGTCTAATGACTTTATCTTATAAATTAAATGAGCAAAAGATGCAACAAAAGCAAGAAAAGCAGAAAAGGGAAACGTTGGGATTAAAAATTTCCAATCATAATACTCGAAAAAGTTAGGAGAGTACCTATGACAATGGCAGTGATACAATGGTTAACTCCTGCTGTAGTAGGAGGGTTTATTGGATATATTACAAATTGGCTTGCCATTAAAATGTTATTTCGTCCCTATACTGAAAAACGATTCGGACCCATAAAAATACCTTTCACACCTGGATTAATTCCAAAAGAACAACATCGGATCGCTCATTCTGTAGGACAAACCATTGGAGAACATTTATTAACACCTGAAATACTAACCAATGCGCTAGAAGGTCCTCAAGTGCAAGAACAATTGGGGAAAAAAGTCCGTCAGTTGATATTGCATCTACAGCAAGATGAAATGACACTACAAACTTGGCTAGAAAAAAGAATAGGGAAAGATGTAGATTCTGTTTTTATCAAGTGGGAAGCAAAAATAATTCATCAAATAGGAGAAGAACTACGAAATCCAGAAGTACAAAAGCAGATCGCTTCTTGGATTTTAGATCAGGTCATGGAACAATTAAAAAAACCAGAAATGGAACAAATGTTTCAAAAGATCCAAGAGCAGTTACTAAAAAGTGGACATGAATATTTTCAGAGAGAACAGACTCGACTTGCTTTTAATCAATGGATTCAAAAGAAAGTAGAAAAATGGGAAAAAAAACAACGATCCATTAGTGACTTTCTTTCTCTTTCTATGTTACAGGAGATGGAGGCTTATCTTTTGATGCAAGGACCTACCTTATCTTTTTATGTTCAAAAAATATTTTATCAACCTACAGTACAAAACAACGTAAAGCAATTATTGACCCAAATATTGCAAAATCAGTTAGGAAAGTTTGCGGCTTTTTTCGTTAACCCAGATAAAATTTATCAACGATTTTTGGATGAAATAGAAAAATATTTAAACAAGGAAGAAAATCAGGAAGAATTACTTCAAGAGATAAATCATTTTCTTAAAAAAGGGCTAAAAACACCTGTAAGTTCTCTGCTCCAAAAGATTCCTCCGTCTTTAAAAGAAACGGGTTTAGAACAAGGGTATCATTATTTAACAGATAAGATTTTTACTTCTTTTCTTTCTGTTTCTTACTGGAATGAATCATTTTTACAACAGCAGAAAGATTCTATTTTACCATGGATCACCAGGGGTGTCGGGTATCTTAGTCATTCTGAAACATTTTATAAAAAATGCCAGTTTCTCATTGCTCAATGTCGCAAAGAAGTCTTGCAGTACCCTATTTATCATTTATTTCGCAAGATTAAGCCAATAGAATTAGAAAAAATACAAGATAAGATTGTAGAAGGCTATTTACAATTGGTAAGGGAAAAAGGTACCTCGCTGATACAGTTTTTAAATTTACCTCAAATGGTAGAAGATCAAATACAATCTTTTGATATGGCGTACACGGAAAAGATTATCTTATCCATTGCCAAAAAGGAACTACAAGCCATAACTTGGTTAGGAGCATTATTAGGATTTATTATGGGGATTGTTCTTAATTTTATATAAGAATCAATAGATAAAAAGTGTATCTTTGAAATAGTAAAGAGATACACTTTTTACTTTATTAATAAAATGTAATATATTGTAGCCCTTTATACATAGTTATGAAAAGAAGATTTAATCTTTGTGTAATATGCTTTCTATATATTTATAGTATAATAAAAATAATAAGGAGTCAGCGTTACTAGGATAGCATTTGATAAATACATATAAGGGTGATTCAATGAAAAAAAAATGGAATACATCGAAAACAATGATTTTATTTTTATTCTTTCTCTTTATTCCATGGACTGGAAGTGTTTTTGGTCAACCACGTACAGGGTATGGAAAACCTATTGCTCAGTACAAAGGGCCTTTAGGAGTAGAGATTATTAGTTTTTCATCCAATTGGTCCAATCCAAAAGCATTGGAATCCATTTATAAGGAGCTTCTTAATAATTTTCATGGAGAAGAGTTGGCATATTTTTCAGCAGTTTACATTTACCCTGACTCTCCGGAAGGAGTGGCTGCCTACTATTATCCGGATTTTGATTTTGGAGAAAATGGAGAGTATATTTATAAAAAAGGACGTTATATTGAAATATTTAACGGAAACGATTATACGAATATTGCCCAATTTGCAAGAATCCTTTCCCATGAATATGGACACCACTTTACATACTATTATCTAATTACTAAAGAAAATAAGCATTTTGCTCAGTGGAAAGATACAGAGTATGCTAACATTCGAAATCTTAAAGCATATCCTAAGGTGACCTATTATTATAACTACGGTGAGGATTACGATCATCGATGGGATATTTGTGAAATCGCGGCAGAAGATTATGTGCAATTATTTGGATCCCCCTTAGCAAAACGTTCCACTATTTATTATGATTCGGCACAAAGGGCACAGCAAAATATAAAGGAAGTAGAGTATGACAGTCATAGTTTCAACTTACTTCCTCAAGAAAATTTAAATCTTCCTTTAGCTACAGAAGTGTCAGGTTTGTATCTTTATTGGTTAGGTTTAGCTGGTTATACGGGGAGTGTGCCCACATTATCTAAAAAACCACAATTAATTTTAAAGGATTATTATCCAATTTATGAGGATTATTATCAGTATCACTTCCAATGGACTCCTGTTTCTTCTAATTCTCAAGAAAAATATGAGTATACTTTAGTGGCTTATCCCACAGGAGATAGCAGTTTTCCAGAGGCCATTAAAACGGTATTCACAGGTCAGCCTTTAGAGGCCGTAGCAGGTAGTGCACTGCATTATAATGGAGATGGAACGATGAATGTTCTTTTAGAAAATTATGAGGGGTCTTATACTTTTCAGTTATTTATTAAAGATCAACGTGGATATCTATTTACATCGGATCCTTTAGAAGTAGTATTTACTTATGATAGCCGGCATTTACCTACATTTATTGATGATTTTTCAGAGCATTGGTCCTATTCTTATGCAGAGCCTTTATTACAAATGGGTTTGATTAAAGGTTATCCTGATGGTACATTTCGAGCAGATTCCCCTATTACCCGAGGTGAATTTATTAGTTTGGTAATACGAAGTTTTTATTATACAGAATTACAAGAAAATTTTCAAAGTCAACACTGGTTTTTTAAAGAAGGTTATTTTCAAGCAGCAGAAAATTTAGGACTTGTTCGAAAGGACGACTACGGAAAAAATTTTGAAAAATTTAAAGTGGATGGACCTATAACGAGAGAGGAAATGGCCTTTATTTCAGATCGATGCCTAGACTTATTATTTGGAGTAGATGGTCAATGCTTAGAACCCATTCAGTTTCGGGATCAAGAAAGTTTTCAATATAAAAAAGAAATAATAGCAATGGCATCTTGTCATATTATACAGGGATATCCAGATGGCCATTTTCGTCCTAGGAAAAATGCTACTCGTGGGGAAGCTATTAAAATTCTTCACGGACTTTTACATCTTATATAAAGCACTTCTACTTTTTAGTAGAGTGCTTTTTTACTTTTTTTACAGTATAGAAAAACATTATAATATCCGATATACTATAAGAGGAGAGTCTGTTACAAAGCAACATCCATATCCTTGAAGCACGAAGGATTGATAAGGAAAGAGGGATGAAATGTTTTTTTGGAAAAAACGTAAAAAGACCCATTTTTCAATGGAAGAATTAAAATATAGTAAAGTACCCATACTAGTTTTGGATAAACTTTGGCATGATATTTTTTCTTCAACAAGAAAAACCAAGCAAATTATGGTATTAGAAACAAACTTAAATAATTTAATAAAAAAACAAGGGCAGCTGACAAACGATCGAAAAGATTATATAAAATTAAAAAAAAGAATGATGAAAGAAATTTTAGAATTGACTTCCGACGCCTATGAACTTGAAAATGAACAGGCTAAGGATAAAATGGTTAAAAACCAGCAATATGTTTTAGAAATTAATGAGAAAATAGAACAAATGGATGAACAATTAAAATTACTTCCAGGAGAAATTCAAAGAGCTAATGGAGAATTACTAGAAGAAAGTGTTAAAATATGTTATGCTGAAATGAGAGCAGGAAGAAAAGAAATGAAAGAACTAAATGAAAGAATAGAACACCTTCGTACAGAATTAAAGGAATGTTTAGATAAAAAAACCATCAATGAAGAAAATGTAGAGCAACTTTATTCTTATCTTCATCATTTAGTAGGAGCAGATTTCATAGAAAAATTAGACCAAGAATACTGGGGGTGAAGATATGAAAGGGATTGGGGTGGACATCATTGAGATCAAAAGAATTCAGAGAGCCATTGAACAACATCCTAATTTTCTCACAAAGTATTTTACAATGGAAGAAAACCAATTATTTCAACGTAAAAAATACCTTGTACAAACAATAGCAGGTAATTTTTGTGCAAAAGAAGCTGTAGCTAAAGCCTTAGGTACTGGATTTCGAAACTTTGGCCTTATTGATATTGAAGTTTTAAGAAATGAGCAGGGACAACCTTATATTCAATTATATGGAGGAGCCCAAAAGAGAAAAGAAGAATTAGGGAATGGCAAGATATGGGTATCTATTTCTCATTGTAAAGAATATGCCATTGCATATGCTACCATAGAGGAGGGAGAAAATGAAGGTTGCAACGGTAGAAGGAATGAATGAAATGGATTCTAAAAGTATAGAAGAATGGGAAATTCCAAGTATTTTATTAATGGAACATGCAGCTTTAGCTGTAATGAAGAAAGTTTTACAGAAGTTGGAAGTACAAGATAAGAAAAATGTATTGATTTTTGCAGGTCATGGCAATAATGGTGGAGATGGTTTTGCTCTTGCACGATTGCTGCATAATCAAAATGTTTTAGTACATATTATATTTGTAGGAGAAGAAGCTAAGTTAGCAAAAGATGCAGAAATTAATTATAAGATGGCACAAAATTTAGGCATCTCCATTAAGACTCTCCAATCTTTATCAGAGCAAGAGATGATTCATCATATTCAATTCAGCAGTATTATAGTAGATGCTATTTTTGGTACAGGACTGATCAGGGAGATTGTAGGGGATCTCAGAAGCAGTATTGATTTGATGAATCAGTATGGAAAATATATTATTTCCATTGATATTCCTTCAGGTATACAAGGAAATACGGGTAAAATTTTAGGAATTGCAGTAAAGGCTCAAGAAACCATTACTTTTGCTTTACCTAAATTGGGACTTTATCTATATCCAGGAGCAGAATATGCGGGCAAGATAACCATAGCGGATATCGGAATTCCCAAAGAAGTTATCAGAACACAATCTTTGTATCAACATGTCTTAACAGCAGAAGAATTCAAAAGGAAAGTTCCTCCACGGCCATTACGAACCCATAAAGGTAGTTATGGGAAAATTCAATTGATAGCTGGATCCAGAGGTATGCCAGGGGCAGCCATATTATCAGCTCAAGCTGCTTATCGAACAGGAGCAGGCTTAGTTCATTTATGTGTACCCCAGAGCATTTTATCGATCCTAGGAAACCAAGTCAAAGAAGGTATTAGTACACCCTTAGATGAAAAAGAAGGAATGATTTCAAAAAAAGCATGGCCTAAGATTCAAAAAGTAATGAAAGAATCTGATGTTGTTGCCATTGGACCTGGATTGGGACAAGGAGAGGAAGTAACAGAAATTGCATGGAAAGTAATTGAAGAAGCAGAGGTTCCTCTAGTGATTGATGCAGATGGTTTAAATGCATTATCAAAAAATCTTTCTTTATTACAACAAAGTCAAGTCCCTATTATACTTACTCCTCATATAGGAGAGATGTCACGATTAATTCAAAGACCCATCTCTTATATTATATCGAATCCAGTGGAAGTAGTTCGCGAGTTTTCTGCGCGTTGGAACGTCATTACCGTTTTAAAAGATGCAACTAGTTTGATTGCCCACCCAAATGGAGAGCTTTATATGAATACAACAGGGAATCCTGGTATGGCTACGGCTGGTGCTGGGGATGTTTTAACAGGGATTATTACCAGTTTTATTGCCCAAAGGTGTGAACCTTATGAAGCAGCCATAATGGGCACGTATCTTCATGGAAAGGCAGGAGATGCAGCTGCTAAAAAAGCAGGACTCCATGGGATGATGGCTTCAGACCTATGCTATTGGATTTCTCAAGTACTAGGATGATGCATAGATATACAAGTAAAAAGATAGGAGGAATGAAAATGTTAGCGAAAGATATTATGGAAAAGGCGGTAATATCCATTGATGGAGATATGTCTGTAGAAGAAATTGCTAAAATATTAATGAAAAATAAAATTAGCGGAGTACCTGTTGTAGATGAAAAAAAGCAAGTGATAGGGATTGTTACAGAAGCAGATTTACTAAGTAAAGAAAAAGAGCCTCGTTTTCCTTCATATATTGAGTTTTTAGGGAGTATAATATACATAGAAGGAGTCAAACAATATGAGGAAGATTTAAAGAAACTAGTAGCTAGTAAGGCAAAAGAAATTATGACAACTCCTGCTCATACAGTGGAAGAAAATGCAACCATCGAAGAAGTAGCTGCTTTAATGGTGGAAAAAAGAATTAATCGTGTACCTGTAGTGAATACAAAAGGAGAACTCGTAGGTATTATTAGTCGAGCTGATATGTTAAAATCGTTATTAAATCAGTAGCAATAAGGGGGAATGTTGTGAAGAGAAGGAAGTTACTTTTGGTGCTAATGATAATTAGTTTGTTAACAGGTTGTAAAACAGAAAAGGCCAAAGAACTTTCAACAATGGAAAAAATACAAAAGCGTTTTATGGAATTAGATTCTTATGAAAGTGTAGTGCGTGTTGCTTATATTTCAAATCAAGGAAAAAATGAATATAAAATGAGGCACTATTATAAACGTACAGGAGAATATCGGATTGAAATCCTAGAGCCTAAAAAAGTAGAGGGGATTACAACTATTTTCAATGGACAAAAGGTGGTTCAGGTCAATCCTAAAATTGAAGGGAAAGTAATGATAGAAGTTGAAAAATCTCCGTATCGAGATGAGATTTTGTTAGGAAATTTTTTGAAAAATTATTTCCAATCTCAAGAAACTGCTATTGCAGTAGCCAATCTACCAGAAGGGGAAACAACAGTGTTTGAAACCCAGGTACCAGGTGGACATCGGCTCCTGGATATAGAACGATTGTGGGTGGACCATAAAACCTTAAATCCTCATGTAATGATTGTATATGATCAAAATCAAGAAAAACGAATTGTTGTACAATATGAAGAATTTATGTATAATAAAACCTTGGATGATGCACTTTTTTTCATTGAATCAATGGAATAATTAGAAGAGCATCCCAGGGAGGGATACGTTTTGGAAAGTTACCAACGAGTCGTTGCTGAAATTAATTTAGATGCATTACAACATAATATAAAACAAATTAAAAATATTCTACAGCCCCAAAGTAAGATCATGGGAGTTGTCAAGGCTGATGCTTATGGACATGGGGCTATAGAAGTATCAAAAGTATTAATAGAACAAGGCGTTGAGAGATTAGCTGTTGCTATTTTAGAAGAAGGAATTCAACTGCGAGAAGCAGGTATACAGGTTCCTATATTGATTTTAGGTTATACTCCGCCTTGCCAAGCAAAGACAGCAGTTCAATATCATTTAACTCCAACTGTATTTACATATGAGATCGCTCAAGCTTTTTCGAAAGCGGGAGAAGAATACAATCAGGTAGTTCCTATTCATCTTAAAATGGATACTGGCATGGGGAGAATTGGTTTTCTCGTTAAGGAGCAAAGTCTAGAAGAGATTGAAAGAATTAAGAATCTTCCTTATTTACAAATAGAAGGAATTTACACTCATTTTTCAACAGCTGATGAAGAAGACCAATCCTTTACTTGCCAACAGATGAACCAATTTTATTCTTTTATTCATCGCTTAGAAAAAAGAGGAATCAACGTTCCTATTAAACATGCATCTAATAGTGCAGGAATCATTGAATTTGAAGAAGGTCATTTTAATTTAGTGCGTCCAGGGATTATACTATATGGATTGTATCCTTCTGCTAGTATAAATCAAGAAAAACTAAAATTATATCCAGTCATGTCCCTAAAGACTCATATTAGTCACATAAAAGAAGTAGAAAAAGGAGTTCCTATTAGTTATGGAAGAACCTATATTACTGAGAAAAAAACCTTGGTTGCTACCTTACCAGTTGGTTATGCAGATGGTTATTCAAGAAGGCTTTCGCCAGGAGGAAAGGTACTCATTAGGGGGATAAAAGCACCTATTATTGGGCGTATTTGTATGGATCAGTGTATGGTGGATATTACAAATATTCCTCAAGCACAGATTGGAGACGAAGTTGTTTTAATGGGAACCCAAGGTAGACAGTCAATTTTAGCAGAGGAAATAGCAGATGTTTTAGGAACGATCCACTATGAAGTTGTTTGTATGGTGGGGAAACGAATTCCTAGAGTCTATGTAGAAAATCATCATTTAATTAAAATGGTGAATTACTTTTAATAATTCGTATACATCTTTTGTTCTGTGGTAATAATATCAAAGAGAGCCTAGGCAAGGTAAGATGGGGAGTGAACAGGCTGTGAAGAAAAAAAGTAAATGGCTTGGTGTGCGTCCAGACTATGGTTTTTTTGAGCTTGTTGGCAGTATGATGAGAGATCATTACTTGTATGAAGTGGCAGAAATAGAAAAAGGATATAAAGAAATGGCGGAAATTAATTTGGGCTTATCAGAATTGTGTTTTGAAGTTGAAAGTGAGGTTGAGCAATTTTTTGAGCAACGAATAGCGGAGTGTGAGTAGCGTGCAGGTGAAACGTGGAGATATATTTTATGCTGATCTAAGCCCGGTGATCGGTTCAGAGCAGGGAGGTATTCGACCTGTTCTTATTATTCAAAATGATATTGGAAATAAATACAGTCCTACAGTAATTTGTGCAGCCATTACCTCACAAATTAATAAGGCAAAATTACCTACTCATATTGAAATACATGCGAAACAATATACCTTAGTAAAAGACTCAGTTATACTTTTGGAACAAATACGGACTATTGACAAAAAAAGGTTAAGGGAAAAAATTTGCCATTTAGATTGTGGTTTAATGGAAAAAGTAGATCAAGGACTGATCATCAGTTTAGGACTTCATTCTTAAAAATTCAAGGATGCGTAAAAGCAAAAACATTATAGACAAGGATACATAGAAACAAATGGGAAGTTTATAGAAGTTTTATGCTGTAAAGAAAAGGTTTTTATCGGGTATAATTTCGTTCTTACTGCGCATAATAACTTTGTTACTATCTATGCAGTAAGGAGGAACATGGATGGAAGATAATAAAGGAAATAACGTGCGTCAGGAAGAACAAAAGAATATGGATATTACACATATTCTTTTACGTTTTTTATTTACAGCTGTTGTATTAGCAGTAACGGCGTTTTTAACACCTGGATTTACGATTGATGGATTGTGGACTCTGGTTATAGCAGCCATTGTTATAACAGGCTTGGACTATCTTATCGAAAAAATTACAGGTATTGACGCATCTCCTTTTGGTAGAGGAATTGTAGGCTTTATTGTTTCGGCACTTATTTTATATGCCACTCAGTTTTTAGTTAAAGGTTTTTCCATCTCTCTTTTAGGGGCGATTATTGGCTCTTTAATCATTGGTATTTTAAACGCCCTTATTCCAGGAAGAGCACTTTAATAAAAAAGAAATATGGTGATCTAAAAAAGATATGTAATAATGTAGGATTTTAAAATCCTTATATTTACATATCTTTTTGTGTATACAGAAAATGTTTTTGATTATTTATAAACTTCTTGAAAAACTTATCGGATAAATAAAATACCAATAATAATAAGAGAAATTCCTATGATGCTAAGTACAATTAAAGTCATAAAAAAAATATGAATGATTCGATCAATAGGGGGAAGGTTACTTTTCTTTTTTTTAGGGACATTTACCGAGGTTGGTACAGGTTGACTCGTAGTAAAAAAATCCCAACCACATTGGTGACAAAAATGAGCACCAATTTTTTGTTTTGCATGGCATTTTGGGCAAAGCATGGGCATCCCTCTCTCTTTTCAACAAAGTAAAACTTATTGTTTTACAGTACATAGATATTTCACATAACCCTTCCTTCTCTAATATATTATAGTAAACAGTGATTTTGGAAGGAGGATATCAATGACCCCTGTTGTCGAATTAAATCAGGTTTCTATGAATTATCATACCCTATATGAGGAAACAAAAGCAATAGAAAATTTATCTCTTTCAGTTCATTCAGGAGAATTTATTAGTATTGTAGGACCCAGTGGATGTGGAAAATCCACTTTATTATCTTTAATCTCTGGTTTGCTAAAACCTACATCAGGTAAAATTACGCTACACTGTGCTTCGACCAACGGACGTTCCTGTACAGTTGGGTATATGCTGCAAAAAGATCATTTGTTTGAATGGAGAAATATTTTAAGTAATGCATACTTGGGATTGGAGATACAAAATAAATTAACGAAAGAAAATAAGAAATATGCAGAAGAATTATTAGACTTATATGGTTTAAAAGATTTTAAGACCTACTTTCCTTCCCAGCTTTCTGGAGGAATGAGGCAACGTGTTGCATTGATTCGTACGTTAGCCATCAAACCTGAAATTTTATTATTAGATGAACCTTTTTCGGCTCTAGATTATCAAACGCGTTTGTCAGTAGCTGATGAAATCGGCATGATTATTAAAAAGGAAAATAAAACAGCGATTCTTGTTACCCATGATATTTCAGAAGCTATTAGTATGTCGGATCGCGTCATCGTATTAACCAAACGTCCTGCTACGGTTAAAACTATTTTTCCCATTCAACTTTCCATTGAAAATAGAACACCTTTAAAATCAAGAGAGGCACCTGA
>JAAYNZ010000017.1 GCA_012520595.1 Candidatus Epulonipiscium sp. | reverse complement strand
TTGGTATTTGTGTTGCAACTATATTTTAACCGAGGTATGAGCTTTGGCTCAAATTATTTTTCTTTTTACACCATTATATAGACTTAATCATTTTTGCTGGGCATTTTTCAACTGCTTTGTTTACTGTTTCTATGTCTTTTTGGTTAATATCTTGATTTAGCACTACAGCTTTTTTATTTTTAATTTTAAAATAGTTTGGTGCTATTTTTTCACAAAGGCCACAACCAATACAGTACGTAGAAGAAATTGTGAGTGAATTTGTTGTAGAAATTTCTTTATTATCATAGGAAGGAAGATCTTTTTGCTTTACTAACTTTGATGTGATATAACCCATGACAAAGATGGAGATTGTTGTAAGGATCCATCGAGTAATCATAAATTTAGGTCCTAGGAATTTAGCTTCCGTTAGAAGCATAGGTACTTTGACAACAGCCCATGTGCTTAGTAGGATTACAATATTAGAAATACTTGCTCCTTTTGAAAGCAATGCTTTACATACTGGAAATGCTGCATATATTGGTCCTGCTGAAAAACTACCAAGCAGAAAAGAAAAAGCAGCGCCTTTAAGGCCAGAGTTTTTACCTAAATTTTTCTCGATTGTTTTTTTGGGAATCCAGGCGGTTATGAGTGCAGTCAACAACAATATGACGGGCATAATCATTAACATTTCTTTTACATAATAAAGACTGTTTTGAAGTGATAGCATAGCCTTGTTCGGCATGAAGATAAATAACACAATATAAGAGAATACAACGACAGTCAAAAGTTTATTTTTTTTACTAAATTGAATTACCTTATTCATAAGAATACCCCCATAATGAAAGCAATGGTTATAGCAAAGGCAAAGCTTAAAGAATTTCGAATAATAGTAAATTTAGTACCAAACTCTTTTTTCTCAAGAGGAAAGGTAACGATACCAACCATGGTCAATGTAGTTAAAAAAGCTACGATAGGGACAATACTTGCTCCAGCATTGACAAGAGAGCCTGCAAGTGGAAAAGCGACAAAAGCAGGAATTAAAGTAATGCAACCCACCATTGCAAAAACAATGGTTGTAATGATGGAATTTGATTGTCCCGCATATTGTCTGATGGTTTCAGGTGGAAGAAAGGTCAGAATAAGTCCTATTAAAAATAAAATTCCTACCATTTCCCCTGCGATATGTTTCATCATTCTACCTGACATTTTAACAGCGTGAAAAGTTTTTTTCTTATCCTTACTAATAGAAATGATAAACCAAATCAGTGTAATAAACCAAAAACTCAAAGTAAAAATATCCATTGTATCAGCCACCATCCTCCTAAAATAGTATTCATAAAGTGATTTGCAATTATTTTCAAAACTCCTTTCCATTTGCAATTTTCTATAGTATACTTTAAAAAAGATAAAAAAAAAGTTACCAAAGTAACCTTTTAGAGGTGATAAAGATAAATATTGAAAATTATATAGAGGCAATCGTAAGTATTGATCTTTTTAATAGTTTTTCAAAAGATGATTTAATTCAGCAATTTAGTCCCTGTCATTATAAAATCAAAAAATATGATAAAGGACAGATGATCCATATTCAAAATGAGCTTTGTGAATCCATGGATCTAATATTAAAAGGTACACTATCTGTTCAAAAAATCGATGAAGAAGGAAAGATATTAAAAGTAGCTGTTTTTTCAGGAGGAGATATACTAGGGGCCAATCTTTTGTTTTCTAATAGTAATTCATATCCTATGACCATTGTGGCTGAATCAGAAACAGTTATACTTCATATAAATAAGGAATTAGTTTTAGAGTTATGTCAAAAGAATACAGTTTTTATGACTAATTTATTAACAGTCATTTCAAATAAAACAGTAGTACTAACAGATAAAATAGATACAATATCTCTAAAAACCATCCGGCAAAAGATTACTGACTTTTTGAAGTATGAATATCATATTCAGAAAAGTACTATAATTAAACTCAATATATCCAAAAAGGATTTAGCTGAAAGATTAGGGATACAAAGAACTTCCCTTAGCCGAGAATTAAATAAAATGCGCAAAGACGGACTGATTGATTATGACTTCAAAACCATTAGGATTAAAGAAAAAAATTTATTATAGGAAGATAAAATAAATATGATTTACTAGTTAGGATGAAAGGAAAGACTTATGATGAAAGAAAAATCAGAATTTAAATTTATTATTTCTATGCTTATATTTGGAAGTATTGGTTTATTTGTTAAAGCAATTAATATGCCTAGTTCAGTAATTGTTTTAATGCGTGCAATCATAGGTAGTTTATTTCTTATTTTAGTTATTATAACGCGTAAACAATTCATTAATAGAAAGAAGATTCTTAACAATCTTCCAGTACTGATGTTGTCTGGGTTTGTTCTTGGTGCTGGCTGGGTATTTTTGTTTGAAGCATATCGCTATACAACGGTAAGTGGAGCTACTCTATTATATTATTGTGCTCCTATTATTGTATTTTTATTATCACCTATCCTATTTAAAGAATCATTGACATGGAGCAAGATAGTAGGAATCGTCGTTGCTATTATAGGCATGCTCATTGTTAATGGTTTAGGAATAGGAGGTAGCAATCCTTACCTAGGACTCATTTGTGGAGTTCTTTCTGCTTTGTTCTATGCTACATTGATGATACTCAATAAGTTTATAAAGAATTTGTCCGGATTAGAAAGTACGTTGGTCCAACTGATGATAGCATCCTTTGTAATGACAGTTTATGTTCTACTTAGACATGAAAATAAGTGGTCTTTTAACAGTGGGATGGAGATGTTTTTGCTTATAACAGTAGGAATATTACATACAGGAGTTGCATGTTATTTGTATTTTTCTTCGATACAAAAACTTCCAGGCCAGACCATTGCTGTATTGAGTTATATTGATCCGGTTTCAGCTTTGTTTTTTTCAGCCCTATTTCTGGGTGAAAGATTATCATTATTACAAATCTTAGGTGCATTTTTGGTATTAGGTGGAACGGCATTTAGTCAATTTTATATCAACCAAGGTAGGGCACAAAATCAACAAGTTCTTTAAAAACTAAGTAAATAAATGATAGGTTTATACAATATGCCAGGATAAAACTTTAAATAAAGGATAAGAATTTTTTAAAACAAGTAAAAAGTTCTTATCCTTTATTTTCCTTGTGAATAGAATACAATATTACATCAATGGCTGCAGATTGGTTCTTCCCACCAACCAAAAGCAATTCTTCCACTAGCTGTTAGTTCAGGTGACTCTGGATTTGATAAAAATATTAAAAAAGAACCACCAGGTGAAAAGATAAATTTTCCTTGTTCATCATCAACAAGGGTAGTTTCAGGTTGACCTCTCCTTACAAAAGCTTTTATACCACCCATAGGATTACCAGATACATTGGTTGCATACTCTAATTTAATTTTGGGTTTTGGAAGAGGACAAAGTGCCATGTTTGATGGCGTAACAAGAGTGGATTCCTGTGGTGTTCCAGGAGGTTCTGTATTGAACCAAATTTGTGCTCGAAAGGGGGATTCAGAAACATCACTCACAGTCCAAACTGTTACGTGCAAGTTTACTCCAGAATGAGGAGGATTAAATAGTCTAGCCCAGGCACTTGTCCCTTTTCCAAAGGCAAGTTCATCAGCATAGCCTACGAAATATTTTCCTTCCAGAGATTTTGCTAAGTTAATGGGGATAGCAACTTGGTATTCGATGGATGGTTTATAGATTGATGGGTCAGGCAAGCTACAAGGAGGAAAATAGATACAAGGCTTGTTAGGGCAGTTCGATGGGTTATTACAATACATAGAATGATTATCCATACATATGACTCTCCTTTATATTGAATTTACTTTATTATATGCTGCCTAATATTAAAGGTACGTCCTATTATCTATTTATAGATATACACACTTCATAATCCAAATTTTGCAAGTGCATATCCATCAGCTCACGCCCTGATTGTCTCTTCTATTGCATCCAATTTGAATATCTACAAGTACTTAGCGTTAAGTTATCTTATATAACAAGAAATAGATGTTTTCTAAGTGGAAAGGGGTAAAGAAAAGGAAAGGAAGTAAAGAATACTAGATTGTATACCAGTACTTAAGAGTGTAAGATGAAAATAAGGATTTAGATCAAGCTGCTTTTAATAGAATGCAAGCATTTTTTAGAAGAAAATAAAGATGTAATCCATGTTTATCAGGCTGGTTTTATCGGTGCATGGGGAGAATGGCATGAGTTCAAATATGAAACAGATAAAAAAGTTGTGCTCGAAGGAATTCTTGATATGATTCCAGATGGATTACAAATTCAGGTACGTTTGTCTGCTTATAAAAATATGATTCCCAAGGAAAGAATTGGATATGAAAGAATAGGTTTTCATGATGACTTTATTGTAGTAGATCCTCATGATTGGGATGGAGGTTTAAGGCCTGGAACAGATCAATACAATCAAATCTTAGAGGAAGCACCTTTCTTACTTGTTGATGGTGAACTACCATGGGGTTATTGGTCTTTAGAAGAGGGTGGGTGGATCATTGATGGATATGGGGTTGCAATATGACTGGCAGATCATCGGTACACATCTCTCAGCTTAATTCATAATTATCATGAAAATGGAAATGAAATAAAAAGAACTATCTTTGAATACATTAGGGATCATTTAGGTTATTATCTTGAAGTGATACAACTTGTTCTTAATTTTAATAAAAAAGAAAAAGGGCTGTTGCCGATTCAGTTGCTGATTAAGAATAATGGGTTTGCAGCACCATTGGCTCTAAAAGAAAGTCTCTTTGTTTTAATCCATGAACTGGGCGAGGTGGTTTCTAGCATTTCAACAGGTAATCCAGCTATGCACCAGGGGATCAGACCAGACAACAAATATTACATTCGATAGAAGCAGTGTTACCAATACCTGAGCGAAAAGGTAGTTTTGTACTAGGTCTTTATGTATATAATGCTGCTGGTGAAGGAGTACGGCTTGCAAATGATATACCTTTTGAAAAAGGAATCAATCAATTGGAAGTTTTTGTCATATAGAGATAAATGTAAAACATCATAGAAAAAGAAAAGTATGAGTATTTTAACATTCGAAAAGATGAAAATCCCAGGTGTTACAATCAAAGATGAAAACAGTTTATCGCATATGCAGTAAGAATTAACTTTTTCAAATCCCATTTTTCGTTTGGGAAATCTTGCCTTTCGAAATGCTTGGTTCTCTGGAGGGATTGAATGGAACTGTGGAGTGGTAGGGCATCATCCTTATACTTGTTCTCCACTTTTCATAGCTACATTGACTGGAGATGAGGGAACTCCTGTTTTACGTATGTATGAATTTGAACGTATTAGATGTGCTACATACCAAATAGATTTTTTTGGAAAATCCATAAGAATCAACGAAAATATATTTGCCAACTCAATAAAAATGGTTACGGTCTTATCCAGACTTCCACAAGTAGGTTGAAAGGCCGAAAACTTTTTGTATGGGGACAAGGACTTGCCCATACCCAGTATGAATGTTTGCCAATGCCTCCTAAAACAGCTTGGGAATAGATAGAAGCGTAGCAAGCCTTAGATCGATCAATGAAATTACAACCTTCTTGTTGGGCTCTCTATGGTTTATCTGGGCTTGCTAGAATTGAGGGAGACCTTAAAAAATCAGCCATGTTGGGCATGAGAGTATCCCTTATGAAGCTCGATGATATTTTACTTGCTTAGGAAGATGCTAGATAGCCATATGTACCTTGAGATGTTACAGTATGCGAAAAAATTATCAGATGAGGTTCAAGAGGTTGGTAGAATAAAGTTGTATAAAGCCTTTGCATATCTTCGCACAGGGCATATCCAAAGAGCAGAAGAACTTATTAAAGAAGGTAGAAAATTTGATCCACATGCATTAAAGTCACCAGCTCATATTGATTTTAGGATGCAAAAATAAATGAAAAAGATTCTTTATAGAGTATGAAAAAAACGATTGGAGTAAATTTTGCTTCAATCGGCTTTTTCTGAAAATAGGTAGCAACTGATTTTTAAAATATGATTTATTGCAGGCTAATACTTAAAAACAGAAAAAACTTTGACATTTGAATAAAATAATGCAAGAATGATGTTGCTAGAATGCAAGAAGGATGCTATTATATAAATAATTATAAATAAGCATAAATAATTATAAGTAATTATCTGAAAAAGGTATAATTCTTAATTTGGAAAAGAAAGGATGGTTTTCTTGACAGAAGTAGAGGAAAAAGAGTTGACTGCAATAGAGAAAGAAGCTCAGAAATTATTAGAAGAAAAAGATGCAGATATGCGCATGAGAAGTTATGATGGATTTTTTAATTGGAGTATAGTCATACTTTTAGTAGCATGGACAATTTTCCAGTTATACTTTACTACCATAGGGGTGATGGATGCCATTACCTTACGAGCATACCATGCCATGTTCTTACTTTTTTTCACTTTTTTACTCTATCCTACATATAAAAAGGAAAAAAAGAAAAGAAACTTTCCACCGATTTATGACATATTACTATGTTTGTTGACTATTATTATTTTTAGTTATATGATTATGAATTATCAAAGAGTCGCAATGACAGGTGGATTTCTAAGTACCATGGATTTAATCGTAGCAGGAGTAGGGATTCTTTTGGTATTAGAGGCTGGGAGAAGAACTAGTGGAAATCTAGCACTTTTAGCACTTATTTTCCTATTATTTAATTTCTGGGGAAAATTTGTACCAGGAACTTTAGGGCACTCTGGTTTTAGTATGAAAAGAGTGTTAAGTCATATGTTTTGGGGCAGCCAAGGGATTTTTGGAGTGGGGATTGGGGTCAGTGCCACTTATATTTTTCTTTTTGTTCTTTTTGGTAGTTTCTTAAAATACAGTGGATTTAGTCAGTTTATTAATGATATTGCGTTGACTTTGGTAGGACGTTCACCTGGCGGGCCAGCAAAAGTAGCTGTATTGGCTAGTGCTCTTTTGGGTATGATCAATGGAAGTGCCATTGCCAATGTAGCCACGACAGGAACCATTACTATTCCTTTAATGAAAAAGACTGGTTATAAGCCCGAGTTTGCTGCGGCCGTAGAGGCAGTGGCTTCTACAGGGGGGCAGTTTGCACCACCTATTATGGGAGCTGTAGGATTTGTTATGGCAGAATTTTTAGGCGTAAATTATGTTCAGGTAATGATTGCAGCCTTTTTGCCAGCTTTTTTGTACTATTTAGGCATTATTGTTTCTGTTCATTTGGAAGCAAAAAAATTAGGGTTAAAAGGACTTTCTAAGGAAAATATTCCTAATGCTATGAAGGTAATGAAAGAAAGGGGGCATTTAATTACTCCCTTACTTGTATTGATGGGGATGATGTTAGCTGGTTATACGCCTCTTTTTTCAGCCGTTGCTGCCATCTTTTCTACTGTGTTAGCATCTTGGTTTCGAAAAGAAACAAGAATGGATTTAAATACAATTGTAATGGCCATTGTAGAAGGTGCTAAAGGAGCTATTGGAGTAGGGATTTCTTGTGTAATCATTGGCTTAATTATTGGAACTGTATCTTTAACTGGATTGGGATTAAATTTTGGATATGTGATTTTAAAAGTAGTGGGAGAAGGACAACTTTTCTTAGGAGGTTTCATGGTAATGATCATGAGTACTATTTTAGGAATGGGTGTTCCAGGTGTGGCTGCTTACGTGATTGTGGCAGCTGTAGCAGTACCAGTATTAATGAATGTAGGTGCAACCCCCATGGCCGCTCATATGTTTTGCCTAATTTATGCATGTTTATCCAATATTACTCCACCAGTAGCCATGAGTTCTTATGTGGCAGCAGGTATAGCTAAATCCAATCAAACAAAAACATCCTTGATTGCTGTAAAATTAGGTATTACCGGATTTATTCTTCCATTTTTCTTCTTAAACAATCCTATCTTACTATTAGGAAGTGTGGAGAATACTCCACTATTAGTAACTCTTCGAGCATTACTTACGGCATCTATTGGAGTTGTTAGTTTATCAGCAGGGTTAGAAGGAATGTTGGTTAAAAAATGTTCGATGATCACAAGAATTTTATTAATGATTGTTGGGTTTTTAGCTATTGATCCTAAATTGCAAACGGACCTTTTAGGCATTGCTTTATTGGCTTTAGTAATCATTGTACAAAAGAAAACCAAAGAACAAGAGGTAGAGCAAATATCTAAAGTTTAAGGTGGATAGAGATGTCTAAGTTCATAATCAAAATTCTACAAGAGGCATATCTATAATAAATTTAAAAAATAAAGTTGAAAATATAATAGGAGGAAAGTATGAAAACGAAGAAATTATTTTTAATAGTCATGGTTGCAATGGTGTTTTTAGTTGGTTGCACATCACAAACCGGTAATACAAAAAAGACAGAACGAAAAGAAAAAGTAACGATTAATATTCCTACGGCAGCAACGACAGGGGCCCTTTATCCATTAGGTTCTTCTATTGCTAACTTATGGACAACTCAGTTAGATTATATAAAGGCCAGTGCCCAAGCTTCCAACGGAGGAATTGACAACTTGAATTTATTACAAAGTGGAGAAGCACAAGTGAGTATGGCTGTAACCAGTGTTATGCATGAGTCTTTTAAAGGCGAAGGAACCTTTACAGGAAGACCTAATGATAAATTGCGAGTCATTGCAGGTTTATACTATAATCCCAACCAAGTAGTCGTACGAAAAGAATCAGGTATAGATGGGTTACAAGATATTGCAGGAAAAAGTTTTGCTTCAGGAGCACCAGGTAGTACTACAGAAGTAGAAACCAAACTACATTTACAAGAAGCAGGTGTAAACTATCCAGATGGATTAAAAGCACAATTTGTTGGTTTTACAGAAGCCATTGATCTAATGAGAAATAAACAATTAGATGGGGCTTGGATTATGGCAGGCTTACCAACGGCTGCAGTAACAGAAATGACTACCACGGCAGATGGAAAGTTAATTTCAATAGACGAAGATGTTATTGCCAAATTGCAAGAAAAATACCCTTGGTATGCAAAATTTACAATTCCAGCCGGAACCTATGATGGACAAGATCAAGATATTACCACGACTGCTATCAAAATGGCATTGTTTACGACAGCGGATCTTTCAGAAGAAGTAGTCTATGATCTAACAAAAGCCTTTTGGGAAAACATTGAAACCTTAAAAACATCCAATAATGCGTTAAAAAACATAAAAGTAGAAGAGGCTATCTCAGATTTAGCCGGGCTCCCATTGCATGATGGTGCGATTAAATATTATAAAGAAATAGGTGTTGTAAAATAAGGATAACAGTAGGTACATCCTATTTTGAGCCTATGTATGAGGTTTTTGTTATATTAAGAGTTACATAAAGTAACTCTTTTTTTAATGCTTAAAATAAGCAAAAGATAATTATGAAATGCTTGAAGGACAAGGAAAATTAGTATCTAGCGTAAAAGAAACAGAAAAAAGCTTACAAAATGTGGCGAATGAGGTTGTTGGATCTACCGATAATATTAGTAAATCAAGTGATGAGATATCAAAAGGGATACAAGAGATTGCGTATAGAACTCCACCTTGGCTGCCATAATTATAAGGGCTATGCTTGTTGTCAAGGGCACTCCAGAAACAAACATTTGGTCAAATGAAAGATAGTGAAATTTTGAGAATAAGGCAGTAAACTAACGCAGTTGTATATTCAGTTTAATCAGGACAGACCAATTAAGTCACTATCCTATATGTTGAGATACCTGTCGAAAAAATATTAATTGTAATGGAAAAAACAATCTAAGACTGGCTAATAATTATTGCTAGTCTTTATTTATTTTAACAGAATAAAAACTCTTTCTTCTTCATCTATTGGAATGTTTATCTAAACATAGTATTATATAGGTAAAGTAAACAATTCAAAAAACATTGGGAGGGCTTTCAATGGCAAAAAGTATTAAAAGTAAACTGGTCTTAATAATGTTATTAATTGTTCTTGTACCTTTCTTAGTCTTAAATTTATCAAATTACTATTTAATTTCTAAAGGATACCAAAAAACAATTGAATCACATCATTTAACCTTTGCAAAGTCTTTATCAGCAAATGTTTCATCTTACATGACTAATTATTATAAACTAACGGAGGAAATTGCAAATAATAAGGAAGTAAAAAGTTTTAATATAGCTGCTCAGAAAACAATATTAGGAGATAGTGCCAAAAGAAATCCAGATATTGATCTCTATTACATACAGGGAACTAATGGCAAACAAACAGCCAAGTCTTCAGGTGAGCTAGGTGACAGATCTGAAAGATGGTGGTTTAAAAAGATTATCCAAGATAGACAGCCTTTCATAAGTGAATCCTATTTTTCGGTAACTGGAAATATACCTGTTACTTCTATATTTATTCCATTATATAATCAACAAGATCAATTTATTGGGGTTATGGGAACGGATCTAAAACTTGATGCCCTTCAAAGAATTGTTGAAGACCTTAGTTCCAAGGAAGGAATTATTGCTTATGTAATTGATAGTAAAGGTGTTGTAATCGCTCATCCAGATAAAGTACAAGTCTTAGAGCAATATAATTATGTACATTCTCAAAAAAATGTTCTTCAAAGAGATGAAAAAGGCACTGTTGTCTTAGACATCAATGGAAATCAAAAAATTATAAGTGAAGACATTCATATACCAAAAGAATTGCAAGAAGCAACTGAAAAATGCTTGGATGGAGAAATTGGATATATAGAATATACAAATTTAGATGGTGACAAAATAGTTAGCGCCTATACACCAGTAAGCCTACCAGGAGAGTCAGAAGCTTGGGGAATTCTTACTGTACAAAACAAAAAAGATGCATTTGCATTTGTTAGTAATATAATCAATGCTAATTTATTATTGGCGATTGGATTAATAGGGATTATAATTTTATTATCCTTCATGCTAGCAAAACAAGTTACCACACCACTTAATATATTGAATAAAGCCTTTGATAAAGCAGCAGCAGGGGATTTAACAGTTCAAGCTATTATTAAAGCTAAAGATGAGTTTGGACAAGCAGGTGAAAACTTTAATCATATGCTAGATAATATAGGCAGTTTAGTTGAAGATGTAAGAGAAGCTGGGAATACAGTATTGACAAATTCTGGTTCCTTAGCTAAAATAACTGAACAAACATCAATTGCTAATAGTGAAGTAGCTCAAGCAGTTGAAGAAATTGCAAAAGGAGCCATTGATCAAGCCCACAATACAGAACTGGGTGCAACAAAGATAAATGAATTAGCAGATATGATTGAAAAGGTAAAAGGATCTATTAATCAAATTAAGTCAGTTTCTAGTGAAACTAATGAATTAAGTAGCAAGGGCATGAAAGTCATGAGTTTATTGAAAGATAGCTCAAAAGACAATGTGGTAACAGCTCAAAAGTTAAATAATGTAATTGAAGAAATGGATAAAAGTTCTACAGAAATTGGTGATATCACAAATACTATCAGCCAAATTGCAGACCAAACTAATTTACTTGCCCTCAATGCGGCGATTGAAGCTGCTAGAGTGGGAGAAGCGGGGAAAGGTTTTACCGTAGTGGCTGATGAAATTAGAAAACTGGCAGAAGAGTCTTCTGATTCTGCTAGTAATATTAAATATCTCATAGATAGAATTCAAGAGCAATCTAAGGAAGCAGTTCATGCAGTTAAAGAAACAGAAAGAGTCGTGGAAAAACAAAATATTCAAGTAGAAGAAACAGAAGATATTTTCCAAAACATAGCTAAATCCATAATAAAACTTAATCAAGAAATTATTGAGATTAATCATCGAACTGAAAATATAGCTAAAAACAAAGATGAAATTATAGTGATGATAGAAAATCTTTCGGCACTATCGGAAGAAACCTCTGCCGCAACCGAAGAAGTATCAGCTTCTGTAGAAGAGCAACTCGCTTCAATGGAAGAGATAAATAGCTATGTTAAGGACTTGGAAGAATTATCTGAAAGTCTTACTGAAAGCATAAGTAAGCTAACAAGATAAACTTAAATTATATTTTAAAATCAATCAATGGATCTAAAAGAAAAGAGGAATAATCAATGCAGCTTTTGAAGGAAAAGATAATGGATGAAGGAGCTGTTATAGATGGAAACATCTTAAAGGTAGATAGCTTTTTAAATCATCAAATGGATATACAGTTGTTTAATGCCATGGGCAAAGAGTTTAAGAAAAGATTCAAAAATAAAGAAATCAATAAAATAGTAACTATTGAGTCCTCAGGCATTGGTATTGCCTGTATTACTGCTCAGTATTTTGATGCACCAGTAGTTTTTGCAAAAAAACATGTAGGAGCTAATATGAGCCTTCATGTATATGAAGCGAAAGTATATTCATTTACAAAAAAGCAGTATTATACAATAAAGGTATCAAAAGAATTTATAAAGAGTAGTGATAAGATATTGATCATTGATGATTTTCTTGCAAATGGAAATGCGGCAAAAGGGCTTATTGAAATCTGTAACCAAGGAGGAGCAAAGGTTCAGGGAGTAGGTATTGCCATAGAAAAAGGATTTCAAAATGGAAGAAAATCCATAGAAGCTTTAGGGGTAAGAGTAGAGTCATTAGGGATTATTGAGGGCTTTTCAGAGGGAAAGGTTATTTTCAAGTAAGTAGCAGTATTTACTTCTAAGAGAACACTTCATTTGTATTTGCATAGAATAGTAATAGAAGACAGAGGTAACGATTAAATACATTGATTTTGGAAGGAATGATTCTATGCAATACTATAATAATTACTCATATAATTATATGGATATGGATCCCGAATTCTATCAAAGGCCCATAATGCAAGTGGATCCATATACTTATCCGCAAAATTTTCCTATGGCACTTCAGCTGATTCGGGAAGCTGTGTCAGGTGAAAGGGAAGATCAAATGTTTTATAGCTATCTAATAAGTATAGCTCCTACCCAAGAAGATAAGAAGATTATTACTGGCATTCGAAATGACGAAATGAAACATTTTGGTTTGTTTAGACAGATTTATTTTGAGCTAACAGGTCAAATGATTTCTCCTTCACAGCAAGGTGAATTTAAAAGGCCTTCGTCTTATTGTCAAGGGATAAAACAGGCATTGCTAGGTGAATTAGCAGCAGTAGAAAAATATCGAAAAATATTATTTGCCCTGCAAAATAGAAGGCATATTAATATGTTAACAGAAATTATTACAGATGAACTACGACATGCCAATTTGTATAACTTATTATATTCAAAAAATGAATGTCATGAAGAAAAAGAAGAGTAATCTATAAAAAAGCCAGTTATGGTAAAAAATCACCATAACTGGCTTTTTAAATACGTATTCGACAGATTGACAGAGAATTCATATAAGGGTATACTAAATTAGTAATTTACTAAACTAGTAAAGTAGTAGGAGGTACTGTAATGAAAATACCAACAACGTTAAAACACAAACCTGTAATTGTATCTGAAAATTATGAAAATGTAGATGGCCGATATGCTTATGATTCTGATGCTAAGGGATTATCCCTAGGATTAGCTCAATGGAATGATCGGGGGAAGGTGGATATTTCAGCTAAAGTTTGGAGATATACAGGAGAAAAATGGTCAAGACAGTCGGAGGAACTGCCTCTCCACCGAGTTCTTGATCTAGCTATTCTTATTTGTAGAACCAAGCTCCATTTTCGAGAAGCTTATCGATATGAGAATTTATACGATGTAGACAAGCCTATTATCGATCGAGTAGGTTTGCAAGGAGATGCAATGACAGTGGCTGTGTGTACAGATAATGAAAAAATAAAGGAAGATATCCAATTATTCAGCCAAGTATTAAGTGATGATGATGAGCTTATTGGAGAACGTCTACGTACTTTATCTAGAATATTAAAGGAGATGGGATATTAAGTATGATCTTTTTATGTACAGCCATGTATAATGAAGCGTATCCTTTTATTAAGCAATTTAATTTAAGAAAAGATACATCCCATCAAAAGTTTCAGGTATTTAAAAGTGAAGAAATAACCTTGATTATTACAGGCGTAGGGAAGTTGAAAGGAGCCATTGCCGTTACTTATTTACTTTCCAATGGGACAGTGAACGCCTCTGATTTATTGATCAATATAGGCGTATGCGGCACTAACAATACCAATATACCTTTGGGAACTACATTTCTTTGCAATAAAATCATTGATCATGAAACCCAAAGAGCCTTTTATCCTGATATTCTTTTTACTCATCCCTTCAAAGAAGCCAGTGTTGAAACTTTTTCTACACTAGTAAAGGATAATAATATGGATTTGGAAGGGGATTTAGTAGATATGGAAGCATCTGGAATTTATCAATCGTCTACTTTGTTTTTAAAGGCCCATCAAGTCTTTTTTATAAAAATAGTTTCTGATTATTTATATACGGACAATATAAGTAAAGATAGTATTTCAAAATCCATAGAAGATCAAGCTATACCCATTCTATCATGGAGCCACAAAGTAGAAAGTGGACTTTTAAACAATAAAAAGGAATTCACAGAGAAAGAAAAGGAAATGTTAAATCAAGTAGTAAAAAATTTAAAGTTATCATCTACCATGGAACATCAATTAAAACAGTTATTGAAGTTTTATTGGCTACAATATGGTACAGTAGAAGAAATTTTAAAGCAATATATGGATATAGAGTGCCAATCCAAGAAGGAGGGAAAAAAACATTTTGAAGAACTTAGACAAAAGCTTATATAGTCCTTCTTTTTCTCACGTATATATTGAAAAACAAGCCATGAACCATCCCAATACGAAGAAAATTTTAAATCATTTTAGCAATGCACAAATCATAGAGATCAACCACTATAAAGATATATTTTCCAGAAGCCATCAGCATTATGGGTTACAAAAGAAAAGTCCTAAATTGATTCTAGCTCTTAAAAAAGATCATTTGATTTATAAAGGAGCAGAGGTTTGTGAAGATTTTGGTCATCCTTATTTTTACTATACTTCTACCATGATGAATTGTATTTATGATTGTGAATATTGTTATCTTCAAGGGATGTATACTTCAGCCAATGTAGTTGTTTTTGTTAATATTGAAGAAATCTTTGGTGAAGTAGAAAAACTTTTAAAAAAACATCCTATATATCTTTGTATTTCCTATGACACAGATATTTTGGCTTTTGAAAATGTCATTGGATACGGAAGAGAATGGATGGCTTTTGCACAAAAACATCAAAACCTAACCATTGAATTAAGAACAAAAAGTGCTAACTTTAAAGCTATTCAAGACATAGAACCTTTAGAAAATATGATTTTAGCCTGGACCGTATCACCTGATCCAATAATAAAGAAATATGAAAATAAAACTCCCTTTTTAAAAGATCGATTAATAAGTATAAAGGGAGCCCTAGATAGAGGATGGAAAGTTCGATTGTGTTTTGATCCTCTCCTTTCTATAGAAGAATGGCAAAAACATTACAAGGAGATGATTAAATATACTTTTAGCCAAGTAGCAGCAGAAAAGATTTATGACATTAGTATAGGTGTTTTTCGGGTTTCCAAAGATTATTTAAAAAGAATGAGAAAACAAAGAGGAGAGTCTCTTTTACTAAGCTATCCCTTTGAGACTCAAAATGGAATATCTAGCTATGATGTGCAACAAACACAGAAAATGATAAATCATGTTTACCAATGGACTGCAAACTATGTGTCAAAAGAAAAAATATATATTTGAAAGGAAGAAGAGGATGAAAACTGCCATTGTTACCGGAGCTTCTTCAGGAATTGGTTTTGCCATCAGCAAAACCTTGGTTACCTTAGGGTATAGGGTGTATGGCATAGGAAGGGATTTTTCTAAAGTCTGTATTGAAAGTGACTATTTTATACCTATGGTTTGTGATATAATGGACATGTCTTATTTGTGTAAAAAAATTACAGAAATCAAAAAAAAAGAAAAAGTATATCTATTAATAAATAGCGCAGGTGTTGGTTATTTTGGTCCCCATGAAGAATTAAATCCTAAAAAAATACATGAAATGGTTGTAACAAATTTGGAAGTTCCTTTGGTTCTTACTCAGTTACTTCTTAGAGATTTAAAGAATAATAAAGGATTTATCATAAATATATCGTCTGTTACAGCAAAACAGTCCTGTACCCATGGATGTGTCTATGGAGCTACGAAAGCAGGATTGACCCACTTTTCCAATAATCTATTTGATGAAACTCGAAAATATGGAGTGAAGGTTATTACGATACATCCAGATATTACTAAGTCTAATTTCTATCGAAATGCCGATTTCCAAGAAGGAGACATTCCAGAAAGTTATATTATACCAGAAGAAATTGCTCAGGCAGTAGAGATGGTATTAAAACAAAGAGAAGGAATTATAATGACAGATATTACTATAAAACCACAAAAACATCGGATCGTGAGAAAAAGTAAATGATGGAGGAGGATTTATTTGGGGATAGGCTATGCATGCTTAACAGTAGGGGTTCCTAACACAGATTATAAGAGATGTATGCTTAAAAATGCAGAAGAAGAAAGATTGTTAGCTTTAATACAATACAATTTAAATTCTTTGGATCATGTCATTGAGTATAATAGAGAAAACCATATAAACCTTTTTCGAATTAGCTCTGATTTGATTGCATTTGGGTCAAGTCCTGCAAACCGTCTTCCTTGGTGGGATATTTTTGATTCTACTTTTCAATCTATAGGGAAAAAAATTAAAGATGCTCATATGCGAGTATCCATGCATCCAGGGCAGTATACTGTTTTAAATTCCAATCGTAATGAAGTGGTTCAAAAGGCCATCGATGATCTTCATTATCACGCTAAAGTGTTGGATTGTTTAGGATTGAGCAAAGAACATAAAATTGTACTGCATATTGGAGGTATCTATAATAATAAAAAAGAGGCCATGGAGAGATTTGTCGCTAACTATGGTGAATTAGATAAAACTATAAAACAACGTCTTGTTATAGAAAATGATGATAAATGTTATACCATTGGTGAGGTTTTAGACATTGGAATAAGGTTAAAAATACCTGTTGTTTATGATAATTTGCATAACAAAATCAATCCTGTTGATAAAGAAAAGGATGATTACGATTGGATTGATCAATGTAAAGAAACATGGGGGCAGGGGGATGGTCAACAAAAGATCCATTATGCTCAACAAGCTCTTGGGAAAAATCCGGGAGCTCATTCAGATACTATCGATATTCATGAGTTTATAGGTTTTTATTCCCGTTTATCTTGTAAGGATATTGATATTATGTTAGAAGTTAAAGATAAAAATTTATCAGCCATAAAGTGTATTCATTGCACCCAAAAGGAGAAAAAAATTCAACAGTTGGAAAAAGAATGGGGTAGGTATAAATATAAAGTTTTAGAGAACTCGGCTTCTGATTATATAGCCATACGAAATTTGTTGAATGACAAAAACAGCTACCCTGCTATTGATTTTTATGGTCTAATAGAAGGGGCTTTAAAGAAAAAAGAAAGTACTGGAAGTGCTTTAAACGCCGTATTACATATTTGGGGGTATTTTAAAAATAGTTCTACAGAGGCTGAAAAAAAGAAATTTTCTAAGATCATTGAAGAATATAAACAAGGGAAAGCCCAATTAAAAACAGTTAAAAATTATTTGTGGAAAATGGCTATAAAATACGATCAATCTTATCTTTTGGAGTCCTATTATTTTTTATTATAGAGGAAAGGATATTTTTTATGAAGATTTTTATAGAACCATAGAACTAGAAAAAGACAAAATGGAAGGTACCTACGTATATAATAGAAAGCAAAGAAAATAAATAGCAAGAAAACAATAGACATAGTCTTTGTAAAATAGAAGGAGGAATGAAAATGGGGATTTTAACAAGATTTAGAGATATTATGACAAGTAACATCAACGCTTTATTGGATAAAGCAGAGGATCCAGAAAAAATGATTGAACAATGTTTAAGAAATCTTAATAGTGATCTAGGAAAGGTAAAATCTGAAACAGCTTCTATTATGGCAGAAGAGCAGAGAGCCAAAAGAGCACTCGATGAATGTACAGCAGAAATTAATAAAATGGAAACCTATGCAATTAAAGCCCTGGAAGCAGGAAATGAAGAAGATGCGAAAAAGTTCTTAGAGAAAAAAGTAGCTTTAACAACAAAGGAAAATGGCTTACGAGAAGCCCATATCTTAGCAGCTTCCAATGTTAGCCAGATGAGACAGATGCATGATAAATTAGTTGGGGATATCGGTGAACTAGAAGCACGAAAAGACATGATAAAAGGAAAAATGGCTGTAGCTAAAACCCAAGAACGAATTAATAAAATAGGTTCTTCTGTAAACAGTTCCAACCGTTCCATATCAGCTTTTGATCGAATGGAAGAAAAAGCAAATCAAGCTCTGGATAAGGCTAACGCAATGGCAGAATTAAATGCAAGTCCTCAGGATGATATAAAAGAGTTAGCGACTAAATATGATAATAGTACAAGTGTAGATGAAGAATTAGCTGCTCTTAAGGCAAGATTAAACAAGTAATGGTCATTTGTATGAGCTGTAGCTTCGCTTTAGCTACAGCTTTCATGTGTGAAAAAACGAATTAACGTATTTTCTCCTTAACAGGAAGAGGTGAATTAATGATGGTCATACATTACAAATGTCCTAATTGTGGTGCAGATATGGTATTTGATAGTAAATCAGGAATGCTATCTTGTGATAGTTGTGGAAGAAAGGACAATATAGAAAATTTTCCTAAAGAATTTATCAGGACTGCTTTTTCTAAAGAAGAAGCAAAGGAATATCATTGTAAAAATTGTGGGGCTATTCTTATCACAGATGCAGATACAACAGCTACTACTTGTAGTTTTTGTGGGGCAGGCGTTGTTCTTGGGGATCGATTATCTGGGGACATGGCTCCAGCCAAGGTTATTCCCTTTACCATTAGCAAAGAAGAAGCAATGAAAGCTTTTCAATCTTGGTGTAAGAAAGGTCTCCTTACTCCAAGGGGATTTATGACAGCTGACCGAGTAAAAGGGATCGTAGGAATGTATGTCCCCTTTTGGTTATATGATATAAACAGCCAAGTTGAAGTTAATGCCCTTTGCACAAAAGTTAGAACATACACAAGAGGCGATTATATTTATACAGAAACAAAATACTATGATGTATACCGAGATGTAGATCTCACCTATGTGAAAGTACCTGTTGATGCTTCTAAAAAAATGAATGATGAACTTATGGATAAATTAGAACCTTATGATTATCGTTACTTAAAGGATTTTAATATGCCTTATCTTGCAGGATACATTGCAGAAAAATACAATTTTACGGACAAAGATCTTTTACCAAGAGTTACAGCTAGAATCGAAGAGTATGTAGAATCCTATATACGATCGACTCTGTTAGGTTATACGACCATTCGCTATCAAAACAAGCAAATCGACATTAAACAGAAAGATGCTTATTATACCCTTCTTCCAGTTTGGATGGTTTATTATGACTATAATCAATCAGAGCATACTTTTGCTATGAACGGTCAAACAGGCAAAGTAGTTGGAACACCTCCCCTTAGTTTCGGTAAAATAGCAGCTTGGTTTGGTGGTATTGCTAGTGCCACTTTTATTATACTGAGACTTATTTCATTGATCATGGGAGGTGGTCTTTGGTGAGAAATAAAATACATGTAGTACTGATTGTATTTTTATTATTCCCTTTTGTATTTAAAGTAACAGCATTGGCTTCAGAGACAAAACAAAGAGTGTATGACTTTGCTAATCTTTTAACTTCAGAAGAAATCCATGAGTTAGAAGTTTTATCCAATAAATATAGTTCCAAAAGAAAAACAGATATTATTATTCTAACAACCAACGATACAAAAGACCGAGATGTAGTAGAGTACATGGAAGATTTTTATGATGAACAAGCCTTAGGATATGATAAGCCTCATGGTAACACAGCCATAGTAACCATTGATATGCAGCATCGAGAAGTGTATGTTGCAGGTTTCTATCGAGCAGAAAAATATCTTGACAATCATCGATGTGACCTGGTTCGTCACAAAATTACTCCTGATCTATCCCAAGGAAATTATTATGAAGCTTTTCGTTCTTTTATAAAAATATCCTATCGATATATGGGAGTAAGACCGGGAGTAAATCCTGATAACATATTTTTTTATTGGGGGTTTCAAGTTCTTGTTTCCCTTGGAATAGCGGGTATTGCTGTTGGTATTATGGCATATCATTCTGGTGGAAAAATAACAGTTAATGAAAATACCTATCGGGATCCGGGGCATTCAAAGGTCATTCAAAGTAGGGATCACTATATAAAATCCACTGTTACAAAGCATAAAAAACCATCCAATAATAACTCTGGTGGAGGCAGCGGAGGTGGTGGGGGTGGTGGAATTTCATCAGGTGGTCATTCTCATAGTGGTAGCAGGGGAAGCTTTTAGGTATGAACAATAAAATTGGATTACAGAAAGGAAGGATTCATATGTCTTTTTTAAAAAAACAATGGGCCAATGTAGTAGAGTGGGAAGAATTCAGAGATGATATGATCTTTTGGAAGTGGAGTAATCGAGAGATTAAAAAAGGAAGTAAATTAATCATTCGCCCTGGTCAAGATGCTATTTTTTTGTATAATGGCAAGATTGAAGGTATTTTTCAAGATGAAGGCGAGTATGATATCGAGTCGCAGATCATTCCTTTTTTATCTACTTTAAAAGGTTTTAAATTTGGGTTTAACAGTGGTATGCGAGCAGAAGTATTATTTGTAAATACAAAAGAATTTACGGTTAAATGGGGTACAAAAAATGCTGTTCTGATTCCAACACAAGAGCTGCCAGGAGGAATGCCGATTCGTGCCAATGGTACCTTTCATTTTAAAGTGAATGATTATATCGCATTGATTGATAAAATTGCGGGAATAAAAGATAGTTATCTTGTAGAAGACGTGAAGTTAAGGATTATTTCCATTCTCGATCAACTTTTAATGAAGTGGATTTCTAAAGAGGGGAAAGATATGTTCAATCTTCAAGCCAATGCTTTTGATATCGCAAAAGGGATCCAAGAAGATCTTGATATGGAGGTCATGGATAGTGGGATGACCATTACTGGCTTTACTATTATGAGTTTTAATTATCCAGAAGAAATTCAGAATATGATTACAAAGACAGCTTCCCACAGTATGATTGGTGATCTTAATAAATATCAGCAGGTATCTATGGTGGATGGTATTTCTTCAGGGAAGGTAAAAGGAGGCGGTGTTGCTTCTGATATGGCAGGAATGATGATGGGGATGAATGTAGCCAACCAGATGATGCAAAATATGAATCAAAATCAAAGTGGCTCAAAAAATGGATTAAAACCTAATTTTTGCCCCAATTGTGGTCAAAAGACAGGTGATGCAAATTTTTGCCCCAATTGTGGTCAAAAACTAATATAAAAGGAAAAAAGATATGCTTAGAGGATTTTTCTAAGCATATCTTTTTATATTTTACATTCTATGAAATATGATATACTAGAATTGAAAAAGGATTTCATAATGATCTTTATTTTCCAAATGTGGAGATATGACATGAAGAAAAAAATAATGTATTCTATGTTTATTGTCAGCTTGCTGACGGTGATTTTAATATGCAAAAAATGGATATCCTATAAGCACATGGAGTTTTTTGTAAAAAACCAAAAGTATGATGTTTATTATAGGGCTACCCAAATCCATATTCACAATCAGAAAGGGATATTTCGCCTTTTGCCAGAAGAAAATAAGGTATTTATAGACGTAGCTATAGGCGATATAAATGCAGATGGTGATGCCAATCTTTTGGTATTACAAGGAGAAAAGAGACCTTATGGAGAAGAGTTAGTGGTTTATGATCTACAATGGAATTCAGATGGATTGCAGGTAGAGGAAAGATATCGTAATCATATAGCTGCAGTAAAACCTTGGAAAATAGAAATTTGTGATATTGACGGTGACAATGAGTTAGAAATTTTTATTGCTGTTAATAAAGCTACCCGTTATTATACTAAAATTGAAAATCGCCCCTTCTTTTTTAACTTCAAAAATGATATACTAGTAAAAAAATGGACAGGATCAAAAGTAAGGGCACCTTTTATAGATGCCTATTTTATAGATTTAAATAAAAATGGACGGGATGAATTTGTTGTCATTGAAGAAGCACAAGAAGGTGGATTTGTTGTAGCCCTTTATTATTGGTTTGGATTTGGATTTGTTTTACAAGCAGAAAGCCCAAGCTATGATAAGATTCATTTGCTTAGGTCAAGACAGATAGGAGAGGACATCTTTCTAGAAGTAAGGATAGAAAATAACAATAGAACAAGAAGGATTTTTTTAGAACCTTCCAGTGAGAAAACAAAAAATGGGGTTTATCTGTTAAGAGAGAGGAGAAAATAACATGAAAAAAGGGAACGTAGTCATATTTTTGTGTATGATTCTATTGTTGACGGGATGTAAGGAAATGGGCAATAAGAATAATCCAGGGTCAATGCAAGATCAGAGGATGAAAGATGTTGTTGATATGACGGCCAATAAAAATGTTTTAGTATGGAAAGACGCATTGGAATATTCAAATGAAAAAATTCCCTTTTCGCCAACAACCTACACACCTAAGGTTCCAAACTATCATGTGGCACCCCAGTTACAAAACATCGAAAATCTTCATCGATTTCATGGATTTTCTCAAGGACAAATCGATCAATTAACCAATAATGGGTTTGTAATATTAGAACCCAATCCCCAAAAAGCACATTATTATATGAAAATGTATGATCTATATGAAGAAAATGAATATAATCAAATTCCTAATTTTGTTACAGTGGATGTGGCTCTTCATTTATATCATAAATTTTTTGATGAAACATTAAAATCAGTAGAAAAGGAACAATTATTCCAAGCATTGCAACAATTAACAGAAAATATGTTGCAAAAAACAATTGGGTTATATTCAACAGTGGGAAATCAAGCAATAAAAAAGGATTTAGCAGATATTATGGTATATTTTTCAGTAGGTAATAAGTTAATTAACGGTTCTTATGGAGATATACCAGAAGACCTTGTTTCCATTGCAGAAAAAGAAATAAAACAAATTGAAAATGCACAAGGTTATATCAAGTCACCTCTCTTGGGGTTTGACATTAATTATGAGCAATTTGTAGTTCGAGGTCATTATACAGGGGATGAAATATTAGAATCTTATTTTAGAACCATGATGTGGTATGGATTGATTGGTTTTCCTTTTTACGATCAAGAAGGAAATTTTGACTATGATTCCATTGCAAAAAGCATGTTGCTTACCTACATTGCTTTTCTTGAAAAAGATGGGGTGGATGATATTGCTCTTTGGGATAAAATCTATGCTCCAACTAACTTTTTTGTAGGTCAGTCAGATGACATTACCCTTTTTGAGTTAAAAGAAGTAATCATTAAAGTCTATGGGGAAGATGTGATACCTGAAGATATTAGAAATGAAAAATACCGTAGTAAACTGATAAAAGAAATTGAAAAATTACCAGGACCTCAAATTCAACATAAACTAGTAACCGGAATCGATACTCCTACAGAAAAACAATTTCGGTTTATGGGGCAGAGGTATACTTTGGATGCCAATATTATGCAAGAATTGATGTTTCCCATACTTAGACCTGTTCCTACAGGATTAGATGTAGTAGGGGCCTTTGGAAGTGAGAGGGCAGAAACCCTTGTAAAGGAAGGTTATTTGGAGGATTTAGATCCTGAAAAGTATGTAAGTAAGCTAGAAACAATGAGGAAGAAAGTAGAATCTCTAGAACAAAAGGATTGGCAACAAAATCTATACAATGGCTGGTTGTGGATTCTTAGGTCCATTTGGACTTCTATTGAAGAAGTAGAAGGCCTTCCCTTTTTCATGAAAAGCCAAGCATGGGAAGATAAAAATATCCATACAGGGCTTGGTAGTTATGCCGAATTAAAACATGACACTGTACTTTATGCAAAACAGCCAGTAGCAGAAATGGGAGGAGGGGAAGAATGGCAAGAGCCGTACCCTAATTATGTAGAACCTGCCGTTGAAGTATATGATCGATTATTATGGTTAGTGCAATATTCAAAGACTAATCTCGAAAAAAGGGGTTTATTACTAGAAAGAAGTTCTCTTGCTTTAGAACGCTTAGAAGAAATATATGAATTATTTAGGAAGTGTTCTGTTAAAGAACTTGAAAATATTCCGATTTCAGAAGAAGAAAACAAGGCTTTAAAATACATAGGTGGAACTATGGAATTTATTGATGATACATTATCAGATCAATACAAGCAATCCATTTCTTCTGCAGTCATTTCTGATGTTGCTGGAATCGCAGATGCAGGAGCATTTTTAGAAATCGGAACGGGGTTACCAAATGAAATTTTAGTAGCCATTCATTACGAAGGTAAAGTCTATTTAGCTAGAGGTTCAGTCTATAGTTATTATGAATTTGTAGGAGATAAACCTTTAACGGATCAGCAGTGGCATGAGATGTTAGGAGTGGAAAGAGTAGAAGAAAATGAATGGCACTATGAACGTATTAATCCAGAGCGCTTATTGAAGGATGCTCCTTTGCAGCCTCAATGGATTAGCTCTTTCAAGTCTTTTGATAGCAATCAAGTGGAGATTACTCCTGTAGAATATAAAGTAGGTCAATAAACAATATAGCAGGAAAACAAAAGTCGCGTGTTTGCCGATAATATGCACGTACTTCGTAATTAGCGTATTTTCAATTATGGATATCTATAAATAGATTAGGATTTTAGGAGGTGGGATTGATGAATTCAGCAGATCAACAATACCTTTCTATTATAAAGGATATTTTAGATCATGGGTACTACGATCAGAATCGAACGGGCATTGCTACCTATAAACTTCCCCACAAGATGATGCAGTTTGATCTTTCGAAGGATTTTCCAATTTTAACATCAAAATTTGTAGCATTTAAAACAGCAGTTAAAGAATTACTTTGGATTTATCGAGATCAGTCTAATTCAGTAGTAAAACTACAAGACGAGAATGTTCACATATGGGATCAATGGATGAAAGAAGATGGCACCATTGGAACTTCTTATGGATGGGTGGTAAAAAAATACAATCAAGTGGATCAATTAATTCATACATTAAAAACCAATCCCCAAGATCGCAGAATGGTCATGAGTTTATGGCAAATTCCTCATTTAGATGGAGGGTCTCTTTACCCTTGTGCTTTTATGACTATGTGGGATGTAACGGATGGACGGCTTAATTGTATGTTGGTTCAACGATCAGGGGATATGCCTTTGGGTGTTCCTTTTAATATGACCCAATATGCTGTTTTGGTTCACCTAGTAAGTCAAGTTACTGGCTTACAACCTGGACTATTTACTCATGTAATTAATAATGCACATATTTATGAAAACCAGATAGAAGGAATAAGGGAACAATTATCTAGGGGAGAAGCTCCAGAAGCTCCTAAACTTTGGATCAATCCAAGAATCAAGGATTTTTATAATTTTACGGTGGATGATATTAAGCTTGTGGACTATAAACATCTTGGAAAAATAAAAATGGAGGTAGCTATTTAATGCTAAGTCTTATTGTTGCAGTAGCTGACAATGGTGTTATTGGAAAAGACAATGGTTTGATTTGGAGAATACCGAAAGATTTACAGTATTTTAAGGAAAAAACCATAGGTAAAAAAATTATAATGGGAAGAAAAACTTTTGAAAGCTTTCCAAGATTATTACCAGGACGAGAACATATTGTAATAACAAGGGATCAAACATATCAAGCACCCAAAGAAGTAAAAGTAATCCACGATTTAAAACAAGTAACTCCATATATTGATTTAGAGGAAGAAGTTTTTTTGATTGGTGGTGGAGAACTGTATCATCAGCTTTTTCATAAATGTAATAAGCTTTATATAACTTGGGTACATCATGAATTTTGTGGAGATGTTTTTTTTCCCATAGAAAAGATAAAGGACTTTGTAAAAGTAGCAAGTAAAGAAGAATTGGATGAAACAAGTGGAATAAAAATCACATTTTCTATTTATGAAAAAAGGAATTGACGCAAGATTAAATTTTGTGTCAATTCCTTTTTATACATAGATTCTAATTTCATAATGTAAATTTTTCAAGTGCATATCTCTTGTCTCACGCTCCAATCATATGCCCTTGCTTTTATATTGGTGTATTTTCGTTATGAATATGTTATCAGTAGGGGTTTTCAAGTTTGAAAAAGTAGTCTATAATAGTATAAAAACGCAATAATATAATAAAAGAATGGAGTTATACTATGATTAATTTTAAAACAATAGAAATCGAAGATAAAAAATGGATCGATCCATTATTAGTAGCTTCTGACTTAAGTGGATGTCATCAAAACTTTGGCAATTTATTTGCATGGTCCAAAGTTCATAAGACGCGGGTTGCAAAGATCAATGATTATTTAGTAGTTAAGGGTGGAACAGAAATTAATAAACAGGGGTATTTTTATCCGGCAGGCAGTGGTACTATTCAACCAGTGATTGAAGAAATGATACAAGATGCAGCTGACTGTGGACATGACTTTATACTGAATGGTATATCACCAGAAAACATGGAAGCTCTCGATATTTTATTTCCTGGACAATTTTCCTATGAAGAAGTAAGAGATGCTTTTGATTACGTTTATTTATTAGACAAAATGGTATCCTTATCAGGCAAAAAACTTCATCGAAAAAGAAACCATATTAATCAGTTTAAAAAAAATCATCAATGGAGTTTTGAGCCCATTACACTTGAAAATTTACAGGAATGTTGGGAGATGAACGAGGCTTGGTGTAAAGAAATGGGATGTAGTGACGACAATGGATTAAAACAAGAAAATTGTGCTACTCGACAATATTTCAAGTATTTTTCACAACTAAAAATGGAAGGTGGTCTACTTCGATCAGGTGGTCAGGTGATCGCTTATACCATGGGTGAAATCTTAAATTCAGATACTTATGTAATTCATCTTGAAAAAGCATTCCGAGATATTCAAGGAGCTTATCCGATGATTAATCGTGAGTTTGCAGCTTGGATAAAAGATCGCTATCCTCATATTGTTTATGTGAATCGTGAAGAAGATGTTGGAGATGAAGGTTTGCGAAAAGCCAAACAATCCTATTATCCAGATAAGATGGAGGAAAAATATACAGCGACTTATCAAGGAGGCCGTTGATGTTAAAAATTCGACTTTCAAAAATAGATGATATTCCTTATTTAAAGGAAATGTGGAAAAGTTGTTTTAGAGATGAAGATGAATATATCGAGTTCTTCTTTGATCATCAATACAAACCAAATCAAACTTTTTTATCATTGTATAATGGAAAAATTGTATCTATGCTTACGATGTTTCCCACTCAAGTAGTCACACCAGATCAGCAACATTATCCGTCTGTGATGCTCTATGCTATAGGAACTCACCCTCATTATCAAGGGAAAGGATTTTCAACTCAAATTATGGATTACACTTGGAAGTATCTTCAAAAGCATAAAGTGAACATATCTGTTCTCGTGCCGGCAGAGAATTCTCTTTTTGCTTTTTATCATAAAAGAGGATATGAGGCTGGTTTTTATATCAGAGAGGTATTATTAACGGATCAACAGATTGAAAAATTTAAACTATACCAAGAAGATATGATCCTGCCTATGGATATTTCTTCCATAGGTCCAAGTGATTATAACAAACGAAGGAATCAGCAATTGAAAGGTAGGCTTTACATGGCTTATGATGATGAAAAGATTGCTTATCAAAAAAAGTTATCTCAACTTTCAGGAGCTGATATCTATGGAATTAATATAGGGATCTTTAAAGGTTGTGCAACTGTAGAAAGGATTCATGAGGATAAAGTAATGATAAAAGAGTTTTTGCTACCAGAACATCAATTTTATCGAGGATTAGTAGAGTTAATGAAAGTAGTGTCTGCAAAAGAATATATTCTTCGTTTGCCTGCTGATGTTGGTGAATCTTTAGGGGGTTCGGTTCGTGCTTTTGGTATGATTCAGTTTGAAAAGGAGTTTTACAAAAAAACTTTTGAAGAGAATATGGGTTATTTAGGAATTGCCTATGACTAAATAACGTAATACCGATATCAAGTTTAAACCTTCATTTTTAAAAGAAAGAAATTGATAAAATAACAAATAAATTTTGAAACTGAAAAAATATAAGACTTTACCATTTGTATATCGTATGATGAGAAGATAAATACAATAAGAGAATAAATGGGAGGAGCTTATTATGATTGAAGTAAAAGGGTTAAAGAAGTCTTTTAAAGATGTAGAGGCTCTTCGAGGAATTGATTTCTTTGTTCCTAGAGGAGAAGTGCTGGGTTTGCTTGGAGAAAATGGAGCAGGGAAGACCACTACATTGCGGATCCTTGCAACTATGTTAAAACCTAATTCAGGTACAGCTATTTTAAATGGTTATGATATTTTAGAGCAGCCCCATATGGTAAGGAAGAACCTAGGTATTTTATTTGGGGGAGAAAGTGGATTGTATGATCGTTTAACGGCGAGGGAAAATATATGTTACTATGGAGAGCTTAATGATATGTCCAAGGAAGACATTGAAAAAAGAATCGATTATCTAACAGATATATTAGAGATGGGAGAATATATTGATCGTCGGGTCGGTAAATTTTCAAAAGGAATGAAGCAAAAAGTCTCCATAGCTCGATCCATTGTTCATAATCCACCCATTATGTTATTTGATGAACCTACTTCTGGATTAGATGTTAGTGCGGCAAGAGTGATTCATCGATTTCTTGATGAGTGTAGACAAGAAGGAAAAACAGTTATTTTTTCTAGCCATTCAATGGGGGAAGTAGAAAAATTATGTGAAAAGATTGTTATTATTCATAAAGGAGAAGTTTTAGCTTATGATTCCATTGAATCTTTAAAAGCAAAACATAATATGGATTTAGAAAATTTGTTTGTAGAAATGGTAGGTGAAAGAGGTGAATAAAAGGCATGTATGGATTGTTTTTAAAAAAGAAGTAAAAGATATTTTTAGAGATCGAAGAACATGGATTGCTAGCGTATTAATCCCAATGTTAGTTTTTCCCCTTTTGTTTTTTTTCATGAACATGGGAATGAAGAATATGGAAAAGAACATGGAAAAAGACATTCCTATTTACATTGAAACGCCCAATCAGGAAATGGACATCATCCATTATTTAAATAATAGCCAAGGAATTCAAGTAGTAGAGGAAGAAAAACCTTATGAATCATTACAAGAAGGGAAGTTAAAACTCATTCTTGTAATCGATGAAGATTTCCAAGAAAAAATTGAAAAAGAACAACCTGCAAGCCTTAAAATTATTTTTGATGAAGTTAGTAATGAATCAAGTATGGCTGCTTCGATGATAGAAAATAAGATTAATGCGTATAGCGAAAAAATTCGATTCCAACGATTAGAAAAACTAGGAATCAATCCAGAAATACTACAACCTATGATTATTACGAGGGAAGCTTATGTACCGGAAGGAGAAGAGGCCAAAGGAGATCAAGGAGCTTTATTTATGATAACGTTCCTATTACCATTTTTACTTATGCTCTATCCTGTTGTAGGAGGAATGCCAGCAGCTATTGATTTAGGATCTGGAGAAAAAGAAAGGATGTCTCTAGAACCTTTACTTTCAACAGGTGCTGGACGATTATCCATTTTAACGGGGAAATACCTAGCCATCTTGTTAGCATCTATTATTGGAACCATTACTTCTCTTATGGGAGTTGTAGCAGCATCTAAAATTGCTCCTGATGCGATACCTTTAGGAGTACGTATTTCGCCCTTATCTATCTTCATTTTAGTGGCAACTTCCTTAGGAATTGCGATGATCTTAAGTGGACTTATGTTATCCATCAGTGTTTTTGCTAGGTCATATAAGGAAGCGGGAACGTATTTAAGTCCTGTTACTATTGTCTTGATGGTACCTGTTTATCTTACGATGTTTATGGATATTCGTACTCTATCAACTTCATTGTTTTTTATTCCTTTATTAAATTCTGTATTGGTAATGAAAGAAGCTTTGGTAGGGATTATCAATCCTCTTCACATTATTCTCACTTTCTCAATATCTATTATTTTAGTTGTTTTATCTTTATTCTTTACCCGATTTATGTTTAATAAGGAATCAGTGATTTTTAGATCGTAACTTACTTTTTATCTGTTTTCGGTGGTGTTGGGCCGAAATATTGATAGAAGGTAACAGGAATACGACCATTGAAGAGTTTACGTTTTTTATTGGCTTTTTTACCATATTCTTTTTCGAAATTTGTGGAAGCAGTGATCGTATACAAAGCCCACGTAGGATTGGTATCTAACAAAGTACGCAGGTCTTTATGCAAACGAATTACCTGCTTTTGTTGCCCAATTCGTTCACCATAAGGAGGATTACAGAAGACAAATCCATAATCACCATGGGGTAAAGAAGTTTTATGCAAAGGTTTTGTAAAAAACTGAATGTATTCACCCACATCAGCGGCTGCTGCATTTTCTCTAGCATTTAAAATGGTATTGCGGTCAATATCAGAAGCATAAATGCTGGGTTTTTCCTTTTCGTCTATACTTTCTTGGGCTTCTTCACGTAGTTCATCCCAAAGATCCCTAGGGATTTGAGGCCATGCACAAGAGGCAAAAGAACGATGAAGCCCAGGTGCAATATTTTTAGCAATCATAGCTGCTTCAATAGGAAAAGTGCCTGATCCGCAAAAAGGATCGTAAAAAATACGCCCTTTTTTCCAATAACTAATCTGTAGCAGGGCAGCAGCCAACGTTTCTTTTATGGGAGCTTCTACTGTATGTTTACGATAACCTCGTTTGTGAAGTCCATCTTTACCAGTTGTATCAATGGTAAGAGTAGCTATGTTTTTTAAAAGAGAGACTTCAACTGTATATTCGGGTCCGGTTTCTTCAAACCATTCAATATCATAATGTTTTTGTAAGCGTTTTACAATGGCTTTTTTTACAATGGCTTGACAATCGGAAATACTAAATAAATCTGACTTTACTGATTTACCATTGACGGTAAATTTAGCTTTGGGAGTGATCCAGTGTTCCCAAGGCAATTCGATTGTCTGGTCAAAAAGTTCTGTGAAAGTTCTAGCTTCAAACTCACCCATTTTAAGAAGAACACGATCGGCACTACGTAGCCAAAGATTTGAAAGCACAATGGCTTCTACATCGCCAATATAGGTAATTTTACCATCTGTAACATGATGAACATCATATCCTAGTTCTTCCACTTCACGACGAACAACAGATTCTATTCCAAAAGTTGTTGTTGCAATTAATTCAAATGTTTTCATAAAAATCTCCTTTGATTTTTTTCGTAAGTATGTTTATTATTATAACCAAATCTGTTTATCAATTCAAACATTTGTTTTTATAGAAGAAAATAGTATTAATTATTTCAGGATTTTGACGAAGTATCCATTTGGCCTTAACAAGCATTAAAATGGTAGAGATTTTGTTATTTATCAGTTATAATAAGACAAAATTAAAAATTGAATCCATACTAAGATAAAAATGAAAGGATCTACTTTGAAAAAGGAGAGGGTATTATGGAGGAAAAGAGAATACAAGAGATTGATAAGAATTTTGCAAGCAAGGAAGTTCAGGAAAAAAACATAGTATATATGGATCCTTTGGAGTCCCCTTTTAAAATCTATGGGTTACCAGCCATAGAGGAAGAAAGGACATATTGTAGGATACCTAAAAATCCATTAAAGAAACTTTCTCAAGCTGTACAATATTCTGCATGGAATACAGCAGGAGGGCGGGTCAGATTTATGACAGATTCTCCTTTTGTATCCATTAAGGCTGAAATTCTTTCAGGTAAAGATATGTCTCATATGCCTAGGAGTGGGATTTCAGGTTTTGATTTTTATGTTGGAAGCAAAGAAAATAGAACATATATTGCTTCGGCTATACCCGACTATGGAGTGACTTGCTATGAAGGGATTGCATATGGACATCAAAAAGGAGTTCAGGAATGGACCATTCATTTTCCATTATATAATGGCGTCAAAAAACTGTGGATTGGGATACAGGAAGGATCTGTGATTAATTTAGCACCTATGTATTCCATAGCCAAGCCCATTGTATTTTATGGATCTTCCATAACCCAAGGAGGTTGTGCGTCTCGCCCTGGGAATTCGTATTCCAATATTCTTTCAAGGTGGCTAGATGCGGATATTTACAATTTAGGCTTTAGTGGCAATGCCAAAGGTGAAACAGAAATGGCTGAGTACATTGCAGGTATTGATATGAGCCTGTTTGTAATGGACTATGATCATAATGCTCCTGATGTAGAGTTTTTGGCGCAAACCCATGAGCCTTTTTTTAAGATCATTCGAGAAGCAAAGCCTTCCCTTCCGATTGTTATAATTAGTAAGCCAGATTTTGATATTGGTGCTGAAACAAATAAAAAAAGAAGAAGTGTGATTTATAAAACCTATGAAAATGCCATAAAAGCTGGCGATTCTTGTGTTTATTTTATTGATGGAGAAACTTTATTTGGAAAAGAAAACAGAGATTCATGTACAGTAGATGGATGCCATCCTAATGATCTTGGTTTCATGCGTATGGCAGAAGTGATTTATCCTGTTATAAAAAGACTTTTTATTGGTAGAAAGGGATAACAGGAAAAAAGATTGCTTTATCTTCATTTTATTAGTAAAATAAGAGTAGTATTTTAAGGGAGGCAATGTACAAAATGAAGGTATTAATTGTTGATGACTCTAGTTTTTCTCAAAAAATAACAGCCAATTTATTAAAAAAACATTTACAGTCCGTTGAAATTGATTTTGCGAGTGATGGAGAGGAAGGTTTTGAGAAGTACAAAAAAAT
>JAAYNZ010000016.1 GCA_012520595.1 Candidatus Epulonipiscium sp. | reverse complement strand
TCAAACCAGACTATAAGCGTACAGGTATATCATAATATATTCCTTGAGGAGTCTCGCTTATATAGATTTCATACTGCTTGTAATACTCTACAATTAATTCACACAAGCCATTAAAAACATTATCATCTTCCCAATTTGGGTAAAGTATATATAGTTCATCTAGAGTTTTACCGTAATTTTTCCAAATAGTCTTAACATAAGATTCTTCTAAATTTTCTTCTATAACATTTATCATTTTTTCCCTATAATCACCAAGACAATATAAATTACCATGAGCACTAGCTATTTTCTTCAAAATAAAACCAGTATAGTTATGAAATTCTAAAACGAAATTATCCAAATTTATTATTCCTCTATTATACATACTTCGTTGTTTTTGAAGTCCTTTTTCGGCATTGTTACAGGTAGTAATTATTTCAAGAGCATCAGACTCGTCAAAAGGAAATGCAGATGATGAAGTTCTGCAGGCAAAGTATTCACTCCAACATTGCATGGCTAATAAAATATATTGCGATCGTAGATCCGTTTTAACCTCTTTATTTTGAATCCACTTTATTCCTCTGTTTAAGCCATATTCATGAACATGTCCAAATTCATGATACAATGTATAAATAGCCAATTGTCTTGACGATAAAAACAAGGCATATTCTTCTTCAGAGTTAAGGTTATCTTTTATGGCTTGTAAATGATCATCCCCCACTAATGTAAATATTATATTTTTATCTATGATTATATTATATACTGTCTCTCCATTTTCACTAGAAACTACTTGTGCCATTCCTCTACCATATTCGTTTTCAGTAATAAACTCTGTATGTCCATTAAGTCGTTGAAAATCAAACAAACCTTCTTTATAATCTTCTGGAATAATAATTGAGTTTAATAGTGATAAATCAAGACTTTCCTTTAATGTATTATAAATTGAGTAGATTGCCTGGGTAAAAGCTTCTATCTGTTCTTCTTCCATAATATATTCCCCATATGTTTTTGCATCAAATACAATCTCCATTGTGCCCCCCTATTCTTATAATTTAATTTCTATTTTGAAAAACTTCTTTTAAAACATCTTTAGTAGTTTTTCTAATTTAGCCATCCTGTTCATTATTTTCATTTATTAGTTTCAAGAACCCTTTACCAAAAGAAATTTCGATAGACATATTCTTTTCTCCTACTTCGTCAAACTTTACTATAATAATTTCATTATTTGGCTTATCTATAATTGTACCTTTGCCAAACTTACCATGCTCAACTCTATCGCCAATATTTACATTTATCTTGATTTTCCCTTTAGATTTTTTCTGATCTTTTTTAGTCGCAATTTTAGTCTTTGTGGTCTCGACATTTGTTTTACCTTTAGGCTTTTCTTCGCTACGCTTCTCCTTATTTTCCTCAGTCGTAACTTCGTTTACTATTTCTTGCCCCAAATTAGCAACATCTTTTTGCATTGATGCAGTCTGTTCGTTCGATAAAGCCAAATAATCCGTATGACTAATAACAGTAGAAAATAAACCAACATCTTCATTTTCAGGTCTCTTTTTAACACCTGCATATTCCAAACTCGCATCTTCATATCTCTTAAATTTATATACAGCCTCATTCATAAGAGATTCATTGAATAATCCAAGAGACACAAGTAAATCAAAATCTTTTACCTGAAGCCCAGTTACTTTTTTAAATAAAGCAGGTTCTAATTTCGTGATAACATCTTTTAAACTATATTCCCTAAACTCAGTCAAATACATAAAAACAGGTATTCTAGTTGCAAACTGAATGAGTTTTTCCTGTATTTTCTTACGCATTGATTTATATTCTTTTTCTTCTTGAGTAAGTTCTCTTTTCTCTTTATTAGATGGTTTTTCATCTTTTTGCTTGGCCTTTCTAACCTTTTCAGACTTATTTATAATAGTCTCTATGTCAGTGTTAAGGCTTCTAAATCCTTCAATCGACATTAAAGCTTCCATAGCTTCTTTATTGGATAAAAGTCTCTTTAAAGTATCGTTATCAACGTTAACAAGCAAAGCACTTTCCCATCTTCTAGCAAGTAATGTGGCCGATGTTCCAGCTGTAGTGATATCTAGGATATCCCCAGCACTTACAGCTTGCATTGTAGCACCATCATAAGCTAATACTGGTAAGAATTTAATAAACTCACCAACTTTTTTCTCCGGATTACTTTCTTCTACGTTTAATCTAGTAGAGTAATCAGCCACTTGTCTTAAAGCTCTATTTAAGGCAAAGTCAAAAACATAACATTCTTTCTTAAGTATTTCAGTCGTTCCATCTTCCTTTGTAATAGTCCAAGGACTTTGTACTCTAAATGCTGCTTGGAAGTATGTCTCTGGACTTGATAAATTTCTTAACATAAATATTCCTGTCCATGGTTTAACTGTTACACCAGTAGTTAACTTACCACAAGATAGTGTTATTGTTTTGCTCTCAAGTGGAGGATCCATTGATTCTCTTACAGGATCCAAGGCCTTTATTCCAATACCAGCCTTTGTTCC
>JAAYNZ010000015.1 GCA_012520595.1 Candidatus Epulonipiscium sp. | reverse complement strand
CTTTTACTTGATAAGATTACAAATAAAAATCATGATTTTTAATGGTTTGATAAAAGGTTCGATTACGCACAATCCAAAAGTTTGTTGACTTTCTAGGATTTAAGAAATATAAACAAGAACCGATATTATTTTTTCCAGATAAAGCTTCTGTAGCAGCCTTAATACTATCATGGGAAGGATTATTATAGATGGTTCCGTTAGCCACCGGTGTATATTGATAACCATAGTTTCGATCAAAAATGACGCCTTTTATTGTATTGGGAAAGTCAGCATTATTTTTTCGATTAATAATACAGTTGGCTACGGCTAATTTACCTTCATAAGGTTCTCCTTTGGCTTCTGCTTCCACAATTCTAGAAAGCCAATAAAGATCTTCTTCTGAATAAGAAGGAGTTAATTCAGGGGCAAGGGTTGACTCTTTTTGTGGTACATAATCTTTAGAATAAATGTTAATACTATATGTGCTCTCCTTCCATTCTACTTCACAGTCAAATGCTTCAGAAATAAAACGTAAAGGAACAAAAGTACGAGATTGATATGTGGTAACAGGGGCTTCTAAATCCAAGGCAACTGTATTTTTAAAAATTGTTTTAGAACCGATAGGTAATCGTAAAGTAACATCATCTTTCCTTAGTACAGCTTGCTGATAAGTTTCATCCCAAGCAATTTTATCTATTTGCAAAGCTTCACTAATATGACGTATGGGTACAAAGGTACGTCCATTTTCAATATAAGGTTCTACATCAAAAGCAAGTTTCTTTCCATTGACAGAAACAGAGAGGTTTTTTTCTGCTAATCGAATGCGAAACAATTTACCAGCATAAATTTCATCATGGGTTAATTGATTGATCTCCTTTAACTGGGGGATGGATATATCATGAGACATAGCAATAGTGAACAAACTTTCATTGGGTTGTACAGTATGTGCAATATAGGTTGCACCAAAGGATTGAGTTCCGCTTACTAGACATAAAGCGAGACTTAATAAAATTCCTTTGATTCCTTTTCTCATCGTTTTTCCTCCTTTTTTCCTTCCCGGTACATGGGTATTTTAACATCATAACTAGGAGAAATAAAGAAGAAAAATGTGGAAAAGTGTCGAAGAACTAGTATTTATGCCTAATCCAGAACTTCTCTTTATAGGTCTATTATCAATTCAATGTGCATAAAAATCATTGAATAAAAACAAAAAAATTGAAAGGAGTAACCAATGTGGATTGTAAGGATTCTCAAGTCTTTGCTTTAGAAAGTTACATTGAAGAAATTTTAAATCAAGGAGGATGGAAAGAGCCTAAGGAAATTGCAACGGCTCTTCATAAAGTCAAAGGAATCAATCAAATTCAATTAAAGACCATGGTGGAATTTTCCGAAGAACTATTTGTGGAAAATCTTATGGATCGTCTTTGCAATTTATTTCCTATGAAATATGAAAAAAGCCCCCATAAATCTTTATATCAAAGAACCTTTTCTGTTTCTAATTCTTGAATTTCTAGATAATCAAAGGAGATAGGTTCAATAAAATGATCTTGTTTAAAGGCTGTTTTTTTATATTTTTTATAATCTTGTTCGTTATAAGGTAACCATATGGGATAAGGTATATCAAAGTCATAACATAATTGTTCTAAGCAATCCTTTCGCTGTTGTTCTTTGGATAGAGCAGGGTTATTATTTTCTATGACAATACTTTGTATAATTTTTTGTTTTTGAATTAATTTTCCCCATAATTTCACGAATATCCCTCCTAATTGAGAATTCTTTTATAAT
>JAAYNZ010000014.1 GCA_012520595.1 Candidatus Epulonipiscium sp. | reverse complement strand
TTAAAATTACCAGATGAACAATTGCAGCTTAAAGTATTACAAAAGGTAATCCATGAAGGCTTAACAGTAAAGAAGACAGAAGAATTAGTAGATAAAGCCATTCAACATCTTATGGATGAGTCAAAAGAAAAAAAAGAGCAAAAAGTTAAAACCTATATGAGAGATATTCGACTCTTTACCAATACGATTCAACAAGCCATTGATGTCATGCAGCAAGCAGGAGTTGAGGCTCATTATCAAATGGAAGAAAAAGAAGATTGTTATGAGATTAGGATTCGAATTCCTACTACTGAATAAGACAAAATAAAAGTTTTTTCTAAAATATTTCCCAGGAAATATTTATATTCGACAAATTTTAAAAGATACATTTCAATGAGAAAGGGTTTTTCTATGATTGAAGCCAAATGGATGTTAGGAACAGACGAGTTAACAGATGCTTTTTATATTCGCAAAGAAGTATTTATTAAAGAACAGCAAATTTCAGAAGCGATTGAATATGATGAATGGGATCCAAAAGCCTTTCATGTAGTTGTATATGAACAAGGCCAACCTAAAGCTACAGGACGACTTATTAAGCAAAAAGATCAGTATTTATTGGGACGTATTGCAGTACTAAAAGAAGCAAGAGGAAAAGGATTAGGAGACTTAGTAGTACGCATGTTAATTCGAAAGGCTTTTGATTTAGGAGCAACGGAAGTTCATATTCATGCCCAGATATCAGCTAGGCCATTTTATGAAAAATTAGGTTTTGAAGCCTATGGAGATTGTTATGATGAGGCAGGGATTTTACATATTTCTATGGTAAAAAAAGAAGATATACAAGGAAGTTGTGCTCAATAGGAGGAAAATAAAACTTACTTCAAAAAGAGTTACCTTATGATATGAAGTAAGTTTTTTTGTAGATTATTTTAAAAAAGAGTGACAATGTTTATTCACAATATGAGAAGCTTCACCATGGGGTAAAAGTCGTGTATTAGGAACGATGATACTTTGAATATTGGAATTTAGATTTTTAAAAGATTGTAAAGTTTTTACTGGCAATAATTTGGCTTCTCTCCCCCAGAAGATTAAAATAGGGTGAGAAATGGTACTAATAGCAGAAGAAACATCTACATTCATAAAATCACCTAAAAAGGAAGCAATTGCATACCTGGCACTGGGTCCTCCTACATGAGCACATCGATAGTAGGTTTGAAGGATCTTACGAGTAACGTTTTTAGGATAGTAATATACTTGATTTTGCAAAAAATATTTACAGTAATATTGAGAACTGATACAATTATATAAAGAAGTACCTAGTAAGGGGCATTCGATTACTTTTTTCAAAAATTGTTTTTTCTTTGTTGGGTATTGAGATAGTTCCTTTATACCTGTAGGACAAATAAGGATTAGTTTTTGAAATAAATGAGGATATTGTTGGCAAGCCATGATTGTAAAAGAACAAGATAATGAGCTTGCCATTACATGGGTTGGTTCTTGGATGATTTCTTGAATAAAGTCTCTAATTAGTTGGATATATAAAAAAGCAGTATAAGTTATTTTGGGTTTATCAGAAACCCCAAATCCTAGTAAATCAATAGCATAGACTCGATAGTCTTTTTTCAGTTCGCAAATATTTTTATTCCATTCAAAAGAAGAATTACCTGCTCCTATACCATGGATTAATAATAAAGGTTTACCTGTTCCTTCAACGGTATAATTTATTTTTCCCCATTTCCAGTGGTACTTTTTTGTAGAAGTTGTTTCTTCTCTTTTTTTCTTATTTGCTTTCCAAAAAATCCAACGATTATACAGAGAAATCAAGAAGATAGGTAATAAAGGGATGAGCCATCTTTTTTCACTTTTATTTTTCATAAAGTCACTCCTATTCTATGATATACAATAGATCTTTCCTTTATTATGACGTATCTATTCTTATTTTTCAACAATCTTTTGAATTTTATAGTTACTTCTTCTTATTTTTCAGTAATTACCTAGATAATATGGTAAAATAAAGAATGGATAAAAATTTGTTTTATATGTTAAAAGGGTGAAAAATAAACATGATAAAAGAAACAATTGATATTAACCAATTGGATCAAATTATAGAAAATACCATTCATAGTATTGAAGAAAGTCAAAATCAAATTTGTGATATTCGTGAATACGCAAGACAAGAGTATAAACGTACAGAAGAAGAGCTTCGCGAGTTAAAAGTTAAGATTATTAATACAGCCCAATTTATAGAACAGTTAAAAAGAAAATTAAAAAGTAGTAAATTGCATCTTATTAAAATGAGTCAAATCCATGGTGATTATACAGAGGAAGAAGTGCGAGAAGCTTATGAAATTGCAGATCAGTATCGTATTCAATTGGCTGTCTATCAAGAAAGAGAACAATTACTGGTACAAAAACGAAATGGTTTAGAGATACAATTGAAATCCTTAAATAAAATCACAGAAAAAGCAGAGCATTTAAATAAAAATGTATCCATTGCCATGGACGTTCTTACAGGAGATTTGAAAAATATTTCCTCTCATATTGGAGATTTATATGCGACACGTTTATTAGGGATGAAAATATTATATGCCCAAGAAGAAGAAAGAAGACGAATTGCAAGGGAAATCCATGATGGACCTGCTCAGTTGATGTCCAATATGGTAGTTAAATCAGATTTATGTTTAAAATTAATGGATCGTGATCAGGATCGGTGTAAATATGAATTAATTAATTTAAAAGATATGATTCAAACTAGTATGGGAGATGTTCGAAGAATTATTTATGACTTGCGCCCAATGATGTTAGATGATCTAGGATTATTACCAGCTTTAGAAAGACATATTTATCAAATTGAAGAGTTATCAGGAATTGATATTTATTTTGAAGGAGAAGCACCTACTTATTTTTTAGAACCTGTTGTTTCCTTGACGTTGTTTCGTCTTACCCAAGAAGCTTTAAATAATATTATAAAACATTCAGAAGCAACAAAAGTTCACATTAAACTTTCTTTTTTAGACGAATGTGTAGAACTTTTTATAAAAGATAACGGAATTGGATTTGATGTGGAAGAAGTAAAACGAAAAAAACAAAGAGAATCAGGTTTTGGATTGTGTGCTATGAAGGAAAGAGTAAAGTTATTACAAGGGAATTTTCAAATTCGATCAAAAGTAGGACGAGGTACTAGGTGTTATGTCACCATACCATTGACAAAAGAAACCAAGGGGGAATAAGTATGATTTCGTTGGTATTGGTAGATGACCATTCCATGGTTCGACAAGGATTAAAACAATTAATTGAATTAGAAGAAGATATTAAAGTAATTGCTCAAGCCGGAGACGGAAAGGAAGGAGTTCAAAAAGTATTAGAAAACAATCCAGATATTGTATTAATGGATATTAATATGCCTCATATGAATGGGATTGAAGCAGCCAAGGTTTTGAAACAAAAAAAAGTAAATACAAAAATTATTATGCTTACTCTTCATAATGAAGTAGAATATTTGTTTAAAACAGTTGAACTTGGAATCCATGGTTATGTATTGAAAGATTCTGGTTCTGATATTTTAATTGCAGCGATTCGTTCTGTATATAATGGAGAAACATATATTCAACCTAATATGGCTACCCAATTAGTTCATAAAATACAATATAAACAAAAAACAGATCTGATAGAGACCACAGCTGGAGAAATGGAAGGGTTAACAAAAAGAGAATTAGAAGTACTTACCTTAATTGCAGAAGGTTTATTAAATAAAGAAATAGGATATGAACTATGTATTAGTGAAAAAACAGTAAAAAACCATGTTTCCAATATTTTCAGGAAGTTAAATGTGAACGATCGTACCCAAGCTGCTGTATATGCCATAAAAAATAATATTATTCAACTTACATAAAACAACGATAATAAATGGATCGTTGTTTTTTTCTTCAGAAAATAGAAAAGTCGAATGATAGAATTAAATTTTTCATATAATCATAGCAGTATAGATATTATAGATATCCACGTTGAAAATCTAAAATTTCAATAAGTTCGTATATCATTCTCCTGCTCCGATTGTTCTTTCTAAATGATTCCTTGCGTTTTAAAGAACAAAACTCAATTCTCTACTTAAGAAGTTGCATGTCGAGTGTATATACGATTTACTTCTAGTGATTTCATTTATGAAAGTGCATATCTATAGAAGTATTTGTAAATAAAAAAAGAAATGAGGATTTGCATGCAAGCTTTTCTTAATGTAATGATGCAAATTTTAGCTATTTCTGGAATTCAAATATTACTGGAAGGAATACTTAAACAATGGGAAAAAACAGAAATGGTAAAAATTCTAAATATTGCCTGTTATTTGGGTGCTTTATATGTGGTATGGCAATTTTTTGAGAACTATATTTTGAAAAATTTCCAAAGTTTATTTCGAGTAATGTATTAATATATTTCCTATCTTCAACTAGTACTTTATAGCTCTTGTAAAAAATAAAATACAATGGTACACTTTGGATAAAGAAGAAGGAGGGAAAAGTGTGGAAATATTTTTATGGATGATTATCATTATTATTGTTATTAGTTTATTTGCTGTTTTATTTTCAGAAAAAAACCCTATTGATCGATTGATTGTAGAAGCTATTTTTTCTGATGAAACCCCTAATTTTCGAGAACCTTTTCAACCTACTTCTGAGGATGATGTGCGAATATGGATTCGAACAGCGAGAAAAAATGTAGACCGTGTTATTTTACATTTAGAGGGTGCTTTTCAAGAAATGAAAATGCAGCGATCGGATTCTTATTTTGATTATTATTTAGGAATTATTCCTAAAAGTAAAACAACGACTTTGTATTATTTTGAAATATACCGAAAAGATAAAAAAGTTTATTATACAAAGGAAGGAGTTCTATATCCTCCAGGGATTCCTTCCAAAGAAATGTTTTTTACAGTACAACCTGATTGGAAAGTTCCCACTTGGATGATGGGGGGAGTTTTTTATCAGATTGATGTAGATCGATTTTATAATGGAAATTTGGAAAATGATGTAGTGGATAAAGAATATATTTATCAAGATCGATATGCTACAAAAGCAGAAAGTTGGTATGAATATCCATCTCTTGAAAGCCAATGTGAGTTTTATGGTGGGGATTTAGCAGGAATTCGACAAAAGCTAAGATATTTAAAAGATTTAGGTGTAGATGGTATTTGTCTGAGCCCTATTTTTGTTTCACCATCCAGTCATAAGCAGGATGTACAAGATTTCGCCTATGTTGACCCTCATTATGGAACCATTGTTTCGGATGGAGGACAAGTAGTATCTAAAAAAGAAAATCAAACCATTTACCCAGAAAAGTATATCCAGCGTACTACTAATAAAGATAATTTACTTGCCAGTAATGAAGAGTTAGAAAAATTAATCCATGCAGCTCATCAAATGGGACTTTATGTTGTTTTAGAAGGAAATTTTTCTTTTTGTAGTCCTTTTCATTATTGGATGGATGAAGCAAACATATACAAGCAAATCGAAGGAATAGGGGCCTATTACCAAGAAAATAGTCTGTATCGTGATTATTTTTATTGGAAAAACAAAAAGGGATGGCCTAATAATTCTTCTTATGAAAAATGGAATAATAGAAAAGAATATGCAAAGCTTAATTATGATGCCTCTTCTGCTCTGTATGCAACGATGTTGCAAATAGGGGCTAAGTGGGTTGGTATGCCCTATCAGGCAGATGGTTGGAAACTGATAGCTCCTGCTAAACTAGGGAATCAAGTTTCGACACGAAATCATTTTTGGGAACATTTTTACAAACAGATAAAGTCAGCGAATCCAAAAGCTGTGGTGATTGGAGAAGGAAAAGCTGTGGATTCCATTCCAAATGAAAAAGGTTTTTTAGAACCCATTTCTTATTTTTTAACGGGAATGAATAAAAATAGTACTATTTTTCATCAAGATCGCTTAGGGAATGCTGCTTATTTTATAAAACAAGTAGAAAGACAGAAAAAGAATTTTTCAGATATTTCTTATTTAACTGCTTTTAATGCTTTATCTCATAGAGATACATCACGATTTTTAACAAGAACCAATCAATTGTTAGGAAGTGTAAAAAATAGAACACAGGAACAAGCAGAAAAAGATATAAATTTTCAGGTATACAAACAAGCAGTGATGATGATGATGACATGGCC
>JAAYNZ010000148.1 GCA_012520595.1 Candidatus Epulonipiscium sp. | reverse complement strand
TACTTCTGAATCGGTATGGGTATAAAATTCATGACCGGCGTCTATAAGTTCTTTACGTAACGATTCAAAATTATAAATTTCTCCATTAAAAACAAGAACTAAATTTTTATTTTCATTATAAATCGGTTGATTTCCGTCTTCCAACCCAATAATGCTTAATCGACGAAAACCCAAAGCAATCTCATCATCAATATACATTCCTTCACTATCAGGACCTCTATGAACAATAGTTTGCATCATATTGTGTAAAATTTCTTCTTTTTGTTCCTGAGTATCAGAAAATCCGCAAAAACCGCACATGGTCTTTCCTCCTTTGTTGTCTTACCATCGAATCTTTCTGTAATGTATCATATTTGATAGCCAAAATCAATAAATTTTATAACTGAATATCTATCATTATAACCTGATAGAATATAGATATCCATAAACAGACTTGTTTTTTGTAAAAGATGTGATAGACTAAAATTATTGTAGAAATGGAACAAAAGGAGTGAATCTTCTTGAAGCGAATTGTACTCACAGGGGGTGGAACAGCAGGACACGTAACCCCTAATATTGCTCTTATTCCTCAGCTAAAAAAAGAAGGCTGGGATATTCATTATATAGGAACTCATACAGGAATCGAAAAACGATTGATCGAACCTTTAAAGATTCCTTATTATGGAATTTCTTCAGGGAAATTACGCCGTTATATGGATATCAAAAACTTTACGGATCCCTTTCGGGTTCTCAAAGGGTCAGGAGAAGCTATTGCTCTTCTTAAGAAATTAAAACCTACTGTTGTTTTTTCAAAAGGGGGTTTTGTTACAGTACCGATTGTACTTGCAGGATGGGTTCATAAAATACCTGTCATTATCCATGAATCCGACATTACTCCTGGTTTAGCCAACCGCATCAGCATCCCGTTTTCCACTCAAGTGTGTGCTAACTTTCCAGAAACACTGGAGCATCTTCCTAAAAAGAAAAGGGTTCTTACAGGAACACCTATTCGGCAAGAATTATTTCAAGGGGATCCAGAACAAGGACGAAAATTATGTTCCTTTGACAATAAAAAGCCTATTTTATTGATGATGGGAGGAAGTTTAGGATCCGTTAAAATCAATCATTGTCTTCGAGAAGCTTTATCTGAACTTTTACCTTCTTTTCAGATTGTTCATTTATGTGGGAAAGGTAACGTGGACCCTAGTTTAGCAGGACAAAAAGGATATTGTCAATTTGAATATGTACAAACAGAATTACCTCACTTATTTGCAGCAGCCGATATTATTTTATCTCGTGGAGGAGCCAATGCCATTTCTGAACTTTTAGCTCTTAAAAAGCCTCATCTGCTCATTCCACTATCAGCACAAAATAGTCGAGGGGATCAAATATTAAATGCTCAATCTTTTGCCAAACAAGGATACAGTAAAGTATTACAAGAAGAAGAAATGACTCCACAACGATTGGCCAAAGACATACAGGATGTTTATGAACATCGACATCAATATATGAAAAACATGAAAAAAAGCAATCTAACCAATGGGATCGAAAATGTAATGGAACAAATTCGAAAGTGGGGGATCCAAGCATGAATCCCCTACCACAAACCTTTATCTCATGGGACGGAACTCGCATTTTCTATCAAAAAGAAGTTCCTTACCTTCCTAAAGCCATTATTATTATTAGTCATGGATATTCAGAACATTCCGATCTATATAAAGAAACCATGGCTTGTTTTGTAGAAGAAGGATATGGAGTTTATGTTATCGATCATCGAGGCAATGGAAGATCAGAAGGAGAAAAAGGAAATATCGAAAAGTTTGAATATTTTCTAAAGGATTTTCATGCTTTAGTACAACGGATTCAAGATGAATATCCCCAAGCTCCCTTATATACTTTAGGACATAGTATGGGAGGGTTAATTAGCCTTCTTTATGCTATACAGTATCCGAAGCATCTTCAGGGGCAGATGTTTATAGGACCAGCTTGGGGACCACCGTGGGGGCTGCATCAAATTTCTCCCCAAGTTTATGAAAAAGTACTTCGAACTTTTTCGGATGCAAAGCTACACCGTATTTTTCATGGGATTACTTGTAGAGATAAAGAATACATTCAGTTGCGAAAAGAAGACCCTTATAAACTAGAATATTCTACCATGGGATTTTTCCATGAGTTTCTCTATCGAGGCATAACTATGGCCGGTACTTCTTTTATAGAATATACGTTGCCTTGCTTGATTCTTCATGGGACAGAAGATAAGGTCATTCCTTATGAACATTCCCAGTATGCTTTTGAACAGATGACTTCTCAGGACAAAACCCTTAAGCTTTGTTTGGGTTGTTATCATGAACTTCTTCATGAACCAGAAAAAGGGATTATCCATCAAATTCTTCTTCAATGGTTGGAAGAAAGAATTTAAGTTAGGTAAAAATGGTTTTCTTTTTCAATAAAAATAAATTATAATAAGGAAAGAAGATATGGATGTATATCGATAGTAAAGAGAAGGGGGCATGTTTGTGTTTTTTAAAAGTAGAAAACCGAAGGAAGAGGAAACTTTACAACAAAAGCAACAGCTAGAGACCCAAGAAACCATTCGTAATCTGCTTCGAAATATTTTTGGGGTAGCGGGTCAGCTTGGGGTTTTTGACGTTCAACTAAACCATGAGGCAGATGTTATTCATAGTAGTATTCAAGTCTTAAATGAACTGATTCAAGATGTGGCTTTGTCTTTTGAGGAGATTGCTACCAGTCAAGATCAAATTGTATCTACATCCACCGGAGTATTTAACATCATACGAAATGTATCGGGTTCGACTCAAGATATCGAAACCAATACCCATGAAGCAGTAGAAATGGTAGAAGATATAACAAAAGAGTTACAACAAATGAATCAAGAAGCAATTACCATGAGACAGGATGTTCAAACCTTTATTGAAAGTTCTAAAAATGTAGCTGATACTTTAGGGGGGATTGCTCATATTGCAGAACAAACCAATCTTTTAGCTCTCAATGCATCCATTGAGGCGGCAAGAGCAGGGGAAGCAGGGAAAGGTTTTGCTGTGGTTGCAGAAGAAATACGTAAATTATCTGATGATACAAAACAACTTTTGGAAAATTTAAGTGGGTTTTTAGAAAAAATGCAAGATGCATCCTATAAGAGTGATAAAGGAGTAGAAAATACTACCCAAGGAGTACAGCATTTAGAAAAAGCAGTTCAAATTTTGAGAGAGTCTATGGGAAGTAACCAATCTCATGTCCAAAATATTGTTCAACAGATTGCAGATGTGACAACTCACTCAAAAGAATTGACCCAAAGCAATCAACAAGTGTATGAGGCTATGGAAGAAGCAACGGCCAAATCCCAAGAAGTAACAGAAGTGTCGAATCGGTTGGTGGAGGTAGGAAATGACCTTTTAGGTATGGTGGATGGCTTAAAAGAAGTTTATGGTGGAGTAGAAAAAGTAACCCATCAGGCAGGTACGTTAGCTGTACACCCTTCCTACTATTTGACTAACGAAGATTTTCGTAGGATTTTTGAAAAAGCCATAAAAGCACATCAAGAATGGGTTCAATCTTTAGAAAGAATGGTACAAAAAATGAATATTCAACCCATTCAGACGGATGATACCAAGTGTAAATTTGGACAGTACTACCATGCCATTACTCCTCAAAATCCAATGATACAAGAACAGTGGGCAAGCATTGATGAAATTCACCGGATATTACACCAAACAGCAGAAGATGTAAAGAAAGGGATCCAAAGCCAAAATCGGCAAGAAGCCATGGAACAATTAAAAAAAGCAAAAACGTTATCCACCCAACTCGTTTCTATTTTCCAAGAGCTATTATCCCTCGCTGAACAGTTATCTAAAGAAGGAAAATGTATTTTTATTATGAGCGACGATTGTTAATAAAAGTAATCTTAGTCTGTCTTTTTGAGTTATTTCTAAAAAACAATAAAAAATAGTTCAAAAAGACAGAACGGATCCCCATCCGTATTGAAAAAAAATGAAATCATTGTTATAATGAAAATAGAAAAGGTTTTCTATAAGGAGGGTTTTATGAAAGTTACCATACAAGATGTGGCGAAAGAAGCTGGTGTATCCATTACAACTGTTTCAAGGGTAATCAATAAAAATTATCCAGTTAAAGAAGAAACCAAGAAAAAAGTAGAAGAAGCCATTCAAAAACTTAATTTTACTCCCAATCCCTTAGCAAGAGGGCTCATTATCAATCAAACTCTTACAGTAGGGGTGCTTGTACCTGGGATAGCAAACCTTTTCTTTCCTGCTGTCATTAAAGGAATTGAAAAGCATTTAAAGAAAAAAGGGTTTACTTTGTTTTTATGTGATACAGAAGGAAATCCACAAGAAGAAAAAAAGATGGTAAAAACCCTTCTGGATCGAAGAGTTGATGGGTTAATTGTTATGGATCCACGAAAAGAAAATATAGATAATGGTTTTTTTGAAGGGGTCGCAAAAGAACATCCTTTGATTTTGATTAATGGTGAACATAAAGGAGTTCGTTGTAATTTTATTCTCAGTGATCAAGAAATGGGGACCTATGAAGCTTTGCGGTATTTGATCCAATTAGGACATAAAAAGATTGCTTTTTTACGAGGAGGTAATAGCTATTCTTATGATTTGAAAGAAGAGGTTTATCTTGAAGTAATGAAACAATCTCATAAAACCGTAGAAGAAAATTCTATTTTATTGATTCAAGAAGGAAATAGCATGGAATCTGTAAATATGAGCCGACAGGTGGTTTATGAGCGACTTCAAAGACCGGATCCTCCCACGGCCCTTTTTGCTTGTAATGATTGGATGGCATTAGGTGCCATTCAAGGAGCCAAAGAAGCAGGACAAAAAGTACCCCAAGATCTTTCGATTATTGGATTTGATAATACCTTAATGGCAGAGTTAAGTAGCCCTAGGCTGACCACCGTAGAACAAAATATGTATGAATTAGGGAAGACAGCTGCCCATCGATTGCTTACCATAATGAAACAAGAGCAAGAAGATGTGGTTTATCAAAAAATCACCATTCCAACCCAATTGATTATTCGTGAATCCACCAATCAATATAGAAAGAAAGGATGATAGTATGGATCTACAAAAATTAAAACAGCAATTTAAAGAGAGGTATGGTACAAGAGAAGGAAATGAAGCAGAAGAAATTCGGGCTTTTTTTGCTCCCGGTCGAGTCAATTTGATAGGAGAACATATTGACTACAATGGCGGAAAGGTATTTCCTTGTGCCCTTAATTTTGGTACCTATGCCCTTGTACGAAAACGAGAAGATCAAGTACTTCGTTTTGCATCTACTAATTTTTCCTATCAGCAACAACTATCCTTAGACTCTATTGAATATAATCCAGAGCATGATTGGATCAATTATCCGAAAGGTGTAATTAAATATTTTCAGGAGGCGGGCTGTACTTTAGGGGGACTGGATATTTTATACGCTGGTAATATTCCAAATGGAGCAGGATTATCATCCTCTGCCTCGATAGAAGTAGTAACAGCTGTTTTCTTAAATGCCCTTTTTGATTGTAAAATGAGTATGATCCATATGATTCAAATTTCTCAGAAGGCAGAAAATCATTTTGTAGGTGTGAATTCTGGGATCATGGATCAGTTTGCAGTAGGGATGGGAAAAGTAGATCATGCTATTTTATTGGATTGTAGTACGTTAGATTATCAATATGTTCCCCTTCAACTGCAAGGGGCCAAACTCATCATTGCCAATACCAAGAAACGTAGAGGGTTGGCTGATTCCAAATACAATGAACGAAGAAGTGAATGTGAAACAGCCTTAGAAGATCTGCAAAAAGAATTAAACATTCAATCTTTAGGTGAACTTGATATAGAAACCTTTGAACAACATAAAAATCGGATCCAAAATCCGATCCATCAAAAAAGAGCAACCCATGCGGTTTATGAGAACATACGAGTACAGCAAGCTGTAGAAAAATTAAACCAAGGAGATGTACAAACCTTTGGTAAACTCATGAACGAATCCCATGTTTCCCTTCGGGATTTATATGAAGTAACAGGAGTAGAATTAGATACCATGGTGGAAGAAGCTTGGAAGGTTCCAGGTGTTATTGGTTCTCGTATGACGGGAGCTGGTTTTGGTGGCTGTACCATCAGCATTGTAAAAGAAGAAGCCATTCCCACATTTATTCAACAAGTAGGAATCAATTATGAAAAGAAAACAGGACTTAAACCTGAATTTTATATTGCAGAAGTGGGGCAAGGAGCGAGAGAAATCATTGCGTACCACCCAGCAAAAGACATCGAAAGACTATTAGTTTACGGACAGCATCATCAATTGCTAGAAAAAGAAGATGTAATACCAGTACGGAATGCTTTGTTGAACTTATTTCATTTATCAGAACCTTACCAAGGAAATCTAACAGAAGAAGAACAAAAACCCCTCAGCAGTCCCATGTCCATTTTAAATCCTTTATTGGATTATGCAGTAGATGCTGGACTCATCCCCGATCATACGACGACTCAAAGAGATTTATTTGACGCTCGTGTTATGGGACTTTTAATGCCGAGACAATCAGAAGTCGTTCGAACCTTTTATCAAAAGGCAGAAAAGGAAAGTATGGAGAAAGCCACTGATTATTTTTACCAACTTTCCCAAGCTTCTAATTATATTCGCATGGATCGGATTGCTAAAAATAAATATTGGAAAGTCTCTACTGATTTTGGAGAATTGGAAATCACCATTAATGTATCCAAACCAGAAAAAGATCCAAAAGAAATTGCAGCTGCTAAGGTAGCTCCTAAAGGGAAATATCCTCAATGTTTTCTCTGTATTGATAATGTAGGCTATGCAGGACGAATCAACCATCCAGCAAGACAAAATCACAGGATCATTCCTTTAACTTTGGATCAAGAGGATTGGTATCTTCAGTATTCGCCCTATGTTTATTACAATGAACATTCCATTCTTTTACATGGAGATCATGTGCCTATGCAGATTACTAAAAAAACCTTTATTCGGATTTTAGATTTTCTAAGTCAGTTTCCTCATTATTTTGTAGGTTCCAATGCAGATTTACCCATTGTAGGAGGTTCCATCCTAAGCCATGATCATTTTCAAGGAGGACGTCATTGTTTTCCCATGGAAGTAGCACCCATGATCCAAAAATACCAACATCCTCAGTATCCGAAGGTGCAGGCTGGCATTGTTCATTGGCCTTTATCGGTTATCCGATTACAAAGTAAGGATAAAGAATCACTCATTCAGTTGGCTTATCATATTCTTCAAGTATGGAGAGAATACAGTGATCCATCTGTAGATATCTTAGCCTATACCCAAGAAGGAGACCAATCCATACCTCACAATACCATTACCCCCATTGGACGGGTCAATGAAAAAGGAGAGTATGAATTAGACTTAGTTCTTCGGAACAACCGAAGGACAGAACAATATCCTGATGGTATTTTTCATCCACATCCACATTTGCACCATATCAAAAAAGAAAACATTGGCTTAATTGAAGTTATGGGATTGGCTGTACTTCCAGGACGATTGGCCACAGAACTTGAAAGGGTCCAAGATCTTTTAACAGGAAAAACCACATGGAATACTTTTTCAACAGAAGAACAAAAACAGTTAGAAAAACATCGCTTATGGGCAAAAGAACTCATAGAAATCTACGGTACAGGACTGGATGAAAAACAAGCAAAAGCCATTGTACAAAAAGAGGTAGGGATCAAATTTGCACAAGTTTTACAAGATGCAGGCGTATACAAACAAAACCAACAAGGACAAAAAGCATTTCAAAAATTTATGGAGCAAAGTGGATTGCATCCTCATTCTAGATAGGTTACAATAAGCCTAT
>JAAYNZ010000147.1 GCA_012520595.1 Candidatus Epulonipiscium sp. | reverse complement strand
TTTTTTTAATATTTATGTGGATGGACGAATACTGCAAAGTAGAAAAAATAAAAAAGAAGCAAAAATATCGAAAGGAATTGGTTGGGTTTATGTGATCAGTGCTTTAGGAGTGTATATGGTACTGTATTTTTTAAAATAGTAGGTACTGGCTGAAAGGAGTATAAAATGAGCTTTATTCAAGGTTTATTTAAATATAAAATGAAACGGAAAAAAAAAGAAGATGAGAGTCATGACAAAGAAAATAAAGTCGTTTTACCATTAACTTCTTCATTAAATGAAAATATTTCTTACATAGAAAATTTATTTGAAGATTGTCACGATGTAGTAAAAAGAAAGTTTCCCATTGGTGAAGAAAAAAAATTTTGGGCTTATATTGTATATATTGATTCTATGGTGGACCGGCAAGTTATTGAACAATCTATTTTACAACCTTTAATGGTAGAAGTAAGGGAAGTACTACCTAAAATTGAAAGCATGCATGCTTCTCTTTTGGATTTTATTAAAGATGGAGGAATGACAACAGCTGACTTAAAAAATGTAGACACTCTTGATGGGGTGTGTAGTGCTATTCTATCAGGAGATACGATTTTAATGATTGATGGCTATGAACAGGCCATTGTAATAGCTACAAAAGGATGGCCCAATCGAGGAGTACAAGAACCAGATACAGAACCTGTTGTACGTGGTTCGAAAGAAGGATTTAGTGAAGCCCTTCGGATCAATACAGTTTTAATTCGTCGAAGAATTAGAGATACAAAATTGAAAGTCAAACAAATAAAAGTAGGAGTTCGTAGTCAAACAGATATTGCAATGATGTATTTAGAAGATGTAGTTCGGCCTGATATCTTAGAAGAAGTGAATCAACGTATTCATCATTTCAAAGTAGATGCCATTTTAGATAGTGGACAATTAGAGCAATTAATTCAAGATGATTGGAGATCTCCTTTTCCTCAAATTCAGGTTACACAGAGACCTGATAAGGCGGCTTCTGCTATTTTAGAAGGAAGAATTGCCATTATTGTTGATAATTCTCCTTTTGTTCTTTTGGTTCCGACAACATTAAATTGCTTCTTTCAATCTTCTGAAGATTTTTATGAACGTTGGCAGATTATGAGTTTTATTCGAATCATTCGTTATGGAGCGGCCTTTTTTGCCGTGGCTCTACCAGGACTTTATATTGCATTAACTACTTTTCATCCAGCTATGATTCCTACGAATTTAATGCTATCGATAGCAGCAGCTAGGCAGGGAGTTCCTTTTCCAGCTATTGTGGAAGTCTTAATTATGGAATTGGCTTTTGAATTATTACGAGAAGCAGGTGTTCGACTTCCTGATCCTATAGGCAGTACCATTGGAATTGTGGGAGGAATTATTATTGGGCAGGCAGCTGTAGAAGCCAATATTGTAAGCCCTATCATTGTTATCATCGTGTCTTTAACGGCTATTTCTTCTTTTGCAATACCCAGTCATTCCTTAGGTGTGGCTTTTCGTTTATCTAAATATTTGATTATTCTTCTTTCTTCCATTTTAGGGATGTATGGCTTTTTATTAGGAATAGTAACATTATTGATTCATTTGTCTTCTTTAAAAAGTTTCAATATTCCTTATTTAGCTCCTTATGCGGGTCTTCATCCTTTATATAATAATGATCTAAAGGATTCCCTATTACGGTTACCTATTTTTCTTCTAAATAAACGACCTATTTTTGCAAGACCTGATCAAAGAATACGTTTAAAAACCATAGATCCTAAAAAAAAGAAATGAAAGGAGGATTTTCTATGTATACCATGAATGATAAAATTTCTATTCGTCAGGCAAAAGTGTTGTTGATTTTAGATATGCTTAGTGCAGGTGTTTTAATCCTGCCAAGAACAGCAGTGGAAATGGGACAACAAGATGGATGGGTACTAGTGATTGGTGGTACCCTATTTGCTTTTGTTTATGGTTGGTTTATTGCTCGTTTAGTACAGCGTTTTTCCCAAGAAACTTTTGTAGATTTTGCAGGTAAGATTGTAACAAAACCAATTGGAATGGTGCTTAATTTTTTATTCCTCCTTTTTCTTTTAACTTCTGCTTCTTTTGAAGTTCGTATTTTTGGGGAGTTATTAAAGCAGGTACTTCTTCCTAAAACCCCTATTGAAGTGATTATTATTTCCATGTTATTGATTTGCGGATATATTACAAGAAAAGGGTATGAGTGTAGGGGAAGAGTAGGAGAAATTCTTTTTTTTGTTAGTATTGGTCCACTCCTTTTGATTTTATTATTTGCTTTACCCAATGTAGAGATTTCTAA
>JAAYNZ010000146.1 GCA_012520595.1 Candidatus Epulonipiscium sp. | reverse complement strand
TTCAAAATAAATTGCTTTTTGATTCATAGTAAAACTCCTTTAAAACAACGGTTGAATCGTGGCTTCTAATCCTTCTGCAATCAAATCCGTTGTATATGAATTGTAGTATACTTCTACTGTATCCATTTCTTCTTTATATTTAGCTAATAAAGTTCCTAATTGAGTCAGATCAATGATATTCTTACCTTCTTTACGTTGAAAAGATAAATAACGATCTAAATTAGGTAAATACACCTTTGATTCCGGCTTACAGGTCACAAAAAGAGCAAATTCATTTTCACAGCCACTTTTACTATTCGTATGAAAAGCAGTAGCAGCCACTAAACACCCTTCTTTAAATTTTTCATAAGCTTCTCTTGTATATCCCTCAAACCCATCTAAAATTGCTTCATATTCTAAATAATTATCCGGATTTACAGTAAAAGGATAAAAATAATGAGCTTCGTCTACCATGACTTTAGTTCCTAAAGAAGAAGCATCTGCTTCTTCTTTTTTAGAGTTACGAAAAGGTGAAAGTATGTCTTGGGTCTCTACAGTCGTTTCTACATCCTTATTGAAGCCTTGTCCAACTTGCACAGCTCCCGTAATACTAATATTTTGACCTTCTTGAGCAAAAGTTGCTCCAAAATTCATTACATCCAAGGCTGAAAATAAATTAAGTAATACTTCTTGAGAAGAATTCTTCTTATCCAATGTGGTATTAAATAAACTCTCATATCGTTCTTTTAATTCTAAAGGTTGCAATTTGCCATTTTCTTTTCCCTTACTATCAATTTTATAGGATTTAATATATAATACTTTTTCTCCTTGCTGCATCCACATTTTTTTCATAGGATATTTCAAAGCCTTATCACTTCCAAAAATATCTCCTGTACTAATGGTCTTAGGTCTACCTGTAAAATCTGCATTCCAATTAGCCATTATGCTACTAATTCCTATTACTCCATAAACTCTTTGATTCATTTTCATTATTATACTTCCTCCTCTTTCTCTTTTTCACGGTATAAAAGATTATCACTCATAACACCTGCTAAAAAGATATCAACATAGGTTTGAAAAAAACTTTCAGTCTCATACCCCATTACCATACTCATTAATCGGTTAAAAGCTTTATTATTAAGATGAATCGCATGTCCATAAGCTTCATACGTTAATAGAATCTTATCTTTTAACATATCTCCTTTTTTAACTCGTAAAAAAGGTTCTAAGGCACTATGGTTTTTACGATGAGAAGCACTTTGATTTAATAAGTAATAGGTTAATTGTCCTGCCCCAAAATAGAATTCTTCTTCTGATTCACAATAAGGTGTTTCTACACCGTCTATCTTATTAATTAAAGTTTTTCTTAAATCTTGTATGCGATCTGCCATTCTTTCACTGCCTCCTTTATTAAAATAAACTAAAAAACTCAACCATAAATTATAAGCTTTTCTGGCCTTCCACAAAGACATTCCAGAAGATAAACGGATTTGTTCTTGGACGATTTCCAATCCTAATTTTACTATATTATCTTTTAAAGGTTTTTCATTTCCTTTTCTAAAAAAGCTTAACATAGCTTCTCGAGAAATAATTATAAGATTAATTAAATTTTTACTTACTTCTCCATTTCTTATCTTAGGTAAATCACTACTCGTATCAGCGTAATAAGATCGAATCAATTGTCTATTATACCAATGTTGATTTACTTCATTTTCTAAGTGTAAACGTTCGTTAAAATACGACTCATCTAATTCTTCTCTCATTCCCAAATAATTATATATTGTAAACTCAAAATCTTCTTTAGGAGAAGTAGAAAGGAATTCAAAATCTTTAATTAATGTCTCTTGCCCTCTTTGAAAATAAAGATATAATCCTTTTTCTTGTTCATTAGGGGAAGTGTGAAATGTAAAATTCAATGGTAAATAAATAGTATTAATATTCTTATTTTTATCATTTCTCTGATTCGCCAGCCATTCAAAAATATTTTTTGTCACTAAAGCATCGTCGATGGATGTGCGAAAAGGAACTCGGAAAGCTGTTGTCATTGATTCTAAATAGGGTTTCTTTGCATTCAATCCCATGTTATAATTAGATAAGCCAAAAATTTTGTCATTAATCTGAATATTATAGTCGTTTTTATTGAATATACGTGGTAAAACATAGCGTTGGTATTCTTGGTAATAAAGATCCAATGGAGCTAAAAAGAAAATCTTGATATACGTATTCTTCGGTAGGTCTTGTTTGTCAATTTCTAATTGAATCTCTTCCCAATGTTCTAATAGATATTGTTGATGCTGTAATACCTTCTCTAGATCAATAGGTGGTAATGAATATGATGCTAGATTGGATTCTTTTTTAGGGGATTGAAATACTTGAAAAAATCGCTGTAAACTCTCTTCCCATTCTGATTTCACTTGAGGATAATTTTCTGTTTTAGCTAGAGGCAAAATATCATTTTTGGCAAATACACTAAGATAATTATTACTATGGATCTTCTTTTTAGGATCTTGAGGTTTATTCATGGTTAATAATTTACTATAGTATTCAGCCTGGGAAAACCATTGAAATAAATCTCCTTGCATCGTATCTTTATCGATAAGAAGTATTTCCATTTTTTTATCTTGTGTAGGATCAATACGTAAATAAAATCCAGGACCAGGTTGGTAAATATCTGCTACTAACTGATTACTATCCCATTGTTTAAAAATATGAAGCAATTCAGGTATCATAATATCCTTACCTCCTTTCTATTTGTGGAAGAAACAATAGCCTGATCCAATGGTATTCTTCTCCAACAACCCCGTTGCTAATATCATATTAGCTAAATATTGGGATACTTCATCTGTCTTTACCCCAATCTTAAATCGATTTCCAATTAATGTGGTGGATTTATATTTAACTTGAATTGGTTTTCGATTGATCTGCTCAATATACTGGATAAAATTTTCTTTAGGTTCTTCAAAAGATGGATTATAGTCTTTGGTCTTTTTTACAACATTGGTATGTATTCTTTCCATAAGCAAGTCAATCCCATCTTCTTTTACCCAATAACGATCATCTATGGTACAAATAGCAGGCGTAATATTTGAAATTTCTGAAATAAATAAATTAGAATAGGTCCTCAGTTCTGTTGCAAGAACGTGAAAATCACGACTGGCTTTCGGTAATAAACTTTTCATCTGTAAAAGAAAATTGCGATTGGGACTACGTAAGTTAAAAAGATATACATGATCCTTACGATATACTTTTTCTTTTTCCATGGGGTAAAAATTACAAAAAACATAATTTTTATAACCTTGTCTTCCATGTAGTTCTTTTAATTTGGGATTCAGTAGCATGGTTCGATTTATATTGTTAGCTATGATTGATTGAGAAGTAAAATAAGGCATGTCTTGTGTCAAACGTGCTGTTACAATTAATTCATAGTAGGTCATTACCAATCCTCCTTCTATCTAGAATTACAATTTCAAATGATTATATGATTAATTTACCATAATATTCTATACCTGTCAACCCTTTTTTTTTACTTTATTCTTTTCTTTTTGACATTTATCCTGTATAATAAAAAAGGATTACTTAAGATGTAAGTGTAACCGATACATAGGATGTATTGAAATTTTGATATTGTCATTCTTAAGTAATCTTTTTTAAATCAAATTTTATCAAATATACCTTATAAAATCCATAACATAATAAATAATTTTACATTATAATGTAAAAGGCTGTCGATAAAATCGACAGCCTTTTTTGTCTTTTTACTTTTTAATCTTTTCCACTTTTCACCTTTTCTTCTTCCTTGCTTACGCCTCTTTAAAAAACTCTTCTATGGCTTTCACTGCTTCTTCTTCATCTTCACCAGAAACTTCTACTCGAATTTCATCTCCTTTACCAGCTCCTAACGTTAAAATACCTAAAATACTTTTAGGATCAATTTGGGTTGTATCTTTTATAAAAGTAATATCACTAACAAATTTTTGACATAGCTTCGTAATTTCTGATGCAGGTCGTGCATGTAATCCTTCCTCAAACGGAACGTGAACGATTATGTTTTTCATTTTTAACACTCCTCTCTGTTTCTATCATTTGCAACGGTTTTTTTAAAGTACCTACTAAGAAAGCAGTAACAACTGTACCCGCTGCAATAGCAATGATATATCCAAGCAAATTTTCTACTGCAAATAAAACGAAAATTCCTCCATGAGGTACTGATAAAGTGGATTTAAACAACATGGAAAGAGCCCCTGTAACAGCAGAACCGGCCATAATGGATGGAATAACTCGGAAAGGATCTGCTGCTGCAAAAGGAATTGCCCCTTCGGTAATAAACCCAAGTCCTAACACCCATGCTGCTTTTCCTGCTTCTCGTTCTGCATTATTAAATTTATTTTTGAACAAAAGAGTCGCTAAAGCCAAGCCTAAAGGAGGAACCATTCCAGCAGCCATGACAGAAGCCATCACCATACTACCAGAACCGGCTACTAATGTTCCTGTTCCAAAAGCATAGGCTGCTTTATTGACCGGACCTCCCATATCAAAAGCCATCATTAATCCAATGACTAAACCTAAGATCACAGCATTTGTGCCTGATAAACTCAGTAAAAAATTATTCATACCTGTGTTGATGGCTGCTACAGGAGCACCTAATACATAGTACATAATAAGCCCCACAGCCAAACTACCTAGTACGGGAATGACAAGAACAGGCATGATTCCTTGTAATGTTTTAGGCAAACGAATATATTTTTTAATCAAGAGAACGATATAACCTGCCAAGAAACCTGCTGCGATGCCTCCTAAAAATCCTGCATTTAATGCAATGGCAATAACGCCTCCCACCATACCAGGAGCTAATCCAGGACGATCAGCAATGGAATAAGCAATATACCCTGCTAAAATAGGTACCATAAGACCAAAAGCAGCATCCCCAATTCCTTTCAGATAAGCAGCTAAAGTTCCTTCTTGTTGAAAGGCATCATAACCAATAAGGAAACTAAGGGCAATAGCGATTCCACCTGCTACTACAAAAGGAATCATAAAAGAAACCCCATTTAATAAATGCTTATACGCTCCCTTTCGCTGTGAAGCTCTTTGTTCTTTGATTTCTGATACCTCATCGGCTAGATTTTTATCTCCTTTGTATGTGGATGCATTCGTCACTCGATCTACTAATTTTCCTGCATCTTTAATTGCTTCACTAACAGGAACGGATAATACCTTTTTCCCTATGAAACGTTCCATAGGAACAGCTGTATCACTAGCAATTAAAATACCATCTGCTTTTTCAATATCTTCTGTTGTAAACTCATTTTCTACACCAACAGACCCCCTCGTTTCTACCTTTACTTCATACCCTTTTTTCTTGGCTGCCTCTTCAATGGCTTCAGCGGCCATATACGTATGAGCAATACCAGTTGTACATGCGGTAACAGCTAATAATTTCATGTGAAACCCTCCTCTTTTTAAACTCTTATTATTATTTATTTATATAAGTAGTGCCTAGATATACACTTTTAGAAACAAAATAAACTGGAAATAAGCCGTATATACACTCGACATATGATTTCTTGCGTTGCCCTTG
>JAAYNZ010000145.1 GCA_012520595.1 Candidatus Epulonipiscium sp. | reverse complement strand
CCTTCATAGACTGTCATCGTGGGAGGAACGGATACCTTTACAAGCAAAATAAAATGAAGTCCTATGGGTTTAGCCGTTACATCATCAACATGACTAACACCAGGGATTTTTTCCATCATGGTGATTAATTCTTCTTTTAACTTGCCATCAATAGTAGTATCCATTAATACATCATAAGCACTCATAAAGATTTTAATGCCCGTAAAACCAATCCAAAGTCCAATACCAATGCCTACCAAGGCATCCAACCAGTAGATTTTCCAAGAACCTAACAAAATACTTAACAATGTGGCAGAGGTGACAAAGACATCATTTCGATGATCCTCTCCATTAGCTAAAATCAGGAGATTTTCTTGTTGCCTTCCTACTTTTTTACAATAAAAAAACAAAGAAGCCTTGACAAGAATAGTAATCACAGCCACCAAGACTAGCCAAATCGAAAAAATAAAAGATTCTTGGTGAATCCAAGCTCCGAAAGCATTTCGAATAATCTGATAGGCCACTAAGAGAAGAGAAAAACTAATGATCATAGAAAAAATATATTCTGCTTTTCCATGTCCATAAGGATGCTCTTCGTCATGAGGACGACTTGCGATTCGATTTCCAATGTAGGTCATACAGGAAGAAAAAACATCTCCTGCACTATTGAGTCCATCTGCAATCATGGCCTGACTTTTACTAGTAATACCTACTATTAATTTGAAGCTAAGCAATAGAAAGTTCGATACAATTCCCAATACAGCCACTTTTTTTGTGGATTGGTACCTGTCCATAATAGACACCTCACTACTAGATTTTTTCTTCTGTACATTGACAAAAATCTTCCTGTGTTCTACTATATTAGATAGTAAAAAGAGATGCAAATGCATCTCTTTGATTACCTAGAATGACCCGAAATGCCGTTCCCTGTATTTTGACACCTAGCCCCTGCTAGGTGGGTGTTCGCAGTAAAGGTTCAGTCTTCCTATCATAGGAGCATAGCACCTAGGCATGACATCTACTTTAACATTTAGAACTCCCTTATACATCATGTAGGTTCAAAATAACAGGATATCGAACATTTCAGGAAACAAACAAATCATGTATTTGATTGTATACTTATTATAACGAATTCTACTTTATTTTGCAAGGGGAAAAAATATGTAAAAAAATTACTTTTAGGATAGGTGAGATAAATGAATCTAACAAAACGACAACAACAGATTACGCAAATAGTAAAAGAACAAGGCCCTATTACAGGCAATCAAATTGCAAAAACATTAGGGTATTCACGATCCACCCTTCGAACAGATTTTAATCTATTAACCCACCTAGGAATTTTAGACGCCAAACCCAAAGTGGGATACATCGTAAAGGAAGAACCTCTTAAAAAGACCTACAAACCCATTTCACAGTTTTCCCTTAAAGTAAAAGAAGTCAAATCCAAAGCCGTTTGTATTTTAGAAAGTAGTTCCCTTCATGATGCCATTATCCAAATTTTTTTACATGATGCAGGTACGATTTTTGTAACCGATGAAAAGGAATATCTTTGCGGCATTGTTTCACGAAAAGATTTCCTTAAAAGCATTGTGGGGCACTCCAATATTCATACAGTACCTGTTAGTGTAATCATGACCCGTATGCCTAATATTATTATGACCACCGATGAAGAAACCGTATTAGAAGCAGCCCAAAAAATCATACAACATAAAATCGATGCCCTTCCCGTTGTCCAACAAGTAGAAGGACAACAATATAAAATTACAGGACGAATTTCAAAAACAACTCTTTCTAAGCTCTTTGTAGAAATTGGAACAAAGATAGAATAAAAAATACAAAATGCAAAATATATCTTGATTTCCCCTTCAATATGTTGTATTATATAAAAGTCTTATTAAATAGTGCGATCTATAGACGAAAAACAAGTAAATAGTACGCACCAAATAAAAATAGATGGAATATTGGAGGGTATTATGATGAACACGAACAAAGGTAATTGTTTGATTGGTCAATCAGGAGGACCAACCGTAGCTATTAATGCTAGTTTGTGCGGTGTGATTGAAGAAGCACTACAGGATCCTAATATTCAAACCATTTATGGTATGGTTAATGGTATCGAAGGGTTTTTAGAAAAAAACATTTTAAATCTTAGTGATCTATTTCAAGAAAAAGAAAAAAGACAGTTTCTAAAAACAACACCTGCCATGTATCTGGGTTCTTGTCGATACAAGTTACCCTCCTTTGAAGAAAACCCTAAAGTGTATGAAGAAATTTTTAAAGACTTTCAAGAAATGAACATTCGCTATTTCTTTTATATAGGAGGCAATGACTCCATGGATACGGTCTGGAAACTTTCTCAATACGCAAAAAAAGTTTCCTATCCCATTCAAATCATAGGGATCCCCAAAACCATTGACAACGATTTGCCTTATACAGATCATACCCCTGGTTTTGGTTCCGCAGCCAAATATGTAGCCACCTCCCTATTAGAAATCGCTCACGATAGTTATATATATGATTTACCATCCGTTACCATTGTTGAAATCATGGGGCGAAATGCAGGATGGCTTACAGCGGCCAGTGTTTTAGCAAGAACGTCCTACCACAATGGTCCAGATTTTATTTATCTCCCTGAAGTTCCCTTTGTAACCTACGAATTTTTAAAAGATCTACGAGAATTACAAAAAGTAAAGAAAAATATTATCGTAGCCGTATCAGAAGGAATCAAAAATCCAGAAGGCAACTATATTGCTAGCCAATCCGTAGCCACTCATATTGACGGTTTTGGTCATGCACAACTCAGTGGAGTAGGCAAAGCATTAGAATATATGGTTCAAACGGCTCTCTCTTGTAAAGTTCGTTCCATCGAATTAAGCGTTTTACAACGAAGTGCCATGCACAATGCTTCCCGCACTGACTTAGACGAAGCCCAAAGAATCGGGCAAGAAGCAGTCAAAGCGGCTCAAAAAGGAATTACAGGGCATATGATGGTGTTGACACGAGAATCCAACAATCCATATACCCTGTCAGTATCCACTGTTCCAGTGGAACAAGTCGCTAACCAAGAGAAAAAAGTACCTAGAGAATGGATCAATCCAGCCGGAAATGACGTTACCCAAGAAATGGTGGACTATTTACAACCTTTAATTATAGGAGAAGTACCGGTGACGTACCAAGATGGACTTCCCAAGTATTGTAATATATCTCATTTGACCCAAGCTTCCTTTGACCCTTTCCTTTAAAAGAGATTGATTTTTTTGAAAGCGGATGAAAACCTCTTTCGATAAAGGCTCTAAGCTATACCGAACTTTCATCCAGTCTTGTGTCAATTCCAACCAAGGGATCCCCATTTCTTCTATAACAGGAGCCACCCTTTGGGCATATTCCCAAGGGGTCTCTCCCATTTGTAATGGATAGCCAAGGGCTTCCAACCAAAAAAGACAAGCAACATATTGTTCTACAATGGCCTCTCGAAGATTTGCGGGGGTTCTTTTTTTTCTTATTTTCCAACTATAGAAAAAAAGAAAAAAACAAAGGGCAACCAAAACCAGTCCGAAAAAAGGAAGAACTTGTCTTGTTTGGATAGGGGTTGTTACAGGAGTAGGAGAAGGAGTTACAACAGTGGATTCTGGTTTTTCTGCTTCCTCTTTTTGAGGGGAAGGTTCCTCATGATTGTATCGGGTTTCAAAAGGAGTTGTAGGCTCAAACCCAACCCATCCCAACCCATCGAACCAGACTTCCACCCAAGCATGGGCTTGTTCATTTCGGACCACATATCGACTTTCTCCCAAGGCTACCCAAGAAGGGGAAGAAGGTAGCACATATCCTTCCACATACCGGGCAGGGATCCCTAGACTACGAGCCAAAACCACCAAAGCAGAAGCATAGTAGGTACAGTACCCTTCCTTGCTTTCAAAAAGAAAAAAGTCCACTACATCCTGTCCCTCAGGCGTAGGAGCTGGCTGTAACGTATAGGTATGTTGGCGAGCTACGTATTGTTCCAAGGCTTTCACTTGATCATAGGGATGTTCCAGTCCCTCCGTAATGGAAAAAGCCAAATCTTTTACCCGTTGGGGCAAAGTAGAAGGCAATTGCAGCCATTGGGGAGAAGGGGGAGAGGAAACAGAAGCCTGTCGCAAATGATCTTTAAAAAATTCCTCTTTATGCTTTGGTGTATAGGCTTTCAGTTTATACGAAAACCCTTCTTTGGCTAGGGGAGATACTTCCAAGGTATCCTTATGACTAACCTGGTATTCATATTCAGAAGGAAGAGTTAATTCAGTTGTACCCAAAGGCACAAACAAATAGGAAGTAGAAATGTTTTTTAAAGTAATAGCCATTTCATCCATTTCAAAATACGATTCCAATTCAGGGATAATAGCTCCGTCGAATAACCACTGTTCAATGTTTTCTTCTTCTTTTTTTCGATTTTCGTCCATCTTCCATCCTTGTCCTGTATAAATGTCTTTGGATCCACTGCGTAGGTACAAAGGTCGAGAAGCTTTTACTTCCATTACAATGGTAGAATCCAAAAAATTGTCTCCTCCAATGTTTTCTTCTTCCACCAAGTGTTTATAAGAAACAGCACTTGGTTGTATGCCCCATTGTTTTCCATCCCATTGGATGAGAGGATCTATTTTTTCATCCACCCAACGAAGAGACAGGGGAATACGTTGAGTAAAAAAGAAAGCCAAGAAAAAAACGGCAAGGGAAAGACCGAAGAAACTTTTTTTATATTGGGATTCAAAAAAATAAAGAAGGGTTCCCAAGCAAAATAGATAAAAACTATACAGGCTCATAGGAAGATCAAAACACCAGGGCAGTAGAAAAAAACCAGTTCCAAGGAGGAGCCAAGAAAAACAAGAAGAATGTTTTACACAAGTCCAAAAAACCCAGAAGCCCAGAAGAAAGGCAAAAAGGATGAAAAAGATTTTTTCCGATGCAGGGTCAATCCCAGAGCCATCGGTCAAAGATGTAAAGGCTTGGTCATAAAGGGATTGCCCCTTACTCCAGATCTGAGGAGCTAGGTGATGTGCTTTTATCTGCCAAGCACCCCAGAGACCCAAAAAGAATCCTAAGCCTAAAAAAACAACCTTCGTATACAAGTGAAAAAAGATCAGAGAATACAAAAATAAAACCCCAGCCATAACAACCAAGACCTGTAAGGGAGAAAAAGAATACCCTAAGGTCTGGTTGAGACTATAAAGCAAACTAGAAGCTAGTAAAATGCTAAGCAACAATCGTTTCATAATGATCCTCTTTCTAGTAAGGTTGTGATAGAATCTAAGGGATTCAGCTGATAGACAGGTACCTGTTGTTCTTTCAGGGAAGTCAGGTAGGTTTCTTCCAAGGATCCTTTTATATCCTCTTTCCAACCTATATGGATAAGGGTTAGATTCCACCCTTTTTGAACTCCTTTACAAAGAAGCTGGTACAATTCATTGGATATTTGTAAAGTAAGGAGCACCAAAGGAGGTGGCGTTTCCAAAAGGAGGAAAGAAAAAAGGGTTTCTACAGTCCAAGGAGAAGAAAACGAAAGGTAGGAAAGAGCTTGGTACATTTTTTCAAAATCAGTCTTATTTTTTCCCTGTAACTGTAAAAGCTTTTCATGAGAAAAACACCATAACTCCATAGGAGTCTCATGAGATAGATAAAAATAAATAAGAGCCACTGCTGTCTCAATCAATTGATTCTCTCGTAAAGCTATGTCCTTCCCTTCCAACCTTTGGGTGTCTAAAAAAAATAACACTTTCTGTTCCTGGGAAGATTCAAATTGCCGAAGAATCCATTCATTCTTTTTTGCTGATAACTTCCAATGAACCTTTGACAGAGGATCTCCCGGTACGTACGAACGAATGTCCCATAAGGATCCAGCCTCTTGCCATCCTTTTTCATAATGAGGGACTGGATCCTTTCCATCTAAAATAACCAAAGCAGGATGAATCCAAAGGGATGAGCCATTGCAAAAAGAACGCTTTTTTTGATACAAGCCAAGCAAACCTTGAATTTCTAACTTTTCTAATCCTAAAGGATAAGCTCCACGAAAAAAAGTAGGAAGAAGAAATGTAAAGGTTTGGGAAGTACGGGGAGGTAAAAGAAAGGTTCGAGTACAAGCAAAAGGAAAATACAATCGAAGGGGGGGAGAAGGAAGAATTCCTTTATTATAGAGAGTATATCTATATGAAATCGGCTCCCCACGAACCACTCTTTCCTTAGGAAGTTCTTCATACGATTGCAATTGAGAAGAAACCAAAAGGGTATACAAAAAGGAGAGCACAGGAAGTACAAGGAGTAAATAAAAGAACAAAGAAGGAAGGATTCCTTCTTTTATATACATAAAAACAAGGGAAAGGGCAAGAAGTAAAAAATATCGGAACCTATTTTTTCTCATAGGCATTCACCAAAGGAATGGGAGTCGATTCCATAATATTGCATACAATATCTTTCCCTGTTCTCTTTTTGATCAAAGCTTCTTGCTTTACAACCAGTCGATGGGATAATACAGGAAGAATCATTTTTTTAATATCATCCGGAATCACATAGGAGCGTCCTTGATACAAAGCCCAAGCACGAGAAGCTTTAGCTAAAAAGAGAGAGCCACGAGGGCTAACTCCTAACCGAACATCCTCTTGTTCCCGTGTTTTTGATACAATGGTAATAATATATTTATACAAGCTAGGATCCATATGGATTTGGTTTACTTGTTCTTGCAAATACAAAATGTCCTTTATGTCAGCCACAGGAGTTAAGGTAGACAAAGGGTCTTTATGATGAAAAAAACCCAACATCCTCATTTCTTCTTCAGGGGAGGGATAACCTAAAGAAACCTTCATCAAAAATCGATCCAACTGGGCTTCGGGGAGGGGAAAAGTACCCAGATACTCAATGGGATTTTGAGTGGCCAGTACCATAAAAGGCTTGGGGACAGGATAGGTTGTCCCATCAATCGTCACCTGTTTTTCTTCCATCACTTCCAAAAGGCTGGCTTGGGTTTTCGGTGACGTTCGATTGATCTCATCAGCCAAAAGAAGATGGGTCATCACCACACCAGGAACATACTGAAATTCCCCTGTTTTTGGATGGTACATAGAAAAGCCAGTAATATCCGAAGGCATGGTATCGGGAGTAAATTGGATTCGTTGAAAAGAAGCTTGGATGGATTTGGCTAAGGCAGATACAAGGCTGGTTTTACCTACACCGGGCACATCCTCAATCAGCACATGGGCATCACACAATAAAGCCACCATTAAAAGTTCGATGACGTCCCGTTTTCCTACAATAACTTTTTCCATATTTTGAACAATGGCGTCTAATGTCTTCATATTTATTCTCCTGTACATTATAGTGTACGAAATTCTCGTCCAATGATATAATACGTAGTAGGGGCATTGACTTCATGGGGTATACGCTTCATTATATGTTTAAGCTGTATCACCGTATTCCGGTGAATCTTTCGATGAACAACGATTTCTCCTTCTCCACGAGTTCGGAGATAAGAACCATATTGCTTTCTCTTTTCATGGAGAGCTGTAAGTTGGTCTTTAATCTGTTGAAACTCATCCGTCAGCTTACGATATTCTTCCATTTGGGAGGGTTCCAAAGGAGAAGTCTTGGCATAATAACCTACTTTATCACGGATCACCAGCAATCGTTGGTTTAACTTTTCAATGTCCTCTTTAAGGTGTTCAAATTCTTCTTCATAGGCTTTGCGATCAAAACCACTAACTTGGATGGTAGTAGGAATTTCTGACCGATTTCCTAGCTCACCTGCTACGACTTTTACCTGGGCATTGATGGTTCCACCAATGATCCGGCTATTAAGGGATTCTAGGATGACTTCTTTGGCTGTAATATTGCAATTAATGCAATAGAAGCCAATATAAACACTACCCTCACATTCAATGGTACAATCCGATGCAAACTTCGTATATAAGTCTTTTTTACATCGAATAATAGTTTTGTTTTTACCGGCAATGCCACCTCGAATATAAATTCGTCCTTGGGTACTTTCGATTTTTTGGACACCGCCTACACCCATTTCACCCATTACTTCAATATCTTGCAGGGCTTCCACCATGAAATTTTCTTCAATGGAACCAGTAATATTTACAAAACCATCAAAATCAATATTTCCTGTTTCGTAAGAAACATCTCCTTGGATTTCCAGCACATCTTCCACATGCAAAATGTTGTTTTTATAAACAGCAGCTCCTGCTTTTTTCGCATACAGGGTACTAATGCCTGTAGTTGGATCATGAACTTCGTCAATGGATTTTTTATCATAGAGGAAGGGAAGATTTTTACCCGGTTTAGCAGGAAGGGTTTGACCAAAAACATTTTTACCCGGTGTTCCAAGAGTAGGGTGGACTTTTTCACCTAGCCAATCACCTTTTTGAACTTTATTAATCAAGTTCAGTTCATAATGATTTACCCCTCCATCTTCCGTAAGGGTAGGCTTTGGTTCTTCGATTTTATACATGGTAATTTGAGCCGTCTCGCCTTCAATGGAAGGAATGCCTTGGGCTACTACCGTTCGAATTCGTGGCTGTATGGCAACAAGCGTATCTTCTAGAATGCCAAAACAAACGTCCTGCTCATACAATGCATGCAATAGCTTTTCCTTTTTTTTTCCGGAGGGATTTTTGCCCACTCTTCTTCAGAAAAATAGAGGGTCATAAAAGCTTTCAATCCATCAGGAGAAATTTCAATTTCAATCGGAGAGCGTTTGTCAGCAAATTTAGAAAGGGAACGAGGAGCTGAAAGAATAGCAGAACGAAGGGCCAAAAAATGAGTAATTTTAATTTGAGGAAATTGATTTAAAAGTTCATTAAATTGTTCCATGGTATATCCCTTTTTAAAAGATTCTATATAAAAGCCATCGGGTTTTTCTACCAGTTGGATATAGGGGTTGGAATAAAGTATCTTTATATCCATAAAACGCCTCCTCATAAAACAGTGATAACACGAACTTTTTTATCATAAGATAGTCATATGTATAGTATAACAAAGATGGGGAAAAAAAGAAAGAAAGGACGAAAGGAAAATTGAAGAAAAAAAACAATAAAATACTTTTATTCAGCATTTTATGGATTTTAGTTATATTTTCGAGCTGCGGTTCAAAACTTGAAGATCCACCGATTACAAGGTCTGAGAAACCCAAACAATCCAATAACTCCAATGAACCTAAAGAGCAAAACCAATTGGGGACAGGGAAGAAAGTCATGAATATCCCTATATCACGAGCCATGGTAGCCAAGATGATTGCTCTGACTTTTAATGATCTTGGAGACATTATGGCTTTCGATCGAGAAATCCAATTTGAAGATACGGATCCCAATCAGTGGTATGATCCTTATATCAATACTGTGGTGATACAGGGCTTTATGCAAGGAACCGATGTAGGTTTTGCTCCTTTAGATCCCCTAACAATGGAACAAGCCAATCTCCTATTGCAACGAATTGCTTCTGACGTATCGACTTCCTTTGTATCCTTTTCTGCTAAAAATAGGAAACAGCCCATTTCCTATTCCCAGTGGGTCGAAGCCTATCTGAACTGTTTAGAAAAAGGAAGAAAAGACCAGAGCCTTCAAGAAGCCTATGGACTGACAAAGAAAAACATCATTGTCATCGGTACTCCAGCCAATACGTCTTCACTACCCTCTTGGAGTATGGGAACGGATCAAGGAATCTATGGCTTTACGGGACTAGCTATGGACAGCTACATGGATCAAAAAATCCAAGTCCTTCTCAAAGGAAATGAAATCCTTGCCTTTTTAGGGGTAGTGGAAGAAAACCCTACCATCACCCATGCTTATATCCAAAATACAGAACAAGAACAACTGACGATTTTTATAGGAGGAATCCAGCGAACCTATGCTTGTGAAGAATCCATCCTACCCATCACTGGAAATATCGCCGACCTTACCTTACAACAGGGAAAAGTAGTCCAAGTTAAGGGGTATCAAGAGGAAGTACGGGATCGAATTTTACAGGTAGGAGGAAACCATATCGAATTGGCACAGCACAAAAAACTTCCTGTCTGGGAAGATATGAAAGTCTATTCCACTGTAGGAGAAACACCAACTTGGAAAGGGAAAAGTGCTCTTTTAGTAGGAACCCAGTTGGCTCGTTTCATCCTAAAAGAAGGAAAGATCTGTGCCGCCATCATTGATCAAACCCCTACCTT
>JAAYNZ010000144.1 GCA_012520595.1 Candidatus Epulonipiscium sp. | reverse complement strand
TGTGCGCATAGCTCAGCTGGATAGAGCGTCTGACTACGGATCAGAAGGCCGAGGGTTCAAATCCTTCTGCGCACGTTGATTTATATTCTTTCACTTATTCATAGGAACTACGTAATCATTATGATTCGTAGTTCCTATTTCAAACTCTTATATTTATCTATACGAGGCAATTATTTTATGCGGATGTGGCGGAATTGGCAGACGCGCTAGATTCAGGTTCTAGTGGTGGCAACACCATGGGGGTTCAAATCCCTTCATCCGCACTCAAAAAGAAAAAGGTAGAGACACAAAAAAGGGATTCAATCAATGCTAACATGATTGAATCCCTTTTCATTAAACTTTTTTAGAAGATCCAGCCATTTTTAATATCCCACGGGGAAGAGCGTCCTTCGAATTTTTCCAAGGCTCTTTTTCATATCGATAGTCAAATTTTTTAATAAACCAATCCAATTCTTCTTCGATACGTTTTAAATTTTCTAATTGAAGAGGAATAATGCATTCATAAAAATCAGAAAGTTGTATTTGATTTAAAAAATTAGGAGCTGTACTATATAATACACCAAAGTGCTGAAGACAAAAACCGTTGCATTTTTTCACCAAATCAATAAAAGATTTATCTTTTTTCCACAAATAAAAAAAAGTATCCACATATCGATCAAAAGTATTTTGAATTTGTTCACAGATATAACAACTATTGTGGATTTCGTGTAGATATTGTTCAACCAGATTTTCGGTAACACCAGTATTCCCTTTTTTAGAAAAGAAAGAGGGAAAGGAACTTTTTTTATTAGGTTTTTGTTTTTTTAATAATTCATTTAAATTTTTATGTACATGAATCATATGGGTATGTAGCATAAGAGCCAATCCAAGGCTATTTTTTTCTTTACTCATCATTTGATAATGAGGCAGGCAAAAGCCTTTTTTATTGGTTTCAATTCGAACATCATTTTCCATGTAGGAAGGGCCTAGGGTAAAGTTAATACTATTTTGTTCTAATGTATTATATAAAGTACAAAAAGGACATTCACTTTCTGTTTGAAAGGCGTCTAAAACAGGAATGGTATAGATTTTTTCTTTCACCAACAATCACCTCAAAGTCATATTTTCAGTTTCTGCAAAATTTGTTATACTATAGACATTCAACCTACGCTTAAACACTCTATCGTAAGTACCTTATTTGTTTGAACTGTCATTGTTTTAGTATACCATAATGATACGAGATAGAAAAGAAACAAATCCCATAAAGACAAGATATAAAGGAGAGAGCAATGGAAAAACAATATTATGAACAAGGAGATACAATAATTTTAAACCAAACGCAGGATTTCCATATTCAACATATTTTAGAGTGTGGGCAATGCTTTCGATTTGAAAAAATAGAAGAAAATGTGTACCAGCTTATTGCTCATAGAAAGAAATTACGGATAGGACAAGAAAAAAATCAGATCACTTTTTATCCTATGTCCATGGAAGAATTTACAACCCTATGGATAACTTATTTTGATTTAGAACGAGATTATGGAGTCATTAAACAACAATTATCCCAACAAGACCCTATCCTTCAAGAAGCAATAAGTTATAAACCAGGAATCCGAATATTACGTCAAGATCCTTGGGAGTGTCTGATTTCTTTTATTATTTCACAAAATAAAAGAATTTCTCATATCCAACAAGTGATCCATTATCTTTGTGAAGCTTTTGGTGATAAAATCAATGCAGAAGATGGAAGCAGTTACTATACCTTTCCCACTCCTCAACAACTAGCCAAAGCTACGGAAACCGATATTCGGGGGTGTAAAGCAGGTTTTCGAGCCCCTTATATTGTTGATGCTTGTCATAAAGTTATTCATGGAGAAGTTGATTTGCAAAATTTGTACCAACTTCCAACGTCTCAGGCTAAACAAGAGCTTTTAAAGATCAAAGGAGTAGGACCTAAAATTGCTGATTGTGTACTATTATTTGCCTATGGAAGATATGAAGTATTTCCGACAGATGTTTGGATTCAGCGAATGATGAAAATATTTTATCTAGGAGAAGAGGCTACCCACCAGCAAATTCAACAGTATGCAAAAGAAAAATTTGGAAACCTAGGAGGTTTTGCACAGCAATATTTATTTTATTACGGAAGAGAAAAACAAATAACAAAAAAGCAGTAAGCTTAAAAGAAAGGGGCATAAAATATGCTGGGTACATTGATCAATACTTTTGCCATTCTCCTAGGAGGAGGAATAGGATTTTTTATCAAAGATGGAATAAAAGAAAAATATAAAACCATTATTATGGAAGGAGTTTCTCTAGCTGTACTGTTCATTGGTGCTGTAGGAGCCATAAAAGGCCTTTTAGATCCCCAAAGTCATCCCATCTTATTTATTATCAGCCTGGCCATAGGAGGAATCATAGGCGAATGGATCGATATCCAAGGAAAACTGCAAAAATCAGGAGATTTTTTTCAAAAAAAGATAGGAAGAAACAGTGGCTTAATTTCACAAGGATTTGTTTCTGCTAGTCTTATTTTTTGTGTAGGAACCATGGCTATTTTAGGAGCTTTTGAAAGTGGATTGCAGGGAAACCACAATACCTTATTTGTAAAATCCATTTTAGACGGGATTACCTCTTTGATATTGGCTTCTACCTTAGGCTTTGGCGTACTTTTATCAGCCCTTTCTGTACTGCTGTACCAAGGTAGTTTAACCTTATTAGCAGGTTTTGTTCAACCGTATATTACCAATGATATGATGCGAGAAATTTCCATCGTAGGAGGCATTTTAATTTTTAGTTTAGGTCTCACCATGTTAGACATTAAAAAGATAAAAACAGGTAATTTTTTACCTGCCATCCTTATTCCAGTTATTTACTATTTGCCCATGGTTCAAAAAGTATTTCATTGGATTTCAAGTTATTTCTAGAAAGTAGAAGATAGAAGGATAAAATAAGCAATTCAAAGTAAAAGGGAGTATAAAAATGATAAAACAAGATAAGACTTATTAAAGATGAATTTCTGTCAATATTCATACTTGCAATATTAAAAGGGTTTGACTAATATTATATCTGAAGTTAGCACTCAACTAAGAAGAGTGCTAACAATGAGAAACGTAAGAGCATTTTGTGAGTAAATTATTTTTAAAGGAGGTTTATTTCATGAGATTAGTACCTTTAGGAGACAGAGTAGTTATTAAACAATTAGAAGCAGAAGAAAAAACAAAATCAGGGATTGTGCTACCAACACAAGCAAAAGAAAAACCCCAAGAAGCAGAAGTAATTGCAGTAGGTCCCGGGGGAATGGTAGATGGTAAAGAAGTAAAAATGGAAGTAAAAGTAGGAGATCATGTAATTTATTCTCGATATGCTGGAACAGAAGTAAAAATGGAAGATGAAGAATATATTATAGTAAAACAAAGTGATATTTTAGCAATTGTTGAGCGATAATACAAAAAAAGGAGGAATACATAATGGCTAAAGAAATTAAATTTGGATCTGAAGCAAGAAGAGCTTTAGAAAGTGGTGTAAATCAATTAGCAGATACTGTTAAGGTTACATTAGGCCCTAAAGGACGAAATGTCGTTTTAGATAAAAAATTTGGAACTCCTTTAATTACTAATGACGGAGTAACCATTGCAAAAGAAGTAGAGTTAGAAGATATTTTTGAAAATATGGGAGCTCAATTAGTAAAAGAAGTAGCTACCAAAACCAATGATGTAGCAGGAGATGGAACAACAACTGC
>JAAYNZ010000143.1 GCA_012520595.1 Candidatus Epulonipiscium sp. | reverse complement strand
ACAAATACCCCATCATTTTAAGTTTTTTACGATATCGAATTAATAAATCATTGACTAGATCAAAACGGTCCTCACTAGAAATGGTTTCAAGTAACCGAATCAACAGCGTTCGTTGAATAACATAAATACCCATTGATATGACGTTTGTTAATGGATCTAAAGGCTTATCCTCCAGATGAATAATTCTTTTTTTCTCATCCATCTGAACTACTGTATAATTACTACAATTACTTTCTTCAAGCTGTTTACAAACCAAAGTAATATCTGCTTCTTGTTCAATATGGTAAGTAAGGAGCTTTGCATAATCAATTTTATAAATATGACTGCCAGGTGCTATAATAACATAAGGTTCGTTGCTTCTTTTTAAAAAAGAAATATTTTGATATAAGGCATCCGCTGTTCCTCGATACCAAAGAAAGTTATCTCTTATTAAATAAGGACTAAAAATAAAAAGTCCTCCATACTTTCTTCCAAGATCCCACCATTTTGCTGAAGAAAGGTGATCAATAAGCGAACGTGAATTATACTGAGTCACCACACCTACTTTTTGAATTCCTGAATTAGCCATATTACTCATGGTAAAATCAATGGCTCGATAACTGCTTGCGATGGGCATGGCTGCCACTGCTCTTCCTGCTGCCAATTGCCCTAACTGTTCGTTTTTGCCTCCGGTTAAAATAATTCCTATCGCTCTCATAATCTACCCCCTTCCATTAGTAAAGAATCTCCGCTTGAAAGCTTTTGTTGAGGGTAATGAGAAACTTCTGTCTCACCAGCTATAACGCAATTTTTTCCTATTTCAACTCCATCAGGTATTGTGCTCCCATCTCCTATAACGGTAATGCCTGTATGATAAATATTAGGTTGAAGATGATTGGAAATACATTCTCCCATTCCCATATGTACTCCTGAGCCAACCCTACATTCTTCAGCAATAATACATCGTTCAATAATAGTATTTTCTTCGATAATAGTATTACCCATAATAATAGAATCACGAATGATGGTACCTTTACCAACAACAACTCCTGGTCCAATAATAGAATGATATACCTGTCCATAAATTTCGCATCCTTCTGCTAAAATACTAGTTTGAACAAGACCTTCTTCACCTACGTATTGGGGAGATTGATGTTCTGAACTCGTATAGATTTTCCAAAATTCTTCATGAAGATTAAAATCTGGCACCACTTCAATTAACTCCATATTGGCTTTCCAATAGGACTCGATGGTTCCTACATCCTTCCAATAACCTTGAAATCGATAGGCAGATAAAACGGCTTTTTGTTCTAACAAATAAGGAATGATATGCTTCCCAAAATCACTGTTTTCATGACACTTCTGATCTTCATATAAAGCCTGCTTTAAAATATCCCAATTAAAAATGTAGATACCCATAGACGCTAAATTATTTTTTGGTTTTTGTGGCTTTTCGTCAAACTCAATAATCCGATCTTGGGCATCTGTATTCATAATTCCAAATCGATGGGCTTCCTCCATAGGAACTTCCAGTACAGCTATGGTTCCTTGGCTTTTCGTCTTCTTATGGTACTCTAACATTGTTCCATAATCCATTTTATAAATATGATCTCCTGACAAGATGAGAACATATTCAGGATCATACTGCTCGATAAAATGAATGTTTTGATAGACTGCATTGGCTGTTCCCGAATACCACTCTCCCCGTTCTCCTTTCACATGTGGAGATAAAATTGTCACACCCCCATTTTTCCTATCTAGATCCCAAGGAATTCCAATTCCAATGTGTTGATTCAACCGCAATGGTTGATACTGGGTCAAAACCCCTACCGTATCGACTCCTGAATTAATGCAATTACTAAGAGTAAAATCTATGATCCGATATTTTCCCCCAAACATAACTGCTGGTTTTGCAACATCCTTCGTCAAAATTCCAAGTCGACTCCCCTGCCCTCCAGCTAAAAGCATAGAGATCATTTCCTTTTTTTGCATCTCGTTCTTCCTCCTCCTTGCGAAACAAGTAAGTAATGAAGTCATTATATTATTTCATATATATTAAAAATATATTACATTTATTTATATGCTCTTATAAAATCATTATACCATATTTTTTAATATATAACCATAATCTCTTACTTATGTACTCTTTTGTCTCAGCAGGGAAGAAAAGAACGTTTATAGACTACTATCTATATGCAGCTGGGCCGAATGTGAATAATACCTGCCTCTTCATCTACATTTTCAAGCACTAAAAGAGTATGATAGTTATGGATTAATTTTTCCTTTGGTTCAGCTGTTGCCATAACTACCCCTGTTCCAATTACTTCTGATTCAAACTCTTTCATTAAATCCTCTATGCCTTTCGCTGTTCCCCCTGCTTTCATAAAGTCATCAATAAACAAAACCTTAGACCCTTTTTCTACAGAGCGTTTTGTCAAAGACATGGTTTGAATTCGCTTGGTTGAACCAGTTATATAGTTCATATGAATAGCTGTTCCTTCTGTTAAACGAGCTGACTTTCTCACAACAATCATAGGTTTCTTTAAAACCTGAGCTACCATAAATGCTACTGGAATTCCCTTCGTTTCAATGGTTACCACATAATCTACTGCTTCATCGTGGAAGGGCATAGCCATGATTTTAGCTATTTTATAAGTAATTTCAGGATTATAAAGTAAATCATTGGTATAAATATATCCTCCAGGAATAATACGATCTTTTTTGTTAATCTGTTCGCATAAATAGTTTGAAAAATTTTCGATTTCTTTCGGAGCAACAGAAGGATGATAAAAAACGCCTCCTGCAGCCCCTGCTATGGTTTCTATCTTACCTAACTCAAAACGTTCAAAAATGCCTCTTACTGCATCTAAGTCTTCACTTAATGTAGATTTAGCACAACCAAATAATTCCCCAAAATAATTTAAGGTAAATATTTTTTTAGGATGTTCTGTTAATATATGAATAATAGCACCGATACGCTCATTTTTATGAATCCGACTCATCTTTTTGCTCCTTTCTGCTAAATCCTTTTATATTATTTATTATACAGTATATAGCCGAATATTATAAGTGGTTTTTTTAAAAACATTCGGATGAAATCTTTCATCTCTATTTTATTTCCTTGCTTTCTGGTCTATAATTATATTAAACTTAAATTGTTAGTATGGAACTTTTAAAATTTAAACAAATCAACATAGGAAGATTTAAAAGAAATAGAATGGAATAAAATTAATTTATTATCGTAATAAAGAATATTTTTCTTTGTCTATCATATACTAAAACTGTTAAAGAATAGAGGTGCCTCATGAATTATATTAATTTTGAAAATACAAAGCAACATATTCATTTTATTGGAATTGGCGGAATCAGTATGAGTGGGTTAGCTCAAATCCTATTTCAAAAAGGATTTCATATTTCTGGTTCAGATATGAAATCTTCCCCTACAACAACCCATTTACAAAAGTTAGGAATTCCTATTCATATTGGCCATCGTGCATCCAATATTTCTCCCACTACCGATTTGATTGTTTATACGGCTGCCATTAAAGAGGACAATGAAGAGCGAATGGCTGCTATAAAAAATAACATTCCTACGATTGACCGAGCTCAACTTTTAGGCGAGATCATGAAAAATTATGATTATCCTATTGCGGTGGCAGGAACTCATGGTAAAACAACTACCACCTCCATGTTAACTCATATTTTTTTACATGCTAAAAAAGATCCTACCATTACAGTAGGTGGAATGCTTGATGCTATTAATGGCAATCTGCATATTGGCCGTTCTTCCTATTTTATTACTGAGGCTTGTGAATACTGTGATAGTTTTCTCAAATTTTACCCCTTTATCGCCCTTATATTAAATATTGAAGCAGATCACCTAGACTATTTTAAGGATATCAAGCAAATCCGTCAATCCTTTAAAAATTTTGCTAAAAAGGTTCCTACTGAAGGAAGTCTCATTATCAACAGTGATATTGAAAATATAGAAGAAATGATCGAAGGATTATCTTGTAATGTTATTACCTTTGGATTCTGTCCTGAAAAATCTCTGTGGTATCCTGCTAATATTACCTATGATAGTAAAGCCTTGGGTACCTTTGATATCTTCTATAACGAACAGCAAATGGGACGAATTCACTTACAAGTTCCTGGAGAGCACAATATTTACAATGCCCTAAGTGCTTGTGCAACTGGATATGAATTAGGTCTTCCTATGGAAACAATCATTGAAGGTCTATCCCAATATAGAGGAACTCATAAACGCTTTGAATATAAAGGAAACTTAAAAGGAGTTACCATCATTGATGATTATGCTCATCATCCTACAGAAATCAAAGCAACTTTAAAAGTAGCAAAACAATACCCACATAAAACCTTATGGTGTGTATTTCAACCTCATACCTATACTCGAACAAAAGCTTTTTTAACAGAATTTGCTTCCGCTCTAGAAAAAGCAGATAAAGTCATCTTAACAGATATTTATGCTGCTCGTGAAAAAAATACTGGCGAAATTCATGCTTTAGACCTTCTCAATGAGCTTCAAAAGAATGGCAAAGAGGTCTATTATTTTCCTACTTTCGAAGAAATTGAATGCTTTTTGTTAGAAAATTGTATCCCCGGTGACCTGTTGATAACTATGGGAGCAGGAGATGTATCTATCATTGGCGAAGAACTACTTGGAAGGGAGTTATCCACATTATCCACAGAGTTGTCAACAATCTCTAAGGCATAAAGATGTGAATAATCACTTTACATAATAAAAATACTTTTCTTTTGTTTTTTCTTTTTATGTCCCTTTTATAGCCACAAAAAAGGGACATTTTTTATTGTTATAAAATTATTGTATATCTTATCCACAGTATCCACAAAGTTATTAACACAAACAATGTGAGTTATTTTCCCTTTTTTTTATGTTATTTGACAAGATTCTATTTGTCGCATTTTTTTGTTTTTCTGCGGCACTCTCCTATTCTATCCCCTTTATCCCCCATTTTTTTTAGACAACAATATTTTCATACTTTTCATAATGGTTGACTTATTTTGTCAAATGATTTGTCACCATCTTCTTCTAGCATGAATTAGGAAGAGAAACTTATCCACAACAGTATTAATGATTTTCTCGAAAAGCCCCTAGGGCTTTCTTTTTTGATTTTATCAAGTACTCTATTATAAAATTCATCTTTTTTTTCATCCTAAAGTTATGATAAAGATTTTAATGACGTGTTATTTTGTGTTATAATAAAAAAACAGCATCTTATATTAAAGGAGGGATGATGGTGCTGCTTCAATTTAGTTATCCTCAATCTCCCCAAAATATTCCTTTATCTCTTGTTTTTATAAAAGAATATATGCCAAAGGCCAACGGAACCTTTGTAAAAGTATATCTATATGGTTTGTCCTATTGTTATCAAGAACCTCAAGAATTTTCTCTACAAGCCATTGGAAATGCATTAGATATCTTAGAATCAGATGTTATGAAAGCCTTTGAATACTGGAAAGAGGCTGGATTGGTACAGCTAAAAGAAAAAGAAAAAGGACTCTTTGATATCCAGTATATAGTACCCCCCCAACCTAATTCCGGAGAAAAAATTGTGGAGGAAAAAAAAGAGCCTGTTGCTCCTAAACCTTTTCCGATACAAACCAAGCCAGAATACGGACCAAAAGAATTATCTATTTATCGAAAAACTCCAGAAATTGATCAGTTGTTTAAAATTGCAGAAAGATATTTAGGACGAATGCTAACCCATCAAGATTTAAGCACACTTTATAGTTTTTATGATTGGCTTCGCCTTCCTGTAGAAGTCATTGAAATTTTATTAGAACATTGTATATCCAACCAACATCGAAACATGAGGTATATTGAAAAAGTAGCTATCAGTTGGGCAGAAGAAGGAATTTTTACAGTAGACCAAGCAAAAGCTAGAGCTTACATATTTAATACAGAATATAGAGAAATTATGAAGGCTTTTGGATTATCACAAAGAGATCCTGCCCCTGTCGAAGTCCAACATATGAAAAAATGGCTTACTGAATACCAATTGCCTTTACCTGTTATTTTAGAAGCTTGTAAAAGAACCATTGAAAACACTGGAAAACCTATCTTTGCTTATACGGATTCCATACTTACTCACTGGCATAAAAATCAAGTAAAGACTCTAGATGATGTACAAAAATTAGATGATGCTTACCTGCAAAAAAAGAATCTCCAACAACCCAATCGTTTTGACAAAGAAGGAAAGGCTGAACATTATACTCGTCCTAGTCGTTTTGTTAATTTCCAACAAGAAACCTGGGACTTTGAAGAATTAGAACGTTTAGAACAAGAATATATTGATAAACAATTATCTGAAGGAAGGTAATCACTATGAGCATTCGTGCATCTCAATACAAACAATTATTACGTGAATATGACCAAAAGCGTACCCTTGCTCAACATCTTTTACGACAAAAGCAAAAAGAAATCTATTCTAAAATTCCTGAAATCCTTCAAATTGATCAAGCCTTATCTTCCACAGGTATTGAAATTTCTAAGGCAATTTTACAATCTCCCAATAAAGTAACGGAATTAATTGAAAGCTTAGAAAAGAAAAACCTAAATCTAATCATTCGTAAAGCGGAGCTACTGCACACTCATGGATACCCAAAAAACTATTTGGAAATCTCTTATGAATGTGAAAAATGTCAAGACACAGGATACATTGAGTCAACTCCCTGTTCTTGTTTAAAACAAAGATTAATTGAATTGGCTTATACCCAATCCAATCTTAGAAACATTTTAGAAATAGAAAATTTTGAGCATTTCGATTTCCAATTTTATTCTACTGATGTAGATCCAGAAATGAAAATCTCTCCCCGTGAAAATATGAAACGAATTTATAACATTTGTGTTCGTTTCGTTACTACTTTTGACGAAGAGTTTTCTAACCTTATTTTTTACGGCAATCCTGGACTGGGGAAAACTTTTTTATGTAACTGTATTGCCAAAGATTTATTGGATCAAGGAAAAACTGTACTCTATCTTACGGCTTTTCAGTTGTTTAAAATTTTTGAAGATCATAAGTTTCGTCCTGATGAACATACAGAAGAAGATCAGTCTTATTTAGATGCCATTTTTGATGTAGACCTTTTAATCATTGATGATTTAGGTACTGAATTTAGTACTGCTCTTACAGGGGCTGAGCTCTTTAATTGCCTCAACTCTCGGCTACTAGATAAAAAATCAACGATCATCTCTACTAATTTATCCCCGGGTGACTGGCAAAACCAATATTCTTCTCGTATTGTTTCTAGGGTTTTTGGACATTATAAAGCATTGAAATTCTTTGGCGAAGATATTCGCCTCAAGAAAAAATATGCTCCTATCGCCAATCATTAAAAAGAAATTTTCGGACAAATTTCTCCAATCAAAAAAGGCTATACGCAACCAACTTATCTTATTGGTTACGTATAGCCTTTTTTAAATATGAATAACGGGTTCTACTTTGTGACTATTTGTGGAGCGATAAGCTGCCAAAGCAACTTCCATAGCCCTTACTCCATCCATTCCTGTTACTTTTGGAATATCCCCTGTTTGAACAACACGAATAAACTCTTGGACCAATCCATCATCTGCATTGCTACCCCAAACCATATCTTCAACCACATTAGCTGAAACATCAAATACCCTAGCTATCTGCTTAAAAGCCTCCACTTCTAATACACCTTGGGTTCCTACAATTTCCATATATACTTCCGGCCAAATGGTATAATTATCATGATGTCCCCAACTACAATCAATGGTTCCAAATACTCCATTATCAAGTTCTACAGTTACAATTCCACAATCATCAATTCCCTTATTATGAAGTAATTCGCCACTCTCACAATATACTGAAGCGTATTCACTATTGGTAAACCATCGCATTAGATCTGCTAAATGCACAGTGTGATCCATGACAGCACCACCACCTGCCAACTCTCGCGATAAAAACCATCCTGAAGGAATTTTACCATGATTGATACCTGTAATGCTTAAAATTTCTCCTAATTCTCCTCTATCTACAGCTTCTTTTGCTGCCAAAATAGCTGGGTGAAATCGCATAGGAAAAGCAGTCATAATTTGAACCTTATTCCTTTCTACAACCTCTAGCATTGCTTTCGCATCTTCTTCATTGGTAGCAAAAGGTTTTTCTACTAAAATATGAGCTCCTGCCTCTGCTGCTGCTATGGTCATATCTTTATGTAATTTATTGCAAGTACAGATAATAACACCATCTAATTCTTCTTTTAATAAATCTTTATAATCCGGATAGTACGTCGTTTTAAAATGAGCTGCCATTTCCGTTCCTCTAAATGCATCATCATCTGTAATTCCTACAAACTCTACTTGTGGTGCTTCCATTAAGGCTTGCGCATAAGCCATTGCATGCATATGTTCAAAACTAATAATACCCATTTTAACTTTTTTCATCTTATTCACCTCCTATAAAGTTACAGGCTGTCCTGTTTTTGAAGATTCAATGGCAGCCAGGGCAACTTGTAATGCCTTTTTGGCTTGTTCCCCTGTAATCAGTGGAGCTTGATTTTCTACAACGGCATTAATAAAAACTTGTAGTTCATGAGTATAGGGTTCTTCATTGGGTTGTAATGGATTTTCAAAAGAACAGGAAAAGGTACCATGATTGGTTTGCTTTTGAATGGGAGAACTTTTACGGCTATCAAATTCAATTTGACCTTGGGTACCAATGACTTCAAAAGTAGAACCAAAAATAGCTCCTTGAGGATATCCCCAACTTCCTTCCACATGAGCAATGGCTCCATTATTTAAACGTAATGTAACAAGGCAATGATCTTGTCCTTTTATTTTGCCATTAAGGCTTTTTGCATAAACTCTTTTTACATCTCCGAAATGATGAATAATCCAATCCAAATCATGAATAACTAAATCCACCAATGGGCCACCACTATACTCATAGTTAGAATACCAGTCTTGCCAACTCCAAGATGGATAAGCTCCATTTCTCGTTGTTCGAATCAACTTGGGAGTGCCAATACGACCTTCTTGAATTGTCTCAATGGCTTTTTTATAAGCAGGAAAAAATCGTACAACATGACCTATCGAAAATTTGACTCCCATTTCTTGTGCTTTATCTATCATGATTTGTGCATCTTCTACTGTATTTGCAATGGGCTTTTCACAAAAAACATGCTTTCTTAATTCCATGGCCTTTATAGCAAAATCTTTATGCATATACGTAGGGATACATAAGTCCACAACATCAAAATCGCCTTCTGCTAACATCCTATCATAATCTTGATAATACTTAGCACCAAAAATATCTGCTACTTTCCTTCCTTCTTCTTCTCGGATATCACATACAGCAACCACTTTTGCATTAGGAATGGTACCATATCCTTGAGCATGGGTTTTCCCCATAGTACCGCATCCAACGAGTGCTACTTTTAGCATTTCTCATCCTCCTTTTCATTTCATATAATATGTTGATATGTTGAAAATATTCTACATACAGTATGAATTAAAAAAATATTATTGTCAATCTTTTTAATATTTTTAAGTTAGTTTATAAAATAGTATGGTATATAAAAGCTTTAACGAATTTTATCCCTTTTACTTGCATATTTTATAGTAAATCTTTGATCATAAAAATGACGATCGATAGAAAATAATGGGAAGGAATTAATGATGAAAAAAACAAAAAAATCCCTTTTAGGATTCGTTCTATTGTTGTTTCTAATATGTGATTTATTACATCATCAAATCTATAAAACACCCTTATATATCTCTGTTTTTTCAATGATACAACAAGAAAAATACTACATCCACATTGACCTAGATGATCATATCTTATACCTGTTTCATGAAGGAAAAGTAGAAAAAAAATACCCTGTTTCAAGTGGCAGGCAAGATACTCCTTCTCCTATCGGCACCTGGAAAATTATTTCAAAATCAAATTGGGGAGAAGGCTTTGGTGGTTCATGGATGGGATTAAATGTACCTTGGGGTAAATATGGAATCCATGGAACAAATGAACCCTGGTCTATCGGACGTTCTATGTCTCATGGTTGTATTCGTATGTACAACGCTGATGCAAAAGAACTTCGAAAGATTGTTCCAGCCGGTACAAAAGTAACTATTGTAAAAGGGCCCTACGGCCCTTTTGGAAATCATTTTCGCACTCTAAAACCTGGCGATCGTGGTTCTGATATTTTTGCAGTACAAAAACGTTTGAAAGATTTAGGATACTATAATGGCTATCCAGACGGTATTTATGGAGATGGCATGAAATATGCAGTACATCGATTTCAAAAAGATCATCATCTGTATATTCAAAATGACATTACTACTAGCATGTATGAAGCAATGGGCTTCTTGCCCTTTGAATAAAATCACCCTTAGTGTTGAAATATAGATATGGCTTGTTGCAATTTTTCGGCCATACTAGCTAAGTCATTGGCAGCACTCGCTACTTGTGAAATTGTACTAGCTTGTTCATGAGAACTAGCTGTAATCTCTTCCGTCGATGCAGCTGTTTCTTGTGAAATGCTAGATAAATACTCTAGATACTCTACTTCTTTTCTTATTCCCTGAATAACTGTTTGGGAAATATTGCTTACCTCATTAATATCTTCAACAACAGCATGAATATGCCGGAAAATTTGATTTAAATTTTCATCTGTATGGTTTACCAAAGCGACTCCGTCCTCTACCTCAGTTGCATTTTTGTGGGTTAATGCAACCGATTTTTCTACATCTCTATGAATTTCTAAAAGCATTTCCCCAATTTGTTCGGCTGATTGAGCTGATTGTTCTGCCAATGCACGAACCTCTTCCGCTACAACTGCAAACCCTTTCCCTGCATCTCCTGCTCTAGCAGCCTCGATAGCTGCATTAAGAGCTAATAGATTGGTTTGTTCTGCAATACCTTCAATGGTTGTTAGTACCTTTTCAATATGCAACGAATTTTCTTGAAGCCTTTGGGTACTTACACTCGTCTCTTCCGTAGCTGCCTTAATGGTGCCCATCTTATGAACCACTTGTTGAATATCTTCCATCCCTATTTTCGATGAAGATAACATTTGCTGTGAGGAACCATATACATTTTCTATTCTTTTAGCTAAATCCTTCATTCCTCCTGCCATTTCTTCCGTTACTTGATTGGCCTCAGAAATAGATTGGGCCTGATCACTCACTGACTTTGCCATTTCACTCATAGCACTACTAATTTCTTCAATGGAAGCCGTTGATTCTTCTGACGAAGCAGCTAATTCTTCACTAAAAGCCGCTACTTGTTCAGATGTATTTGCAATTTGGTTAATAATTGATTGTAAATTATCTGCCATCTGATTAAAATTCTTTGCCAAGATGCCTATTTCATCTTTGTTTGCAAGTTGTACTCTCTGATTTAAATCTCCTTGAGCAATTAATTGCGTAATATGAACAAACTGTCCTACAGGCTTAGTAATACTTCTCAAAAAAACCCCTGCTACTACAATACTTACTAATAAGATAAGAATTGACGAGATTACAAGTATAATTTTCATCTGTGCATATACTTTTTTTACCACTGCCCTCAAATCAGTTGCTTCTTTTTTTTGAAAATCTGTTAACTCCTTTAGATTATCTAAAATAGCTTCCATATTCTCTGCTCCCGTTGTTTCCATGATTTTTACTGCCTTTTCCCCGTCTCCTTGTCTTCGAAAGTGAATCATCTGAGAAGCTTCTTCATTATATTGATCTGAACGTTTTTCTAATTCTTCAAAAATTTCTATTTCTTTTTGATTTTTTCCATTACATCTATATTATTCCAAATTTCTTTTTCCATTTCTTTATACGTTTCAAAACGATCTATAAACTTTATATTTCCTGTAGCAAGATACCCTCGCAAAGCTGCTGCTTTTTTTAAAGTAATACTTTCTATATCATGAGCCGTGAGAATACTAGGAATATTATCATCAAGAATCACAGCATTATTTTTCTGGATTTTATTGATCTGTAAGGTTGTAATAACCACTAAAATAAAAATTAAAACAATAATGACTCCAAAGGCTGTAGTGATTTTGGAACTTAATTTTTTAAACATCTTTTTTCTCCTTTTCTATTTATTTTAATTATCATTAAAAATATGTATCTTTGTTTACCCTTCCTCTTCTGTATAAATATCCCCCCCTATTTTCTTAATCACTCGAATGATAAATCACTAACTAAATCACATTTTAGTCACCTTTAATTATTGTAAAACAATTATTCTTTATAACTAATTATAGCAAGTTCTAGAAGAAAGTCCATTCCTTTTTCAATTATTTTGGCTTTTTATAGAATAAAATGTAGAAATTTGTCTAAGTAAAATAATAATTCTATTTATTGAATAAAATCTTGTTTATTCTTTTAGAATTTTTCATAAACTATATATTGTTACTTATAACAATAATAACACTATAAGCAGTTTGTTCCTTATCCTATTTTAGATTTTTAAAAAATAAATAATCTAAATACAAACCATTTTCATAAAATTACCAAAGTAAATTTTATAAAAGGTATACAAAATACTTATTTTGTATACCTAATTATAATAAAAAAAGTCATTTTACCTAGCCTAAAGCTAAATAAAATGACTTACAATAATAAACTTAAAATTCTGCTGATCGAACGGTTCTTGGAAAGGAAACTACATCTCTAATATTCGAAATACCTGTTATATACATAATGGCTCTCTCAAATCCTAAGCCATATCCAGCATGTTTCGTACCTCCATATTTTCGAAGTTCTAAATACCACCAATAATCTTCCCGATCCAATCCTAACTCTTCCATCCGTTTTTCTAAGATATCTAGTCTTTCCTCTCTTTGACTACCACCAATAATTTCTCCAATACCTGGCACAAGTAAATCCATGGCAGCAACGGTTTTATTATCATCATTTAAACGCATATAAAAAGCTTTAATTTCTTTGGGATAATCAGTTACAAAAACGGGTTTCTTAAACACTTGCTCAGTTAAATACCGTTCATGTTCCGTTTGTAAATCACTCCCCCATTCGACTGGATATTCGAAGCGATCTTTTTCTCTTACCAATATCTCCATAGCTTCTGTATACGTAATACGTGCAAAATCAGATTGAACTACATTTTCCAATCGTTCTAATAAACTCTTATCAATAAATTGATTAAAAAAGGCCATTTCTTCTGGAGCATTTTCTAATACATATGAAATAATATATTTCATCATATCCTCAGCAAGTGCCATATTATCTTCTAAATTTGCAAAAGCAATCTCTGGTTCAATCATCCAAAATTCTGCCGCATGTCGAGCAGTATTGGAATTTTCAGCTCGAAAAGTTGGACCAAAAGTATAGATATTGCGAAAAGCCATGGCATAAGCTTCTCCATTTAGTTGCCCACTCACTGTTAAATGAGCTGTACGTCCAAAAAAGTCTTTGGATTGATCTACTTTTCCTTCTTCATCTTTGGGCAGATTGTTTACATCCAATGTAGTCACTTGAAACATTTCCCCTGCTCCTTCTGCATCACTAGAAGTAATAATAGGGGTGTGGACATAAACAAAACCGCGTTCTTGAAAAAATTGATGAATGGCATAAGCCACTAAAGAGCGTACTCGAAAAACAGCTGAAAAAGTATTGGTTCGCGGTCGTAAGTGAGCAATGCTTCTTAAAAACTCGAAAGAATGACGTTTCTTTTGTAAAGGATAATCTGAAGTGGAGGTTCCTTCCACTATAATGGCCATTGCCTTCACTTCAAACGGTTGCTTTGCTTGAGGTGTAGCTACTAATTCGCCTTCTACAATAATTGCACTTCCAACATTTAATTTTGCAATTTCTTTAAAATTCTCTAATCCTTCTTCAAACACAATTTGAAGACTTCTAAAAAAACTTCCATCATTTAATTCAATAAATCCAAAAACTTTTGAAGTTCGAACGGTTCGTACCCAACCACCTAGGGTTACTTTTTTCCCGATCCATTGTTCCGGTGATTGATATATTTCTTTAATCAATGTATATTTCATCTTGCTTTCCTCTCTTTCTCTTATCAATTATTGTCTTTTCACTTTTGATCTCTATAATAACCAAATGTTGGCCTTTTCACAAACTTCAATCATCTCTTCCGGCCAAATCGCTGCTTGTACTTCTCCGATATGAGCTTTCTTTAAAAAATACATGCAAAGTCGTGATTGTCCAATGCCTCCCCCTATGGTATACGGAAGTTCACCACGTAATAACTGTTGATGAAAATCTAATTTTTTTCGATCTTCACACCCTGCTACTTTTAACTGGTGGCATAAAGTTTCCTCATCTACACGAATTCCCATAGAAGATAACTCGATCCCTTGTTCTAATAAAGGATACCAGAAAATAATATCTCCATTCAGTTGCCAATCATCATAGTCTGGAGCTCTTAAATCATGAGGCTTACCGGATCGTAAAACGCCTCCTATTTGCATAATAAATACAGCTCCTTTTTCTTCTGCAATCCGATCTTCTCTATCCTTTGGAGTTAAATTTGGATACCGATCCTCTAACTCTTGGGTTGTAATAAAATAAATTTCTTCTGGAAGGGTTTTCTCTATCTGAGGATATAAATTTCCTATATAATCTTCCGTTACCTTAAAAGCTCGATAAATACTACGAACTACTTTTTTCAAATAATCAATGGTTCTTTCCTCTTTAGTGATTACTTTTTCCCAATCCCATTGATCTACATAGATAGAATGAAGATTGTCTAAATCTTCGTCCCTTCGAATCGCATCCATATCTGTATAAAGGCCTTCACCAACTTGAAAACCATATTTTTTAAGGGCCATCCTTTTCCATTTTGCTAAAGAGTGGACCACCTCTACTCTTTCATTACCGATTCCTTTTACTTCAAAAGAAACAGGGCGTTCTACTCCACTTAAATTATCATTCATACCTGTTTCTGGTCGCACAAAAAGTGGAGCCGAAACTCTTGATAATGATAATTCTTTTGCTAAGGCTGTTTCGAAAAAATCTTTAATTCGCTTAATTGCTAATTCCGTTTGGATAATAGAAAGATTACGTACATATCCCTTAGGAATCACAAATTGATCTGATGAACCGTGCATACTCTTGTTCCTCCTTGTTATCATCATAGATGTCCAAATTCAATATTATAGATACTTACAAAAGCCTCATTTAAACTTTGGATATCTACTCGCTAAGCATAATAATTAATTATATCGTATTATAGCATATGATGACAAGGAATATCCTTTTTTTTATGAATCTTTTTCAAAAAAGGTCATGAAAAAAACAAAGGGGTTATTCCCTTTGCTTTTCTCCCTCATATTCCATTGTATAAAATTCTAAAATCAGTTTGTCCAAATGTTCACTAAGGGTTAAAATAGAAGACGATGTAGAAATTTCTGTCTCTAATAAGCTGTTTAATCTTTCTCGTAATTCCTCAATCTCATTCAAGAGATCTTCTTTTTGCCTCCTTTTATTCATATGAATATCTTCCTTTTAATATAAGTATTTTATGTAGTTTTAATGTATTATATAGCATTTCTTGGAAAAAAACAATGCTTTTATGAAAGTTTATTGTATAAAATTGAAGTTTTTTCCTACAAAAAACGTCAAAATATTTAAATATAATTTTTTTTTATATTTATAGAAAAAAATCATAAGAAAAAAAAAGTAGAACTTTCTTTTTCTTATGATTAAAAGGGAGATTCAAACTATATATCTGAAAAGAAATATAGTTGAAAGCAATATAAGTTTTTTATTATTATACACTGTAATGAATATTTTTTCAACACTATTTTAAAAACTTTTAACTTATTTTCTATTAAAAATTTTATATCCATATTTTTTTAATAACAGCATAAAAGGATAACCAAGTCCATAGCATGCTGCCACCTGCCCTAACCCAACTGTAAAAACAGTCATCCAAAAAGGTACATT
>JAAYNZ010000142.1 GCA_012520595.1 Candidatus Epulonipiscium sp. | reverse complement strand
TCTGGTACTGTAATTCCTTTGGCTTTTACTTTTTCCAGTAGTTTTGTGGCTATTTCCATATTTTTAGTAAGAAAAGCTGCATCCACTTTAGCGATGGCTTTACCTTCTTCTGTGATGATCTTAGGGGATATGGATTGTAATTGTTGGATCACTTCTGTAGCCACTTTACGAATTTCTTCTTGCTCTCCTTTACTTAGGGTACCTGTTGCTTTATTAAGGATCCCCAGCAAGGCCTCTGCTGCTTTTTGTACGTCTTCTTCTAATAACTTCTCTGCTTTTTCAAGTTCCTTTTTCATATCAAGACTAAAGTCTGTCGTTGTTGTAGAATCTGTTTCCTTTTCTATTTTTCCTTGTAATGTAATAGGTTGGATCTCCGGAATTGAAAGGATCTTCATATCTTTTTTCCCAAACTCATTGATAAAAGTTTCACTACTAATTGCTTTTACTTTACTTACAGAAATATTAGTTTTTCCTTCTTTTTTTACTGTAAAAACAAAGCTTGCCATTTCAAAAGAATCTTGTTTGTTTTTATTTTCTATGTTTTTCCTAATTAAAGGTGAAAAGATGGTTCCTGCTTCTGTATCCACTTGCACTGCATCAAAAGAACTATATTCATCTGAAAGAGTATATGATTGATACTGTAAGTATTCTTTATCATAGTTCATTTGAAATTGAAGACCAAATAAATCCTCAATTTGATGTGCCTCAAGAGTAATCTTTACTGTAGAACCTAGCGAAAGTTCTTGTGTATCACTGGATAATATTATTTTCCCTGCTGCTGCAAGTACATTCAAAGGTGCAAATAAAGTGACAAGCATAACTATAATCTGTATACTAGCGAAAATTTTTTTCTTCATTATTTCCCACCTTATCTTTATTGTTTTTTTAATTTTCTATCGTTATAGCCATACAAATTCATTTTTTATTCCCCTGTTGCTTACTGGAAGATTCCCTCCTTTCCCTTCTATTTCCCTCGTATCTGTCTTTCACATCCTCTCTTTGATTTTATCCTATGTATATAAGCTTCGTAAGTCCACCATTGTCCTTCTTCTTATTTTAATAATGTAGAAAAAAAGAAAGCTGTAGAATCTTAAAAATGCAGAAGCACACCTTCGTCTACTTCTGCATTTTCGTGGAAAAAGGATCATAGCACTTTTTTAAGTCTTCTTGTAATAATCCCATAATAAGCCCAGATGTAATTTCTCCCATGGTCCATCCTGATTCAATGGCCCAAGGTCCCCAACCTAAATCTTTAGGTATTCCATATACCTCCATTTGTTCTACATCAAAAGCTCTTGCCCATGCACCGTTAATGTAGGGATTTTTACTATGAAGCTGACAAGATACCATAAACTTAGAAATTTGTTCCCATAACGCTACAAAATAAGAGTCTCCTGTTACAAAATAAGCTTGCATAAATCCAATAGGAAGCCAGTTTAAGGAATATAATAAATCAACAACAGGATCCCCATTTTGATGAAGTAAGGAGCTCTCATCTCCTCTTTGGTCACTATTTCTTTCTGCTTTATATCCACTATCCCACTCTAAATAAGCACCGCAAGTATGCTTGTATTTTTGTAAATCTTGAACCACTTGGTATAACCATTCTTTATGTTTTTCTTCATGGGTTGTCCAATATAGCCAAGAAAGAGGCATAATAAGACGACATAATTCTTGGGTTTCACTGTGTTCACGAATGGTTTCTGGATACACTGACATAATGGTTTCTAGACCTTTTACACCAACTTCTCTACATTCTCGATCCCCTGTCAATTGATAAGCTAGCAAAAGAGCTGCTAAATAGAAACTATTATAATGAGCACTAGGATAATTTCCTGGTTTTGAAGATAGTTCCTGTATTTTTTGAGGTGAAAGATCTTTATTATCTGTTCGCATTACACGGGTTCCATCTGTACCTGTCGTGCGAATTAGGAAGCGTAATGCTTCCATGCATTCACCTAAATACTCTTTGGTTCCTGTATAGAGACATTTTAAAAGTTGAGGAATAATAGCCCTTGCTACATCATCCTGATAACAAACACCCCAGCCCATGTTCGACCATCGCATCATTCCTTTTAAATAGGGATGCTCTTTTATTTGAAATTGATTAAAACATAGAGAAGTTAAACGCTCTGAAATCTCTTTGTTCCTTTTATCTTTGGTTCGTAAATAATTGAAGAAATAAGCCATGGCAACTTCGCCAGTACAATCATTTCGAATATCGGTAAGTATTCTTTGGGTTCCATCAGGGTATATTTCTGTCCCAATCCCCTCCTGAACGCCTCCTTTTCCTTCGTCAATCAAAATCTCTGCTTTTTCAAACCAGTCCATTGCTCTTTCAATGCTACTCTTTAGGCGTTGTTCTAAATTTTCACCTTCTTGATAAGGTTTGATAGAATACTCTTCCTCAATCAAATCAAAACTAATTTTTTCTCCTGTCAGCCAATGAATAAGATATTGAATCAAAGACTTCCACTT
>JAAYNZ010000141.1 GCA_012520595.1 Candidatus Epulonipiscium sp. | reverse complement strand
CTTTATTTTTAGCCATCTGAAAATCTTGTTCTTGGTATCCAGATATAATGCCTAAATCCATCTCTTACCTCCCCCATATGATACGCGATTAATCTTCATACAAATAATGCTTTTATACTAATTCAACTGGTTTTCCAGTTTTTGCTGATTGATAAATGGCTTCCAAAATTTCTGTAACCACAAGAGCTTCTTCTGGCTTTACTACAGGGTCTGTATCATTGATAATGGACTCAATCCACATCCGAGCTTCTTTATCTGATGGAGATTCTGATTGCCCATCATAAAAATCAACACCGCCTGCTTTTAATTCTGGTTTTTTTACATACATTCTATTAAATTCCACTCCATTAATACGAAGTCCATCCTTCATATCTGCTCCTGCCTTTGTTCCGCAAAGAGTGGTTTTTCCTTCTCCTATATCCAATGTATTTAAAGCCCAGCTGGATTCTAAAATAATAGTTGCCCCATTTTCCATTGTAATAAAACCAAAAGCTGAGTCCTCCACCGTAAACTTTTCAGGATCCCAATCCCCCCAGGCATTAGCTGTATTTTTTTGGTCCCCTAATTTATGGTAAACCGTACCCATAACTGTTTTTGGTTTATAATTATCCATCATCCATAATGTTAGATCCAATGCATGAGTTCCTATGTCGATCAAAGGACCTCCTCCTTGCTCCTCTTCATTTAAAAAGACACCCCAAGTAGGAACAGCACGACGTCGCAGAGCATGAGCTTTCGCAAAATAAATCTCTCCTAAATCATTACGCCGACATGCTTGGTATAAATACTGCGAATCATTTCGAAAACGATTTTGATATCCTATGGTTAATTTTTTTCCCGTTCGTTTTGCTGCCTCCAACATTCTCCTTGCATCCTGTGCTGTTTTCGCCATTGGTTTTTCACACATCACATGTTTATCCGCTTCTAAAGCTGCGATAGTAATATCTGCATGAGACTTATTAGGAGTACAAACATGAATTACATCAATAGAAGAATCCTTTAATAGTTCATGATAATCTTTATATGCTTTTGCATCAGGAGTTCCAAATTCTTTTACTGCTTTTTGTGCTCTTTCTTCTACAATATCGCAGAAAGCCACCATTTTCACATTTTTAATCTTAGCCAAACTAGGCATATGTTTTGAATTTGCGATACCTCCACATCCAATAATTCCTATCCTTACTTCTTTTTCCATTTTTCATTCCTCCTTATTGCATTTTATTAAAATATATTTTAGTAAACACTACTTACTTAAATCAGTCGTTGAATCACGAACAATCAATTCGTGAGGTAATATTTTGTTCTCAACCTTACTTTCTTTATTACGAATCTTTTGAATCAACAAAGCCATGGCTGTAGCACCTAACTGATACCTAGGTTGAGCAATAGTGGTCAACGCTGGATCATACATAGCTGAAATCCCCGTATTATCAAACCCAACAACTGCCATTTTATCCGGGATCGAAATTTTCGCTTCTTTTAAAGCCTTCATGGCACCAATGGCCATAATATCAGAAATAGCAAAAATAGCCGTAGGTTTGGGATCTAATTTTAAAAGAGCTTGGGTGCCTCGAAATCCTCCATGAAAACCATAACTTTCATATTGAATCCAATTTTCTTGTAAAGAAATTCCTGCCTCTTGCAAAGCCATCTTATATCCCTTTTCTCGATCTTGAGCAGAAAGCAGCTGGTTTTTTCCACTAATCATACCAATCTTTTGATGTCCTAATTCAATAAGATGACGTGTAGCACAATAACCTGCTTTTATATTATCAATAGAAACCTTCGAAACATTGGCTTCTTCCTTATATTCACAACATTGCACAATAGGGTATTGTTTTGCAATGCTAGATAATTCCTCTTTACTCAAAGTGGGAGCAGCAAAAATAACTCCATCAACCAACTTATTTCTAAGTAAATCCAAATATTCTTTTTCTCTTTTAACATCTAAATCTGTATTACAAATCATAACATTATATCCGTGTTGATGTCCTATATCTTCCATTCCCTGTACCACCTTTGAATAAAAAGGATTGGATAAACTTTGAAGAAGTACTAAAATCATTTTAGTCTCTGATCGACGTAAATTTCTTCCTAAAAGATTCGGTTCGTATCCTAATTTCCCAATAGCTCGTTGAACTTTTTCTCGAGTCTGTGGTGCTACAGAAGGATGATCATTTAGTACCCTTGATACGGTTGCTACAGAAACACCTGCTTCTTTGGCTACATCTTGAATTTTTATTTTTCATCCCTCCTCTTTCGTTCAAGTATTGTTCGATGAATACTTAATTGGTAAAATAAATAAAAGATCTGATTATTACAGTGAAAATGTAACGGATTACATTTTGCTTAAAAAAATATATACTATGTAATGGATTACATTTTTATTATATAATAGTTATTTTAAAAAATCAACCACTATTCTTCCTATTTCCCTTGCTTCCTATTTTTTATAAATATCCACATTCATCATTGAAAATACGTCCATTACGGAAGAAGTGCATATGATCGCGAATAGGTGATTTTTGTCCCCTTGTTACTTCGAATAAAAATAAAAAAGACTAGAAAGTAAGCCATACATATACCACTCAATATGCAACTTTTGTCATGCCCTTGCTCCTTATTCGGTTTTATAAGAGCAAGGGCTAAGAATGTCAAAGTTGAAGATCAAATTTTTATCCCAATTGTGCCAAATGTCTTTCTAAAATATGTTGATGACTTTTTTCCTCTTTAATTAATCGCTTAAGAATTTGTTTTGTTTCTTCATTGGCATATTCTAACATTTTCTCATATAATTGAATGGTTGTTTTTTCTGTTTCGATCCCTGTCTCTAATACTTCTTTTGTGCTACCTAATTCCTTTTGCTCTCTAGCAAATCCTTTTTCTGCTGCAAGAGAACGAAATAGTTGATCCACTTCTTCTAAAAAGAGATAATCCCCATTTTCAGTAGAATACTGTTCTTCTAATCGCTGATACATTTTCTTAAAGGTGTCTTCATGTTTTTTTTCATCTTCGGCTAATCGAAGTAATTCTTGTTTCATCTCTCCTTCTGCTTTTTGAGCATAGGATTGATAAAATTGAACACCTTCTTGTTCCATACTAATCGCAAGTTTTAAAATTTCTAATCCACTATACTGACCCCTCATCCTCATTCATCCTTTCTTTTTTATTACTACATATGTGAATATGTGAAAAACTAAACAAGGTGATTGAAAAAACCGCCTTTTAGGCGGTCTTTATCTTAGTTTTTTTCAAATTGATCTTTTCCTACTCCACATAATGGACAAACCCAATCTTCTTGAATGTCCTCAAAAGCTGTTCCTGGAGCAACTCCATTATCTGGATCCCCTTCTGCTGGATCATATACATAACCACAAACTAAACAAACCCAAGTATCCATCTTACATTCTCCTTTCTTATGCATCTGAAGGGAATTCTTCCCTAACATTATAATAAATATACCATCATTTTAAAAGGTTGTCAAAAGATTCTTTTGAAATAATTTTTATTATTTACTAGGTTTTATTTTTTCCTGCTTTTTGTTTTCTTCTTTGTTTAAATTTGGGATTCCATTATAAACTAAACCCACTTTACTATCTACAGTAATTACCTTGCTTTTTTGAAGAAGCTCTACTGCATTTTTAGCTCCTATAATAACAGGAATATCTAAGGCTCTACCTACAATTTCTCCATGAGTAGGTTCATCTCCTTCTCCTTCTGCTTCCACAATGATAGCTGATGCCTTCTTCATATAGGGTAAATAATCATTATTTGTATCGTAGGCTACAAGAATGTCCCCTTTTTTAAAGTATTTTTCAGCTTCTTCCAATACTTTTATAACCGTTACATCTCCAGATATGACTTTATTTCCAATTCCTATACCCTTTACTAATACGTTCCCTACAATATGAACTTTTAAAATATTTGTTGTGCCTGATACTCCAACAGGAACTCCTGCTGTAATAACAACCAAGTCACCATTTTGTGCAATTCCTGTTTCTACTGCCTTATCCACTGCTTGTTGAAAAAGCTCATCTGAAGTCGCTTTCAATTGGGCTTTAACAGGAACACATCCCCAAACTAAATTGGCTTGACGCCAAGCTCTTTCATCGATAGTACAGGCTAAAATAGGACATGCAGGCCTAAATTTAGATACCATTCGTGCTGTACTTCCTGATTTGGTAACTGTTACAATACAGGCTGCATTCAAATCTGCTGCTGTTGTACAGGTAGCATGACTAATGGCATTTGTAATATTGGTTCGTATCTGACGATAGTTTTTATTAATTGCCTCTACATAGTTAATGGAACTTTCTGTTCGTCTTGCAATGGTAGCCATTACTTTCACACTTTCTATTGGGTACGCCCCTGAAGCCGTTTCTCCCGAAAGCATAATGGCATCTGTTCCATCAAAAATAGCATTGGCTACATCGCTAGCTTCTGCCCTAGTAGGTCTTGGATTTCGAACCATAGAATCCAGCATCTGGGTGGCAGTAATAACAGGCTTTCCTTTTTCATGTGCCTTTTTAATTAACATTTTTTGCACAAGAGGTACTTCTTCTGTTGCAATTTCTACTCCCAAATCTCCACGTGCTACCATAATTCCATCTGCTACTTCTAAAATTTCATCAATATCATTAACACCATCTCTATTTTCTATTTTAGCAATAATTGAAATTTGAGAACCGCCATGATCTTCTAGTACTTTACGTATTTTTATTACATCATTAGCTGAGCGAATAAATGAAGCAGCAATGTAGTCAAAACCCATTTTTATACCAAATTTAATATCTTCAATATCTTTAGTTGTAAGGGAAGGAAGATTTACATATACATCCGGAACATTAACCCCTTTTTTGGAGCTAATCGTTCCTCCATTAATGACTTCACATTCTACATCTGTATCCGTTAGGTTTTTGACCCTCAACTCTATCAAACCATCATCAATCAAAACTCGACTTCCCCTTTTTAAATCAAAAGGAAGGTTTTGATAGGTTACACTAACTCGATTGGCATCTCCCTCTACTTCTTCTGTGGTTAGTGTAAACAATTGACCTTGTACTAAACAAACACTGCCATCTTTAAAATCCTTAATACGGATTTCTGGTCCTTTTGTGTCCAAGATCATGGGAATAGGTGCATTTAATTCTTCTCGTGCTTGAATTAGATTTTTAATTAACACTCCATGTGTTTCATATGTTCCATGGGAAAAATTAATTCTTGCTGCATTCATTCCATTTTGAATTAGCTTTTTTATGGTTTCAACATCCTGTGATGCTGGACCTATGGTACATACGATCTTTGTCTTACGCATGGTAGCCTCCTTGTTTTCTTTGCTTATGCCTATCTATTATTTTACAATGATAACATTTTGCAAACTTTATACATTTGATCATCAATGGTTTTTTGCATTTGTAACGCTTCATTAATATCATAATCTACATACTTCCCGTTTTGATGGGCAATAACACGATTGCTTTTTCCTTCTTTCAAAAGTTCTACTGCTAAGGCCCCCATCATAGAAGCATGCATACGATCCAATGCGGTAGGAGAACCTCCACGCTGTAAGTGACCCAAAATAGTAGCTCGTGTTTCAATTCCTGTTACTTCTTCAATTTTTTGAGCTAACTCAGCTGATCTTCCAACTCCTTCTGCCACAATGATTAAATTATGACGTTTTCCTTTATGTCGATTTTGTACAATGGTTCGAATCAATTCTTCTTCTGCAAGATTTTCTTTTTCTGGTATTAATGTTTCTTCTGCCCCACTGGTTATAGCAGACCATAAAGCAATATAGCCTGCATTTCTTCCCATGACTTCGATAACGCTACAACGTTCATGAGAAGTAGAAGTATCTCTTATTTTATTAATAGCATCCATAGCTGTATTAACAGCTGTATCAAATCCGATTGTATAATCAGTGCAAGCAACGTCTAAATCAATAGTACCTGGTATCCCAATGGTGTTAATTCCTAAGTTAGCTAATTTTTCTGCTCCTTTAAAGGAACCATCACCGCCGATTACTACCAACCCTTCGATACCAAATACTTTACACATTTGTGCCCCACGTAGTTGTCCTTCTTCTTTTGTAAACTCTGGGCATCGTGCAGTATACAACATGGTACCTCCACGTTGTATAATGTCCGATACATCTTTACTATGCATCTCATAGATATCTCCACTTAGAAGACCATTGTATCCTTTCCTTACTCCCATTACTCTTAATCCTTTAGAAATTGCTGTTCGAACAACGGCTCGAATGGCAGCATTCATTCCTGGAGCATCACCACCGCTGGTTAATACACCAATGGTTTTGATAGGTTCAGTCATTGTTGTTCCCTCCATTTATATGATTGATGTCTATTACTAACTATTTACCCTTATTGTAAACAAACCTGGTTTTATTTGCAACCAATTTTTTCGTTTTATGACCTTTCCTGTAGAATTACATTTTTTTCTCCTACAATCTGACCTAAATTTTGTATGCATTCTTCTGTTGGCTCTACCCATAAATCCTTTGATGCCTGCAATCGTTGTTTTGTTTTTTCTATATAAATCTGAACTGGAACCTTGCCTGGAAATTGTTGTAATATGGGTAGTATTTCTTTTGATAACAAATTTTCTTCCCTCATTTTTGGGATCTTGATCCATACTGTCTGTGTTTTCTTTTCTGTTGTTTCAAAGGGAATAATCTTATGGCAAATAACTTTCCCACTTTCACCTTCCTGTTGACTTACCCGTCCCTCAATATAATAAATTCCATCCTCTTTTAATTGGGAACCAAAACTTTCATATTGTTTTGGGAATACAATGACTTCCACTGTGCCATATAAATCTTCTATGGTTAAGAAGGCCATTATTTTATTGTTTCGAGTGGTTTTTATGCTCTTTTCTGTTAACAATCCTCCGATAATAACCCTTTGGCCATCTAATAGAGGAGAAGTTTCCTCTTCTGATGCATTCATCATAAAATCAGTACTTTGAGCTGTAATATGCTGTAATAATTGCTTTTCATGCTCAGCTAAAGGATGTCCACTTACATAAATGCCCAACACTTCTTTTTCTAGTCCAAGTAATACTTTTTTAGGATACTCATCAATGTCAGGAAGGTAATCTTCCGGTGCACCTGTTTCTTCAAGATCAAATAAATTGACTTGTCCACGAATATTTTTCTTTTTGTTTTGTTGAATGGCATCTAGAATATTTTTATAAATGGTCATATATTGTTGACGATTTCCTCCTAAAGAATCCAATGCCCCTGCTTTAACGAAACTTTCTAATGCCCTTTTATTTAAATCTTTTCCATCAAGGCGTTGGCAAAAATCCGTTAAACTGTAAAAATTCCCGTTGGTTTCTCGTTCTTTTACCAAAGCTTCTATTATGCCCTTACCTACATTTTTAATGGCTCCTAAACCGTATCTAATCTTTCCTTCCCATACAGAAAATCCATAGTATCCTTCATTAATATCTGGAGGCAATAAATCAATCCCCATTCTTTTGCAGCTATTGATGTATTCTGATACTTTTGTAGCATGATCCATAACGGAAGTCATAAGGGCTGCCATAAATTCTACAGGATAATAGGTTTTTAACCATGCTGTTTGATAAGCAATTACCGCATAGGCAGCTGCATGTGATTTATTAAAAGCATACTTTGCAAAGTCTGTCATTTCATCAAAAATTTTTTCTGCTATTTTTTCTGAAATTCCTTTTTGAATACATCCAGGAACTTCTTCTCCTTTTCCATAGATAAAGTTCTTTCTTTCTTCTGCCATAACATCTGCTTTTTTCTTTGACATGGCTCTTCTAACCAAATCACTTCGTCCTAACGTATACCCTGCTAAATCTCGCACAATTTGCATAACTTGTTCTTGATATACAATACAGCCATAGGTTGTTTGTAAAATAGGCTCCAGCTCTTTGCAAAGATATTCAATGGTTTGTGGGTTTCTCTTCCCTTGAATGTATTTAGGAATAAAATCCATAGGCCCCGGGCGATAGAGTGAGATTCCCGCAATTAAATCCTCCAAACTTTGAGGTTGTAATTCTTTCATAAATACTTTCATTCCTGAACTTTCTAATTGAAAAACCCCTTCTGTTTTCGCCTGAGAAATCAATTCATATACTTTAGGATCGTCAAAGTCAATTTGATCTATATGGATTTCTCTTTGATGATTATGCCTTATCTGTTCTACCGCATTTTGGATTACTGTTAAAGTACGCAACCCTAAAAAATCCATTTTTAAAAGACCTAATTCTTCTAGAGTGGTCATGGGAAATTGAGTAGTCATAACGCCTTCATTGGAACTTAAAGGTACGTATTCTACAACAGGCTTTTCGGCAATGACAACACCGGCAGCATGAGTCGATGAGTGCCTAGGTAAACCTTCTAACCGTTTACTCATATCAATTAAATATTTTATTTCTTCATTTGAATTATATAAATCTTGTAATTCGGGATTTACTTTCAAAGCTTTTTCAATCGTAATACCTAATGTAGTAGGAATCATCTTTGCTACTGTATCTACCTCTCCATAGGGTAGGTTTAAAGCTCGTCCTACATCTCGAATAACAGCCCTGGCTGCCATCGTCCCAAAAGTTATAATTTGGGCAACATGATCTTCCCCATATTTTTTTATTACATAATCAATCACTTCTTGTCGCCGCTCATAACAAAAATCGATATCAATATCTGGCATACTAACCCGTTCTGGATTTAAAAAACGTTCAAATAGAAGCTGATACTGAATTGGATCAATATTTGTAATCTGCAAACAATAAGCCACAATACTTCCCGCTGCTGATCCTCGTCCTGGTCCTACCATAATGCCCTGATCCTTAGCATATTTAATAAAATCCCATACGATTAAAAAATAATCTACGTAGCCCATTTTCTCAATGATTTCTAATTCATATTCCAGTCGTTCTTTTATTTCTTCCGTAGGATGAGCATACCTTTTTTCTAGCCCTTCTCGACATAGTTTACGTAAATAAGTGGATGCTTCTTCTTCATCAGGCACATCGTATTTAGGAAGTTTTAAATGATGAAATTCAAATTCCACTTGGCACCTTTGTGCTATTTTGTATGTGTTTTCTAAAGCTTCTTTTGCATAAGGAAAAAGCTTGTACATTTCCTCTGGGGATTTTAAGTAAAATTGGCCTCCCTCATATCGCATCCGATCTTCTTCTTCTACCGTTTTCCCTGTTTGGATGCATAAAAGAATATCATGAGCTTTGGCATCCTCTTTAAATGTGTAATGTATATCATTGGTGGCTACTAAAGGAATTCCTGTTTCTTGGTGAATTCGAAGCAAGCCTTGGTTTACATTGGATTGTTCCGGATATCCATGATCCTGTAGCTCTAAAAAAAAATTTCCTTTACCTAGAATTTTTTCATATTGCAAAGCTACTTCTTTTGCCTTTTCATAAGAAATTTGAGTAAGAGTCTTAGCTACAGGGCCAGCTAAACAAGCACTTAAACCAATGAGACCTTTATGATATTGCCGAAGCAAGTCAAGATCAATCCGTGGCTTATAATAAAATCCTTCTAAAAATCCTGCCGAAACAATCTTTAATAAATTTTGATACCCCTCATTATTTTCTGCTAATAAAACCAAATGGAAGTAATTAGCATCAGTAGCTCCTTCTTTATCAAAACGAGTTCTAGGAGCTACATATACCTCACATCCTATTACAGGGTGAACCCCTTGGAATTTACATTCTTTATAAAAATCAATGACTCCATACATACCCCCATGATCAGTAATCGCAATGCTATCCATACCTAATTCTTTCGTTTGGCTCACTAATTCTTTTATCTTGGAAGAACCATCTAATAAACTGTATTCTGTATGAACATGGAGATGAGTAAAAGGACGTTGCAAAATAGTTCCTCCTTTCTTGTTCATCTGTCTTTATTTTTTCTGATTCTCTCCCTGGCCTTTGTTATTTTGTTGTTTTTGAATATACGATAAAATTATGGAAATAAATAAACAGCCAATGGCTGTATACATCCATACTCTATTATCATCAACAGGACAAGCTCCAGGTGGAAGTCCTTTTCTAGATACATAAATACGAAAAAAAGCATACCCCGCAATGAGAAGTCCTACATAAAAAGTAATCTGTTCTGCCCAGTGAAGTATCTTTTTCATAGCTAAACCTCCTTCTCTCGAATATATATCATCTTATGAGAGTATAAGTTACTCTTTTATTATATCAAAAATTCATACAATACACTATAGTCATTGCCTTTAAAACAAATCAATTACTTTTTAATTCTTTATTTATAAGTTATTAAGATATACACATTGAAAATCTAAACAAAAGAAAGTAGTGGGATAGTCCTAAATCCTCACTACTTTATGAATATTTTCCATATTCTTTTGACATTTTTATAATTCAACTTCTTTTGTATCTGTTAAAAACTTCATTAATTCAGCAATGGCTTGCTCTTCATCTTCTCCTTCTGCACCGATAATAATTGTTTCTCCTTCAATAACTCCTAAGGACATCATACCCATAATACTTTTGGCATTAACTTTTTTCTCATTTATAACCACATATACGTGACTATTAAACTTGCTAGCAACTTGCACAAATAAAGCTGCTGGACGAGCTTCTAATCCAGAAGGAATTTTCACTACAATTTCTTTTTCAATCATGATAGACCTCCTCTTTTTTCTCTTAAACGTTCTGCAATAGTGCTTATTTTTCTTAATCGGTGATTTACACCAGATTTTCCTACAGGTGGATCTAAAAGAGTTCCTAATTCTTTTAAACTTGCATCTTGATACTGAATTCGATATCGGGCAACCTCCTCTAATGGTGGAGGTAAATTATGAAGCCCTATTTTCTGATCAACATATTCAATATCTTGTAATTGCTTGACTGCAGCAGATACAGTCTTTTTTAGATTGGCTGTTTCACAATTAACCATGCGATTTACATTGTTTCTCATTTCTTTAATAATACGGATATTTTCTAAGTCCATAAGGGCTACATGGGCTTCCATGATATTTAGAAGATCTACAATCTGCTCTCCCTCTTTTAAATATACAACATAATTTTTCTTTCGCTGAATAATTTTCGCATCCATTTCAAAGCTATTGATTAATTCTTGTAACTGTTTACTGTGTTTATAGGTCCCATTTACAAACTCTAAATGGTATGTTTTTTCTGGATCGCTAACAGAACCTCCTCCTAGAAAAGCTCCACGAATATAGGCTCTTTTACAACAAGTACTTTGGATTAAAAGAGGATCAATCTCCATCTTCTTTTTAACTTTTTCTTTTTTTACAATGAGCCCTGTTGCTAACAATAATTTTTCTGCTAAAACAGGATCTGTTACAACTAAAATATAAACTCTATTTTTCTTTAACTGAGTATTTCGTCGAATTAATACCTCTGTATTTATATTAAAAGCTTTTTTTAATAATGTAAAGTATTTTCTAGCAACCGCTGCATTTTCTGTTTGTACCTTTATCAAAATTTTATCCGATTGATCAACAATTTGTCCACACATGTTGATAATACCTGCAATTTCTGCAATTTGACAATGCCTTGGTATTTCTATCTGCCTTGCCAACTCTCTTTTTACATCAGACGAAAAAGACATTTTGATACTCCTTCGCTAATTCCATAATATGATAGGCTAAGCAATCTGGATCATGTCGAATAAGCTTATTTTCTTTATATACTTTGCATACTGGTGCTTCAATTAAATGAATGTTATTTTTTACAAATTCTTCTTTTTCATATTTAACCGGAATGGCTCCATCTTCTTCATAAACTTGCAGAATTTCTTCTGGAATCTTCTTATTGTTTGCGATAACGTATTGAATTACATTTGAAATACCGTGTTCTTCTAGAGCCTGAATATGTCTTTTTAAATCATATCCTTCTGTTTCCCCTGGCTGAGTCATAATATTACTAATATATATTCTCATTCCTTTGGAATTTTGTAAAGCTTCTGCCACTCCATCTACCAATAAATTAGGAATAATACTGGTGTATAAGCTACCAGGACCTAAAATAATAATTTGCGCCTGTTCAATGGCTTGTATCACCTCTGCTAATGCCTTTGGATGGTCGGGTTCTAAGTATACCCTCTGAATCGACTTTCGATAAACTTTACTGGCTTGTACAATTTCCCACTCTCCACAGATTGTTGTCCCATCTATAAATTCAGCACAAAGTTGAATATCCTCATTGGTAACAGGTAAAACCCTACCTGTTACTGCCAATACCTCACTTGTTGATTTGACTGCCTGCTCAAAACTACCACAAACCCCATTCATAGCTGCTAAAAATAAGTTTCCAAAATTCTGTCCTTTTAGAGAACCTTCTGTAAACCGATATTGAAATAGTTTTTCCATAATGGGTTCTGTATTGGCAAGAGCTAAAATACAATTACGGATATCCCCTGGTGGGAGCATCTTCATTTCTTCCCTTAAAATCCCTGAACCTCCTCCATTATCAGCTACTGTAACAATAGCTGTAATCTGAGAAGTATATTTTTTTAATCCTCTTAACATGGTGGATATCCCTGTTCCTCCCCCAATCACTACTATCTGGGGTTCTTTCTGCTGTTTCATTATCATACTATTTCCCCCATTTTTGATCTTTTTCAATATCTCGGTGTTGAATCATAACACTGTTTCGCCTTGATCGCAAAAAATGATACAATTCATTGGCCAAAGTAACAGAACGGTGTTTCCCTCCTGTACAACCAATACTAACAACCAATTGATTTTTCCCCTCTTTTACATAATAAGGAATAAGAAAAGAAACCATATCTTCTAGTTTCTCCATGAATTTTTTTGTTTCTTCCCACTGTAGAACATAGTGTTGAACTTGGGGATCGTTTCCTGTTTGACTCCTCATCTCTGGTATATAATAAGGATTGGGAATAAATCGAACATCAAATACCAAATCGGAATCATTAGGAATTCCATATTTAAAACCAAAAGAAAGAATATTAATAACTAAATTATCGAATTTGCTTCCTTCTAAAAATATTTTCTGTATTTCTCCTTTTAGTTCCCTTGTTAAAATATATGTTGTATCTAAAATATAATTCGCTTTTTGTTTTACTTCTTGCAACATTGCCCTTTCTTTTTCAATTCCAACAGTAAGTCGGTCATCTTGAGCTAATGGATGCTTTCTTCTTGTCTCTTTATATCTCTTAATAAGGACCTCATCGGAAGCATCTAAAAACAAAATTTCATAATCATATCCTTTTTCTTTTAGTGAATCTAAGCCAGCAAATAATTCAGAAAATAAATCACCACCACGAATATCAATTCCTAAAGCTACTTGTGTAATTTGACTTCCTGGATTAAAACAAACTTCTGCCATTTTAGGAATAAGGGCTGGTGGAAGATTGTCCACACAAAAAAAACCGATGTCTTCTAATATTTTAATCACCGTTGTTTTTCCTGCTCCTGACATTCCTGTAACGATGACAAAACGCATACGTATGCTCCTCTCTTACGTTGCCGCAGGACTTTTCTTATGCATCCATTGTATCACAAAAAATGAAAACTGAAAATCCAGTTTAAATTTCTATTAAACTGCTTCTACTATTATCCTAACATTCGAACCTCAGGTTCTAACTGTACTCCAAATTTTTCAAATACTTGCTCCTGTACAAAGGAAATTAGAGCCTTTACATCTTTTGCTGTAGCATCACCCACATTAATAATAAAACCACAGTGTTTCTCAGAAACTTGTGCTCCACCAATGCGATAACCTCTAAGTCCTGTATCCATAATTAACTTTCCTGCATAAAATCCTTCTGGTCTTTTAAAAGCACTTCCTGCACTGGGATATTCTAAAGGCTGTTTTGTTTTTCTTCTTTCTGTGAAATCTTCTACTTTTCCCAGAATACAGGTTTTATCTCCCTTTGCCAATTGTAAAGAAGCCCCTATGGCAATATATGGAGAATGATGCAAAATACTAGTACGATATCCAAACTTCATTTCTTCATTACGTAAGGTCATGCATTTACCTTTATCATCAAGAACCTCAACAGAATCTACTATCAACTTCATTTCGCCATCATAAGCTCCTGCATTCATATACAAGGCTCCTCCTAAAGTTCCAGGAATGCCGCTGGCAAACTCAAACCCTGCCAATCCTTCATCAACTATTTTTTTAGACAGGGTTGATAATAAAATTCCCGCTTCTGCCCATACTTTTTCTCCTTCGATCTTAACTTGACTCATATTTTTATATATTTGAATAATCATTCCTGGATATCCTTCATCTGAAACCAAGAGATTGCTGCCATTCCCCATAATATAGAAAGGGAAATCATACTCTTTACATAGGCCTATTGCCAAAGTAATTTCCTCTTTATTTCGAGGTATAAAAAATAGATCTGCTGGCCCTCCTATTTTAAAGGAAGTGTGCTTTTTCATGGGTTCTTTTTGTAAAATACAGGTCCCTGGCATCTCTTGCTGCAAACGTTGCATAATCTCTTGTTGACGCACCTACTTCAACTCCTTTTTTGTCCATTACAACTTTGTATTTATTATATAGTATATGAAAGAGAGATACAACTTCATGCAGCCGATTTCTTAACTTTATCCTTCCACGGATAACCAACGAATCAGTTGATCGTATACCTTTTTTCCATCCTCATATCCTTGGCAGTATAAAGCAGTTAAACGATGTACATCTTTTTCCATCCTTCGAATTTGTACTGGCTCCTCAGGGCGAATAACAAAAGCCTTACCTTCTTTTTCTTCTTTCTCAATAAAATCTAAAGTATCATTATACATTTCATAGCGCTGAAAGATGGCTTCCTGTAAATAAGGATATTCTCTATATGTCTTTTCAATAATCCATTTTATTTTATGAGGTTTTTTTCGATAGGTTTGATCTCTTGTTAAAACCAACACATTATGCCGATTCCCATCCTCAATGGATTTTCGAATTGGAATGGAATCGGCAATCCCACCATCTAACATCGGGGTTCCATTAATTTCTACAATGGGGGAGAGCAAAGGTAAACTACTAGAAGCTCTACAAATCTTCATAATATCTTTACTCTCGTCTTTATAAAAGTATTCCCCTTTTCCTGTAATACAATTAGTCGTTACAATAACACACTCTTGTTCAGAAGCAAAAAAAGTATCATAATCAAAAGGAATTGTCTTGTTCGGAAATTCATCAAAAATCATATCCATATGAAGCAATGAACCATATTCAAATAAATTTCGATAATTCATATACTTAGGATCCTCAATGGAATCAATGGTTGCTTTTTTACTACGGCCCTTTTGCTTTGAAACATAAGAAACAGCATTACAGGCTCCTGCTGAAACACCAATTACATAAGGGAAATATAGATCTTTTTCCATAAAAAAATCCAATACCCCACTGGTATATACGCCTCTCATTCCTCCGCCTTCTAGAATCAATCCAACCTCTTTCATACTCTCACCCTTTATTAAACGATTTCTTTGACTTTGTTTTATGAACCTATTCATATTGATTATACATACTGTAAAAGAATTTACTTTAAAAATAATTATATCATTAGAAAATATAAAAATCCAAATTTTTTAACTTTTTCCTATTAAAATTTTACTATATGGTATAATATTCTTATCTTTCATAAAATCATAGAAAAGGAGAAAATACAATGATATCCTCAAAGGTTTTAACAGGTGCTGATCAAATTTTAAACTACCCACATCTATTTAAAGATAAAAAAATAGGTCTTATTACCAATCCTACAGGTATTAATCAGCAATTTCAGAGCACCATCGATATTTTATATCAACATACTGATTTAGTAGCCCTATACGCTCCTGAACACGGAATTCGTGGAAATATACAAGCTGGAGAAGTTGTATATACCTATATAGATGAAAAAACAAACCTACCTGTTTATAGTTTGTATGGTGAAAACAAAAAACCTTCTTATGAAATACTACAAAATATCGATACACTGGTTTTTGATATTCAAGATGTAGGAGCTCGGTTTTATACCTATATTTATACTTTAGCCTATGCCATGGAAAGTTGTGCCAAATACAATAAAAATGTCGTTGTGCTAGATCGTCCTAATCCTTTAAATGGAACAGATGTGGAAGGAAATCTGCTCAATCCTGCATTTTCATCTTTTATCGGTCTCTACCCTATTCCTCAACGTCACGGTTTAACCATTGGGGAAATTGCTCAATTTTTTAATACAGAATTTCATATTCACTGTGACCTCCATGTCATTCCTTTAAAAAACTGGGACCGCTCCATGTATTATGATGATACAGGACTTCCTTGGGTAGCTCCTTCTCCTAATTTACCAACCCTACAATCTGCCATTGTTTACCCTGGAACCTGTATGTTTTCTGGAACCAATGTATCAGAAGGACGAGGTACTACCCAACCTTTTGAACTCATTGGAGCTCCTTGGATCAATGCATTAGAATTAAGCACAGTGATGAATCAGAAAGCATTACCCGGTGCCTATTTCCGTCCTGCTTACTTTACTCCTACTTTCTATAAATATAAAAATGAACTTTGTAACGGTGTTCAAATACATATTACAAATCGTAAACAATACAAACCTGTAAAAACAGCCCTGACTCTTATGTATACCATCATGGATTTGTACAAAGACAACTTTACATTTTTACCTCCGGTTTCTGATGATCAAAAACATAAAATTGATTATTCTACTGGTGACTGTTACATTCGAGAAAAAACCTATTCCTTAGAAGAGTTGTTGGAACGATATGAAAAAGAAGGTTTACAATTCAAAAAACAAAAAACCAAGTACCATTTATATTGTTAATACACATGAATCGAACCATAAGAAAAAGCCTACAAAAATAGATATTATCTATCTTTGTAGGCTTTTTTACATGTAAACTTTTTATCTATAATGTAACTCCTGTTTTAAAAATAGCCATTTCACGAAACCCATTTTTTTCATTATTTACCTGTTCCCCACTGGCTATGCGAAGAACATAAGAAATAAATTGTTCTAACACTTCTTCCATAGAATGATCTTGTACTAGACTCCCTGCATTAAAGTCCATCCAATGAGGTTTTTTTTCATATAATGCTGTATTCGTAGCAATTTTCATAGTCGGAACAAAGCTACCAAAAGGTGTTCCTCTTCCAGTGGTAAATAAAACCATATGACACCCAGAAGCTCCTAATGCGGTGGAAGAAACCAAATCATTCCCTGGAGAATTTAAAAGATTTAATCCAGGTTTTCGAAGAATTTCACCATATTTTAAAACATCTACAATGGTACCTACCCCACCCTTTTGAATACACCCTAAGGACTTTTCTTCTAATGTAGTAATTCCTCCTGCTTTGTTTCCAGGAGAAGGATTTTCATAAATGGGTTGGTTATGAGATACAAAATAAGCCTTAAAATCATTAATCAAGGATACAATGTTCTGAAAAACCTCTTCATCTTGTGCTCTTTCCATTAAAATGGTTTCTGCCCCAAACATTTCTGGCACTTCTGTAAGAACCGTAGTACCTCCTTGAGCGATCAAAAAATCTGAAAAAGTGCCTAAAAGTGGATTGGCCGTAATTCCTGAAAATCCATCGGATCCTCCGCACTTTAAACCTATTTTTAACTCAGAAATAGGTATTTCTTCTCGCTGATCCTTTTTCATTTCTTCATACAGTTCTTTCAGCAATTCTACTCCTGCTTCTATCTCATCTTCTACCGTTTGTGCCTCTAAAAACTTCACTCGTTTAGGATTATATTGTCCTAAGGATTCTCGAAAATCAGCTAAAACATTATTTTCACATCCCAATCCGAAAACAAGGACTCCTCCTGCATTGGGGTGTTTAACTATATTCCCTAAAATCGTTTTTGTATTTTCGTGGTCATCTCCTAATTGAGAACATCCATAATTGTGTTTGAAAACAGTAACAGTATCAATATCTTCTGCTCCTATCTCTTGTTTAAAAATTTCAATGATACGATCTGCCATACCATTTACACAACCTACTGTTGGCACAATCCATAGCTCATTTCGAATCCCTACGTCTCCATTAGATCTTCGATATCCCCGAAAGGTTAAATTACGTTTTTTATGGGTAAGTTCATATAATTTTTGAGCAAAACTATACTCCTGTATTCCCTCTAAATTTGTTTTAACATTATGGGTGTGTACATGCTCTCCTGTTGCAATATCTTCTGTTGCATGTCCTAGTGGAAAACCATATTTAATAATGTCTTCTCCTTTTTTAATAGGCTGCAAAGCAATCTTATGTCCTTTTTTTACATCAGATACAAGAACTAACTTCTTATGCTCATCAATGCAAAGTTCTGTTCCAATTGTAAGATCTCGCAATGCAATAATAACATTATCCCGAGAATGAATATGAATCCATTCTTTCATCTACATCACCTCCGTCACAGCTTGTTGTATTCCTTTTTTCTCAATCAGAACCAAATATTTTGTTACTTCTTCAACTAAGCCTGGAAGGGTCGTAAGGTCTATTTTCCAATTTGCTTCATAAGCTAGAATCTTGCGTACTACTTTTTCTAGGGCTTCTACACTTCCATCTGCTAAGGACCATGCCTCTTTGTACAATTGAATAATATCTTCACTATCTTTTACTGGGATTACTTCTCCATTACGTTCTCCTTTATAAAAAGCAATCATAGCAGCTAAAGCAAAAACTAATTTTTTGGGTAATTGATCTTTTCGTTGACGATATTCTAAAAGGGTAGGTAAGACTCTTGTTTCATATTTAGACATCGAATTTAAAGAAATACTCAGTAAAAAGTGTTTAATAAAAGGATTACGAAAACGATCCAATACGTCATTCGCAAATTTCTCTAATGCTTCCTGGGATAATTCTAAAGTTGGAATAATTTCTTCAAAAATAACGTCTTTTACAAATTGGCCTAATACAGGGTGTTCTACGGTTTCCCGCACAGTATCTAATCCATACAAATAAGCCACTGGTACCATGCTCGTATGAGCCCCATTTAAAATTCGAACTTTTCTAATACGGTAAGGAGTCATATCATCTACAAAGAGAACATTAAGTCCTGCTTCATTAGCTGGAAATTCTTTTTGCACCCAATTGGGTCCTTCGATTACCCACAAATGAAATTGTTCTCCTTCTACGACTAATTTATCTTCATATCCTAACTCTTCATAAATTTGAGTTATTTTATCTTTGGGGTATCCTGGAACAATGCGATCCACTAAGGTATTGCAAAATACATTTGCCTCTTGGATCCAAGTAGCAAATTCTTCTTCTAGATTCCAATGATCAATATAACGGAATATGGTTGCTTTTAACTCTTCTCCATTTCGATCAATTAATTCACAAGGTATTAGGATAAAACCTTTTTCTTTATCCCCTTTAAAAAATTGATACCTTCGATACAATAAAGCCGTTAGTTTTCCTGGAAAACTATTTTGAACCATTCCCTCTAAAGTATCATTTTCATCAAAGGCAATACCTGCTTCTGTTGTATTGGAAATAATAAAACGCATATCTGGGTTTTCAGCCAAAGCCAAATAATCTTCATAATGAGTATATGGGTTAACTCCTCTACTAATACTATTAATGACTTGGTGATCACTACGAACTTCTCCATTTTGAATTCCATTTAGATAAAGGGTATATAACCCATCCTGTTCATTCAGTACATCAATCAGTCCCTCTTTTAAAGGCTGAACCACAACAGCACTACCTTCAAAACCTACCTTTTGATTCATTTCATGAATAATCCAGTCTACAAAAGCTCGTAAAAAATTTCCTTCTCCAAATTGAATAATCTTCTCTGGATACCTTTTGTAACCACCATAGGATTGTTGATTTAATCTCATTTCATATCCTCCTTTTCCCATCTTGAAATAGAAACAGAAATCAAAATGTTAACGTGTGCATTTTTTAATAAAGAACCCTATTTATTTTTATTATATCATACCACCCCATTCATAATCAATCCTAATTTATACTTATCTTTAAATACTTGTATAGACACCCTCATAATTGAAAATACGCATTACTAAGCAAGTACATAATATCGGCGTATACATAATTTTTGTACCTTGGTTGCTTTAAATAAAAAACGTATATACAACTCGATATGCTACTTCTTAAGTGATTCATTGGGTTTTGTTCTTTACAACCCAATGAATCACTTAGCCTTTTTTATAACCTTTGATGATGACAGTTGGAAAATTCAACATCCTCTGACTGTTCGATGTGAAATGCCTCTCCTGTATGACCATGGATATCTACCCGATCAAAGAAAATTCGATTTCCATGGGTACAGAAAAAGCCTTGTTGTTTCATAGGTTCTAAATGGCTCATCATAGCTGGATGGGCTTCTTTCCCATTAGGATCCATATAAATACTAATGTTTTCGAATCCAATATCTTCTATGGGCATTTCAGGAAGTCCATAAATAAATCCTGCAGCTGCTTGCACATCCAATGCTGTAATATTGCTAAAATAGATTCTTCTAAAAGCTGGCGTTGCTTTGGTAACAGGATAAGGATTTTTATCCCAAACAAATTTATCTTTTCCACCTTTACCGCAGAAATAATATAGGTTCAAGACAAAGGGACAAAATACTTTTTTCATAATAATATTTGTCACTCGTATATCTTCTACAACGCCTCCTCTGCCTCGCCTTGTTTTCAAACGAATTCCTCGATCAGTTCCTTCAAAAACACAGTTGCTAATGGTTATATTACGAATGCCACTACTCATTTCACTCCCAATAACAACACCACCATGTCCATGTACCATGGTACAGTTGGTAATCACAATGTTTTCACAAGGAACCTGTATGGAACAATCTTCTGTTCCTGCTTTAATGGCAATGCAATCATCACCTACATCAATATGACAATTAGAAATGCGAACATTTTTACAGGATTCTGGATTGATTCCATCTGTATTGGGTGAATCATAAGGATTTCGAATGGTTATTTTATCCACTGTAACGCTTTCTGAAAAAAGAGGATGTACGGTCCAGCTAGGTGAATTCACCAATTGAATCCCTTCGATTAAAATATCTTGGCAATTTTCAAAGCTAACCATTCGCGGACGAACGTAGTTAAGGGTCTTTGCTCTAAAGTTTTTCCACCAAAAATCACCTTGTCCATCAAACTTTCCTCTTCCTACAATGGCTACATTCTTAAGGTTTTTCCCATAGATTTGAGGAGAATACGCCTTACAATCGGCTCCTTCCCAAAAAGTATCGATCACAGGATATTCCTTGAGATCTTGTGTAAAAACAACCGTTGCTCCTGCATCAATATATAACGTTAAGTTACTTGTTAAATGAATAGGGCCTGTAAAAAATTTCCCCGCAGGAACATATACGGTTCCTCCCCCTTGTTCTTCACACTTGGCCATGGCTGCAGCAAAAGCATCCGTACATAAGGTCTTTCCATCACCTACGGCTCCAAAATCTTCAATGGAATACCATGCTTCTTGTTTCATTATACGCCTTCCTCCTTCAAAAACTCTTCTTTGGTTTCAGTATAAGGAATTTTCTTGTTAAATTCATCATATTTTTTGCCTCTTATTGAGAAAACCATGCATATTTTGCTTTATTTATTTTTTTTGTTATACTAGAGATATCAATATCCATGCTCATAATTGAAAATCCATAGGCATAACACAAAAAAGTTAGAAATGCTAGGAGTTGTAATCCATATGAACCTTACAAATTGTGACTATTCCAACCAAACTCATTCTTTTTCTCTATCCCTTAGGGAGGTAGGAGGTTATTTTACCATGCCCTCCTACCACTTTCATGATACCTATGAGCTTTACTATCTGATCTCGGGCAAACGACATTATTTTATTGAAGGCCGAACTTTAGAAATCAGTCAAGGAAATTTAATTCTTATCAAACCTTATGCTCTTCATAAAACTACCGATGGAGGGCCTCCAGATCACCAAAGGCTGCTTTTTAATTTTAAAAAAAGTTTTTTTCCCCAACCTAATCTAATGGAAGAAATACTACAGCTTTTGTATGACAAAAAATGTGGTGCTTTTACTTTTTCCCCTACCCAAAAACAGTACTTAGAAAAAATATTTGATAAAATACTTGATGAAGTGCATCATCGTTCCATTGGTTTTGAAGCAGCCATTCAATGTCTTTTTACTCAAGTTTTAATTTATCTAGCTCGCTATTGTGAAAATGCCATTGTAGACACCTCAAAACCTCATCTAAGCCCCATGCATGAAAAAATTTCAGATATTGTTCAGTATATAAATACTCATTATATGAAACCTCTAAGCTTGGAATATATTTCTACTCACTTTTTTATCAGTCAGTATTATCTTAGTCGTTCCTTTAAACAAGTGACTGGATTTACTTTTGTTGAATATCTAAATAGTGTTCGAATTCGAGAAGCCCAACGACTTCTTCGTGAAACTGATGAGCAAGTGATTCAAATTGCTCATATGGTAGGATTTAACAATGTGTCCCATTTTGGACGTATCTTTAAGGCCATTGCTAAAAATACGCCCTTACAATATCGTCAAACATACCGTTCGTTTACTTAAAATATAATTGTTTTACTTCTTCTACTAAGAACCAATCAAAATCAGCAAAACCACTGCTCTCTTTTTCTTTACGATTGGTAGAAAAAATACCTACTTTCGCTCCTATCCATCGACCTTCTTTAGCTGTAAATGTTGGATCCAGCTCTAAAAAATGTTCTCCATCTAAACTGTAGTAAAAAGTACATTTCCCTCCTGCTTTAATCGTTACTCGAAGGTATGCTTCATTTGTTTCTACAGGGATGCATACCTTTTCCTCTTCCATCCCTTCTGGCCCATTGCCTATAATAAAAAATAGTTGAGTACAGCCTAACGAATCTTTTTCCAATCCCATGGCGGCATACGCAAAGCCCATAACTACTAATCCTGCTTGATCTTTTATGGATTGAGGTGAAAAATGCAATTTGGTGGTTACTTCAAATTGGGGAGCCGGAAACTTCTGCATAAGAAGATTAGGAATATGCCATAAAGTTTGTCCTTCTTTTTTTAAAGCATTGCAGCAATATAGCCTGATATGGTCTTTACGTTCCTGCAAAGAGTACCAACCTTCTCCTTGATTCCCATGCCACTGCCACTGTAACCCTAAAGTTTTTTTATTAAAATCATCACTGGTAACTGGCACTTCCACCGGATATACTGCTCCTACATCAGGTTTTTTATAGTGCAAAACAGGTTCTCCGATCCCATCTTGATTGGGATTGCTCCCCATTAGAGGCCAATCATCCTCCCAATGTACTGGCTGTAAATGAACAATCCGACCATAGACACCTGCATCTTGAAAATGCATAAACCAGCATTCTCCATTTTCTAACTCTACCCAACCTCCTTGGTGAGGTCCATTGATAGGACCATTACCTTGGTGTAAAACAATTTTTTCTTCATAGGGGCCATAAACATGCTTGGAACGTAAAATAACCTGCCAACCAGTGGGTACTCCTCCAGCAGGAGCCGAGATATAATAATACCCGTTTCTCTTGTACATTTTAGGGCCTTCAATAGTAGGTTGATTCACATTTCCATCAATTATAATTCGAAATTCATCCAATAATTCTGTTCCATCTGATTTCATTTTACTGATGGCTAAAATACTTTTGAAGCCAATTCTACTTTTAGCAAAGGCATTTACTAAATAAGCATTTCCATCTTCGTCCCAAAACGGACAAGGATCGATCCACCCTCTTACTTCTTTTACACAAACCAAAGATTCCCATTTCCCAAAGGGATCTTTGGTCTTACTCATAAAAATTCCTTCATCCGGCATAGCAAAATACACCCAATAGTATCCATCATGGTAGCGAAGACTCGGTGCCCATACCCCTTTACCATGTTCTGGCTGCTTATAATTGGAAAAGGGAATTTCATCAATGATATGATTTACAATTTTCCAATTTATCAAATCCTTTGAGTGCAGAATAGGAAGTCCAGGTATACAATTGAAACTGGATGCCACCATAAAAAAGTCGTCCTTGACTCGTATGATATCGGGATCAGAATAATCTGCATAAAGTACCGGATTGATAAAAGTACCATCTCCTTGATCTGATACCCATATTTTTGGAAATCCTTCCTTTCGATATTGTGCAATTTTATTTTCTACTTTCATCTCTCTTGTTCCTCCTACAATCTATCGATTCATATATGGATCTAGTATTCCAACCTTGGCTCCTGTCACATAGTAACTAACAACAGGGTAAAAAGACTGTGCAAACCCTTTGGGTCCTTCACCAGATAATAAGATGGCATCCCCTACTTTTTGCTTACTTGAGGATGTTGCTAAAGTCTTTTGTAAATAAGATTGAAATGTTGGAATCCCAGCGAGTAAATATTTTTCATCTCCTGTCAGTTCATAAGCATAAACTAAAACTTCTAAAATAATCGTGTTATTTCCTAACCGACGTAAACTTGGAAACTCTTTATAATAAAAAAGCCCGTTATCTAAAATACAATTTTTCATCATATCATCCATAGCATCAATGATCATTTCCTTAATTTTTTCCTGTGGATTGATTTGATAGTATCTCATCAAACTACAAACAGCGATAGAAATCATAAAAGGAACACGTATTACTGCATGATCTGTATAAGGTGCAAGCCATTCGCCGTATAATTCTTTCCACTGTTCAAAATGCCCTATAATAAAATCTGCTTTTTCAAGCCAAGAGGGATCATAGGTTTCATTGTAAAGAGCTACCAAAGAACGTAATGCCCACCCTGTTTCACGAGCGTTAATTTCACCTTTTTTATGATAACGGGGTTCATCTAGCCAACGAAGTATATTATGTCCTATATGGATAGCCGTATCATAGGCAAAAGAATCTCCCGTTTGATGATAATAATCCAATAATCCTTCTACCCACTCATGGCTAATTTCCACTGGTCCCGTTACATGATCTGCTGAATGCTCAATCTGTCCCCCTTGCCGTAAAGGATCTGTACTATAATGACAAACATCAACATCCATCCAATGTCTAGCAGCCACTAGCATATAATCCAGCATCCGCCTCTCCCCTGTACGTGCATACATTTGCATAACAGCATGAGGAAAATCATATTCATTATTGGTCCAAACAGGAGCCCCATTTCCTCTCCCTTGCTGTGTATATCCACTATCTGGTGCATCTCCCCAATGTAAAATTCCATACGCTTTTCCACGCCGGTCAGCCCGATTGATCAAAGTAGCTTCCACTTGATTTATTTTTTTATCCGTAAATATGTTTCCATATACATTCGCTTTTTGATACACATGGGGGGATAAAACAGGCCTGTCTGGACATTGAAAGTGTAAACTCCGCTTGTTGATCTCCATTATATCTTCTGAAGGTTTGTGAAAATACAAAAAAAGAGTATGGGTTTTAGCCATTCCTTGATAAAATTTTAGTCCCTCCGATTGTTCAGGTAACAGTTGAATACTTAATTGATGATTGTTGATTTCAAAGGCTTTGGGGAAGTTTTGATGAGCTTGATACAAGGTAGCACAAACTCCTCCTTTTTCCTCATCTGTCCAATCAGCAAAAAAGGTACCATAGAACACTTCTGGCATATGCTCATTGGCTTCCTTTAACATATGTTCCTCATCAATCATATAAAAAACTTTATCATTCGATGTTCCTTCTATCAAACGAGTCTGGTAGTTGGAAATACCCAAAACCCTTTTTATCTTATGATGATTGGCATAAAACTGGAAGTTCAATTGAATGGATTTTAAAAATTGAAAATCCTCTTGTTCTTTATTAATCATTTTATAATCCATTTTAATCCAAGGTTTGTCTGCATAAATCCATAAAGTTATCATGTAATCCATAAAACCATCATGATTTTCATTCTTGTGCTTACCATAGGCTCTCAACTGGGTTACTACTGGACCCCTTTCAAGGATTTCCCAAGGTGACGACACTTTAGCTATCCATCGACTTTGTGCATCTTGAATAATGGGGCCCTGGATTTGACTTTCATCAAGTAAAAATTCTCCCCTCTTCATTTCAGCAAATAAATTTTTACCCTTCCGTTGGTTTAATTTTAATTGTATCACCCCATTATCAATGCTGAGGACATCACCTGTGTTTTCGATTTTAAATTCACTTTCATATTCTTGTGTTTGTTCTTGAATGTCATAAAAATATTCTTTACTTTGGTTGGCTGGTAAATCAACCAAAAAATAAATAAGCCCCCATTTAATACTTCCATCATCCCAATATCCTGTTACTTTTGCTTGTGACTTCATTTGGCCCTTTCCATCAGTTATGATCACCTGATTGATATCATATAGCTTTCCTTTCGGAAAAGGAATAGCAACTGAACAGGGTTCCAAATTACGATCAAAATTAGCCAATTTTTCAAAAAATAATCGTTCCATTGTAAACCTCCTTATGTCATGTAATAAATGCAACACAAATCCAGCTGAAGTTATTATTCAGCTGGATTTGTACTTTTATTTTGATGCTTTTACAATTTGTTGGTATGCCCAATGATCTTGAGGGACATCTTTATAAATCATCGCTAAGTCTCCATCATTCGTGTCTATCTTTTTATCTAAAACTCGATTCATAATGGTAATCACTTCTGCTCTTGTAAGAGGTTGATCAGGTCTAAATGTACCATCTGTATAACCCATAACCCATCCAGCAGCAGCTGCTTTTTCAATTAATACTCTTGCCCAATGACCTTGAAGATCCGTAAAAGTGAAATCCAAACCACCATAAACGTCTTTGGGTATAAAATGAGCCATGATACAGATAAATTCAGCTCGGGTCATACTGTGTCCAGGTTTAAAAGTACCATCTGTATACCCTTGGATCAAAGCCTTATTATAAAAATATAAAACAGCTTTAGCAGACCAAGAATGTACATCCAAATCATAAAAAGGAGATTCTGCCATATGAATTTCATCTTTATCTTCATTGATTACTAATTGATAGATTAAAGATAATGCTTCTTCCCTTGTAATGGATTGATCGGGTTTAAAGGTTCCATCAGGATACCCGCTAACATACCCTACTATATCTTTGTTCAGTTTTACACCCATAGCACTTTCTACAACATTTTCTGGTGTCTTGGTTTCTATCTCTTTATCTTGATCCTTCTTTGTATCTTTTTCATTTTTGCCTTTGTCTTGCTCTTGACTTGTATCTTGTTCCATATCTTGATTTTGGTCTGAATCCGTATCTTGATAATTTTGTGGTGGAATAAACTTCAAAAGATCACCTTGGATAATCTTTCCTTCTCCATCCCTTTTATAAGGTATTGCACTTTCTACATCTAAACTTACAAAGTTTTCATCTGTTAACAGGAAACCTGCTTTGTTTTGAGATACTTTCCCATTAAATAAGAAATTTTTGTCTGATTGGAGTGCTGATGGATAATTATCTTTTTTATCATACTTATTTTGATAGGATATAAAACCATCAAGAGTAAAATCTGTCGGTATTTGTCCATAGGTGGTAAAGTTAAGATTTCCTCCTGCATTGTTAAAAGCAATATTATCTTTGGCAATAATCCCCGGATTGCTATTGCTCGTAAAACCATACGCTCCATTATGAAAAGATATACAGTTTTCAATTTTATGAGGAACATGGATCCCCTCTCCACCTAATTTAAAACCATTTTTATCCCCTTTTCCTACCGTTCCATTTGTTAATCTTCCATTGTCATAGGTAATACAATTTTTTATGGTTACTGGACCAATGGGGCCAGATCCAGCTTTGGTATAAAGGTCCCAACCATCATCAATATTATTATGAGCAATGCATCCATCAAATACATTACCGACTCCTACTGTTAACTTGGCTCCAAAACCATCGGCATTGTTTTCTGAAGGATCTTTGTTATCAAAGGAAGTACAGTTAAGAATCAAGTTGTAAGAAGGCCACTGTGCAATGGTAGTGGCAAAATCCGTACGGCTAATTTGTAATCCAGTATCTCCATTGTTGTAAAAATTACAAAGCTCGATTCTATTGTGATTTCCACCTACTGTAAATCCTTTTGTATTGCCTGCAGAATTGGTAAAATCAATTCCTTTAATGTGCCAATAATCTCCACTTAATAAGCCACCTTCTGATTTCTTATTGAAATCAATAATGACCTTGGCTCCTTCATCACTCCAAAGGTGCTTTTTCTTCTCTTCTGTACCATCATTATATTTCATAATATGGAGAATCTCGTTTCGATGATAGGTACCTTCTAGCATAATAATCTTTTGCCCTGGTTTTACAAAGGTAATGGCTGTATCTAGATCAAGAGGATTTTCTTTTGTACCTTCTCCTGTTCTTGTGCCATTTGGTGAAACATAAATATCCTCATTTTCTCTAAAACTTTTCATTTCTACTGTAAAGTTTTTCACTATTTTATCATAAGAAGTTAAGTAAGCCTCATCATCTGGTAAGAAAATCCCACTAAAGTTTGTATTTCCTTGATTATTAATGGTAGTTGAAATCATTACCATGGTGCCAGCTTTCACCTGTTGTTCCCTTGCAATAACTTCATTGTCTTTTTTAATGGTAACTATTCCATCTACATTTCCTTGGATCATGAGGTTATAATCAGTTTGTGAACTCGTTCCTAAGGATACAAATTCAAAATTAGGCTCTACAGGCTGAATAGGAGGTTCTACTTTAGGTGCATCTGTCTTTGTCGATGTAACCTTTAGTTCAATATTACGTACTTCAATAGCAGCCAAACGAGCTGTATAAAAGCCCACATACATTTTCGAGTCCTGTACCTTTAAAATATCGGGTGCATATAAAATTTTCTCTTCTTCATCATTGATTTTTCCTGTAAAACCACTATTGGTTTTTGCTAAGGTTAATCGATAATCTCTAGCTGTATTAGCAGCGGTAGGTCTTTCCTCTTTAAGCATTATTTTTTGGATCCCTTGACTACCGGCTCCATCGGAAGATTCTACTCCTGTTCTTACAAATAACTGAGTTCCATTACTATCTCTGGTTCCACCACTATAACCACCGATGGCTGCTATATTAGAAGCAAATACACTGGCATCTAAATGGGTTCCAATGGCATCCCTTGCCATCATGCCAAAAGATTCTTGCCCATCATGAGGTGTCTTTGCATACTCTTTTACAGTAATGTCTGCTGATAAAATAAAATTATCCTCATCCGCATCCAATTCTACGTAGTAGAAAGTGATTCCATCATGATCCCCTGTAACTTTTCCTCCACCTTCTAGGGCAACCAATTGAATGGCATCTTCTTTTTCTTCCACATAGTTTGTACTACTTTTGATAGACTGTCCAAATACAATGGTTTTCCATTCTCGTTCCACCGCTTCACGTACGGTTACAGAGAAAGAAGTGGACTTTATATTTTCGTCTTTTGATTTTATTTGAATATCATAAATTCCTATAACATCTTTGTCATAAGTAGAATCATCTATATGGTATTGATCAATATCTAGTTTTTCCCGTTCTTCATTATCATAGACCTTTGATATTTCTAAGCCGTCTAGGTTTAATTCTTCTCCTACCACATAAGTTGTTTTAGGATAACGGATTACCTCAAGTCCAATAACTTCTTTTTCTTTTACTGTCACTACTACATCCACTGTTTTATTTTTATACGTAATAGTCACTGTTTTTTCCCCTGCTATATCTGAATCAAAGGTAGATAAGGTATATTCATTTGCTAATAACCGTACATCTGTCCCATCCGCATATTTAGCATAAACAATCATTCCTGTAGGATCAAAATCATCACCAATAAAATAAATGTCCTTTATAGGTTGTTTTCGAATTTCCAACTTCTCCAACACTGTATCTTTTACTTCAATGGTAAATTGAGTTACTGTTTCTGGAGTCTCTACGGATTTCACTGTAATGGTTTGAGTCCCTGGAGTATTAAAAATATAGCCCTCTGTAATTTCTTGGTCATCAAAGTAAAAGCAATAATCTTGTTCTGCTAATTCTTTTGTAAGATAACCATCGTTATAAATTCCTATTATAGAAAATCCTTGTGGATCAAAGGCATCACCAACATAATACTCTATTTTACTTGGTAAATATTTGATTTCTAAAGAAGTACAAGTTAACTCCTTAATGATAAGATCAAGGTTTGCTGTTACACCATTATAATGAATCGTAATGGTATTTACTCCTGGATGACTGCTATCAAAACCAGTGATAATATAATCCTCCTCTGAAAGAACTTCTTCTGTGCCATCAGAATACATAGCAATAACCTTTAAACCTGTTATATCTAACTCTTCGTGTTGTAAGTATTCTGTTCCCCCTTCATCATTACTTACTTTTAGTTCTGAAACTTTTCTTGAGTCTACTTTTATATCAAAATCACTAAACCTGATTTCAGCATCCCTTGCTACATACAAACCTGCAAAAATACCACCACTAAATACATTTTCTACTGTTTTGGTTTCAGCCTCACCATTACAAGTTAATACATAGGTATTTCCCGATTTTTTAATAGAAAGGTCATAGATTTCATCGGCCGCAGGGACTGTAGTATCAAAAGCATTCCCCTTTATTTGTGTAATGCCTTCTGTTTCCGAATCATATATTTTATAAAATGGCTTCATAACTTGATCCAAAGCACCTACAGCCACATACTTTGAAGTTGACTTGCTGGTTGTTCCATTTTCGCCAATTTTCTCTTTTAACATAAGACCAAAGGATTTTTGATTCGGTGTACTAATCCCACTATCATTATTGAAACTATGAACAGTGGCTTTTGTATAAAGTTCAAAGTTAGCCGTTGCAGGTAATTCCTTGTAGTAGAAGGACATTCCTTCATCTCCACTAGCAATTTTACCTCCCGTAGCTTTTAAAGTAATGGAACCATCGTCTTGTATGATGGGAACTGGATTCTTAGTTTCACTGGTATTGCTACCAAAAGCACTAAAATTCCATTCTCCAAGGTCAATTTCACCTTCTGCCTTTAAACTGCTATCCTTTTTAATTGCAGATGACCTTTCTACTTCTTCCCCGGCAACTGTAAAAACCAAGGATGAAAAGATCATTACAAAGGATAGAACGAAAGACAAAATCTTCTTGTACTTCTTCACTTTGATACATCCCCCTTATTTTATTATTTTTTTATAATATGCAAAACCCTCCTAATACCTTTGTATGAGAATGGTTTTTACCATGCAGAACGATGTTTGATTGAATTATCAGAAAATAATATGTAAAAAAATAATCTTGTTGTTTATCCTCTATGCGGTTGTTATTGATTTTTTAAAAACAACCGCAGCAGGACAACAGAATCATGATAAGGTTTCTGTTTCAGCACTGGCTTGTATAAAAGCTCCAATGCCTTTTAGATCATTACAAATAATGGGTTCACTAATATAATAGACAAAAGTACCATCCCGCTTCTCTTTATTTCCAAGGCCTGCCACTTGACATGTTTTATTTAGATTCACAAGTCCATCCTCTCTCACTTCAATAAACTGAGTAATAATTCCTTTATAGATATCCTTTGCCGTTTCTATTTTTTCTTCGCTAATGTAGCCCTTTTTGATCCCTTTCGTAATGGCATATAAAAACATACAAGAACAAGAAGCTTCTAGATAATTACCTGGACGATGCCCTTGGTCTAACACTTGGTACCAAACTCCTGACTCAGGATCTCGTACCCTTAATAAAGCCTCTATACAATCTTGAAAAACTTCAATGATTTCAGGATGATCCTTATGATCTTCAGGCATGTAATCCAAAATATCAACAATAGCTGCAACAAACCATCCCATAGCACGTCCCCAAAAATTCTTTGAACATCCGGTTTCCTTATTGCACCAAAATTCTTCATGTTTTTCGTCCCAAGCATGATAATGCAATCCTGTTTTGGGATCTTTTGTATGATTTGCACAAAGAATCACTTGTTTCGCTACGTCATCAAAAACTTTCGGATGGTTAAATTTCTTCCCATATTCTGCATAAAAGGGAGACCCCATATAAATCCCATCCAACCACATTTGGTCAGGATAAATCTTTTTATGCCAGAAACCACCTTCTTTTGTACGTGGATGGGTTTTAAGCTGGCTTATGAGTAATTCAATGGCTTTTTTATATTTTTCTTCTCCTGTTTGTTCATATAATAAGAATAAAAGTTTACCATTATTAATATGATCAATATTATATTCTTCAAGATGATAATCTCTTATTTCACCTTTTTCGTTAATAAACTGATCCATACTTTGTTTTATATAATCGTAGTATTTATGATCTCCAGTTATTTTCCAGACCAGTTCCATGCCCTTAAAAACAACGCCGTAATCATACGTCCATTTTTCATCTAAAATAGGAAATCGTTTCATAACACTATCTGAAACTTTTTGATACCATTGATTCTCAATGATTTTCACAAAAAGGCCCTCCTATAGCTTTTAATTATTTCTTACTCTTTCACTGCTCCCATTGTAATTCCTGTTACAAAATATTTTTGACAAAAAGGATAAATAAACATAAAAGGAAGGACAGCAACAATAATAGCTGCATTTTGTACTGTTTTTGCATAAATACCTTCACTTGAAGCTGCTGCTAGTGATTGATCATCTAAAATTAAAGATCTTAATTTTACTTGGAAGTTAAATAGTTTAGGATTTGATATATAAATTGTAAAGTTTGTATATTCATTCCAAAAAGCTACCGCAAAAAACAAACCTATAGAAGCTAATGCAGGCTTGGATAAAGGCAATACAATACGAGTAAAAATACCAAAGGGTGTACAACCATCAATTTCCGCAGATTCAAATAAACTTCCTGGAATGGCTTCAAAAAAGTTTCTCATTAAAATTAAGTTATATACATTTAAACTAGCAGGTAGGACAATGGCCCATAATGTATTTAACAAGTGCAAATCTTTCATAACAAGATAGGTTGGTACTAAACCACCGCTAAAAATCATCGTAAACAAAAGTAAATAACTAAATAGAGTTCGTCCTGGCATTTCAAACTGAATAAGTACATAAGCACCAATGGTACACATAAATAATCCTAAAAAAGTACCTAATGCCGTAACGTATAAAGAAATCAGAAAAGGTTGATACAAAGCTGTTGTTGAAAAAATAATTTTATATGCAGAAAAGGAAGGATTTTGTGGCCATAAACGAATACCATAACTTCCTGATGCATCAAGGGAGTCTACAAATACTTTTATAAGAGGTATAAGCACTGCAACGAGTACAAGGGTAAAGAATAGAAAATTAAAAATATTAAAAATAGTTCTTGCTCTGTATTGTTTTTTAAAACTAAATTTTTCTTTCATTCTTCTTCCTCCTTTCTTATAAAATTCCTCGTCCTCTTACTTTTTTACTAGCCCAGTTAGAAAAAAGAACCAACATGCATGATACTACGGACTTAAATAAACCAACTGCCGTTGAAAAACCATAATCTGGAGCATTGGCATTTAGTGCCAAACGATATACATAAGTTTGAATAACATCAGATACATGATAAACTAAAGGATTGTAAAGTACGAATACAGACTCAAATAAATTCAATACTTTTGCAAGGTTTAAGATTAAAACAATAATTACCGTATTCATAATGCTTGGAATGGTTATATATAACGTTTGTTTGAATCTTCCTGCACCATCAATACTGGCTGCTTCATAAAGCTCAGGACTAATACTAGTTAATGTGGCTAAATAAATAATCGTTCCCCAACCTGTTTCTTTCCATCGACTAATAAAGAAATAAACAGGTCTCCACCATTTTTCTTCTGCTAAAAAATAAATAGGTTCCTTGATGATTCCTAAACTTAATAAAACTTGATTTACAAAGCCACCTTGGGGTGATAAAACAATCATAAAAATAGAAGCCACTACAACCCATGATAAAAAGTGGGGTAAATAAATAATGGTTTGAACCGTCTTCTTTAATCTTAAATGGCCAATCTCGTTAATTAATAATGCTACAACAATAGAAATAATCATACTTAAGAAGAGATTGACCAAACTAATTTCTAATGTATTACGAAATGCTGTCCAAAAACTAGGGGTACTCCATAACCTTTTAAAATTGGCCATTCCTACAAAAGTAGGTGGTGCAAAGGGAGTATACTTATAAAAAGCGAATCGTATTCCTACCATTGGTAAATAATAGAATAAAATAAGTGCTACAAGTACAGGTAAAAACATAATATAAAAATATCGATATTTCCATATTCTTGTTCTCAAATCAGATTTTCCGCCTAAGGGCTTTTTTTTCATCGTCACTGTTGAATTTATATTTGCCATGTTTCACCATCCTCCTTTTAATGATTAACACCTGTGAATCTACACATGAATAATCATAGGGGATTTACTTTTAAATCCCCTATGGTAGAAAACAACTGGTAAAAATATTATTTATTTAAATCTGCAAGAATAGCTTCAATTTGAGCTTTTCCTTGAGATTCATATTGAGCAATCCCTTCCTCAACAGTTAATTCACCAATTACAATTTTGGCTACAATTTGATTTTTAAGGGTGTTAAGCTCAGGTAAGTTAGCTGAAATCACTTCAGATGATCTTGGTATAGGATAGATAAAGGAGTTTTCTTCAAACATTTTTAAAGAATTTGTAACTCTTTCATCAAAAGCAATAGGATCATCAAAGTCAGTAATGGATAGCTCTGGAGAATAAAGAGCTTTTTCAAAAAGTTTTTCAGGTGTTGCAATATAAGGTAATGCTACTGTTTTTCCATCTTTTGTTTCGTAATGTACGCCTTCTACACCACGAGTAAATAACATTTGCCCTTCTCCACCGTCATGAGAATATTCAATGAAATATTTGAAAATACCTTCTGGATTTTTAGCTTTATTAGTAATAACTAAAGCTGTTGGTGGTCTTTCGATATATTTTGTCTCTGCAATTGGAGGAATAGGCATAACACTTCCTTCTGGATTTGCAGCTTGTAAACTTGTTTCAAGATTTACATTCCAATAGCCAGCCCAATAGTTAAAGGCACCTACTTGGTTTGCATAAAATTTGTCTCGACAAGTTGAAGTTTTGTTGGTGATAATTTCTTTGTCAATTAAACCTTCTGCATAAGCATCTCTCATTCTTTGAAGAGCTTCCTTCATAGCTGGTTCAGACATACCATCAACATATTTTCCATCTTTTTGATAAAAATCTGGTTTTGCATCTTGATAAAATTCTCTTAAATAAATATCATAAGGAGTTTCGCTATTGATTAAACCAGCTGCTGTAATCCCATACGTATCATTTTTGCCGTTACCATCTGGATCTTCATTGGTAAAAGCTCGTAACATATCTAAAAATTCAGCATAATTAGTAGGTGCTTTTAGACCTAATTTATCCATCCAATCTTTTCTTACGTAAGTAATGGTACCATTTCCTTTTGCCATTGGGAAACCATATAATTTTCCATCTAATTTAAGAGCATCTACGTATTGTTCTTTTACAATCCCAGAAGCTTTTAAATCTGAACTTTCCCAAGCATCTGTCATATCCCATAAAGCACCATTCACTGCATAGGTCGTATAGTTTGTACCGCCTAATTCGATTACATCTGGAATATCTCCAGAAGCAAAAGCTAAGTTTACTTTTTCATAATATTGATTATGATCTGGTTTTGTAATTTCAAGTTGGATTCCACTTAATTCTTTATACTTATCAATTAATTGTTTATGACCATTTTCTTCTGTTAAAATTGTGGTCATCATAATATGGATCTTTTCAGGCTTTTCAATTTCCTTTACAACTTCTTTAGAATCTGTATCATCTGCTTTTGTTGTTGTTTCTTCTTTTTTTGATGGCTGTTCAGAATCGTTAGATGTTGAATCTTTACCACCACATGCCGCTAAGGTTGTTACTAATAAAATAACCATAAGAATACTTGCAGCTTTGGATAAAAACTTTCTTTTCATTTTTTCTTCCTCCCTTAATGATATTGTAATATAATTAAAATAATAGTGAAATAGCAACAAGCAAAAATTTGCCCAATTACAACTGACTTATTGTATTTTTTTTGTGCAAATATTTCTTGTTCGTTAACAGAATAACAACTTTCTGCACAACTGTCAAGAAACACTTTTGTATAAAATGATACCTTCTTTTAGTTGCATAAAAATTGTTGCTTCTATGACTTTTTTAAAGTAATGTACCCTCCATTTCCCTCATAAATCTATAAAATTGTATGATTTATTCCTTTTTCTTTAAAAATGAATCATCTGATTTTTAGACACAAAAAGAGGATCTCCTCATCTATAGTAAGATCCTCAGTGAATTTTTTTATTCTTAATTCCATTCCTTTATTCCGCTCGCTGATTATTTCTTATGGCAGTAGGACTTAAACCACAAACTCTTTTAAAAGCACGCCGAAAAGATTGTGCACTATTATACCCTACCTTTTCTGAAATACTATTAATACTTAGTTTTTCATCTTTTAAAAGTTCTAAGGCTTTATCAATACGTACTTTTTCAAGATAATCTACAAAATTGATGTTGGTCTGCTCTTTAAACAAATGAGAAAAATATCCCTCTGAAATATTAAACTCATTTGATATTTTATTTAAACCAAGGCTTGGATCCATATAGTTCTCATCAATATACTCTTGTATATTACTAATAAGCTGATTCGTTTGATTGGTCGTACTAGAATGAATTCGATCACACAATTGTATACACATTTCCTCGATAATATCAAAATTTTCTTTAATAGAATTGTTTTTATCAATTCTTGTAACATCAACGATTGTACTAGCATGAGGTACTACGTAAGCAATCTTAACCATGGTGCTTTTCAAATCTGATATTAAATACTTCGTCATGTTAAGGGATAAGTTTCTTTGTTTGAAATTTTCTTCGTAAATACGTTGAAGAATACCTTTGATCTGTTTAATGTCTCCCAACTTAACAAAATTTATAAAATGCTGCTCAAGATCTAAAGGATAATAGTACATATCGCTATCTTTGGGTATGGTCGTATACCAAATCAAGAAGTTTTCTTTACTAATATTATAATTAAGGGATTCATAAGCCTGTTCATAAGCTTGCCAAGTATACATTAAATCATGGAAAACTTCTCCTCCTCCGGCAATCACTTTAAAGGAATAGTCTTGAATCAATTCATCATTAATCTTTTCAATTTTTTGTTCTACCTGCTCCATAAATGTATCTATCTCATCATCTGAACTTGCAATAACACTAAGGGCTTCATGATCTGATTCATGGATCAGTATAGCATCACCAAAATACTTATAAAGCATATTTTTAACAATGGCTTTATACATGGCCATTTCATGAATACCATTCTTGTCAATATCAAAGATTGTATCATCTTTATTAATTTGTACGTAAAGAACTACAAAATTTTTATAAGCTAGATTTACATTTAAATAATTGGCAATGGCATTTAGTTCTGAACGATTATAAACAAAGCCTTTTAATAATTTATCCAGGTACGCTGCATATAAAAAAGGTTTCTGCTTTTTAATGTCTTTTTGCAAACTTGTATTTTGTGTAATTAATTGATTGATACTGCTTCCAATTAAATTGACAGCATCTGTTTTATCCTCTACCCTACAACCTTCACTTTCTTTCACAAAATCTTTCAATTGTTTCGCTATGTTTAATAAAGGTTTGGAATTTTTGTATGCCAACAAGGTTGCTATGATAACACCAATAAAAATAAAGATACCCATAATAAGAATATATATGTTTTGATAATAATCCAATTTTGTTAAAACAACCTTCGATGGTAAAACAATATAATAATTCCAACCATTAAACTCCGATGTAACGGATGTAATAATCATCTTTTGGTTATTAATATCAATAGAATAATAATCTTCATAGGTTGTTAAATAAGGTTTAAAATCAGTATTAAAAACATCATCGTTTTGTGCAATTGAAATAACTTGTTCCCCTAATTCATTTTCAATATAAATAAATCCACCTTCACGTAAATCAATGTTCGAAAATGTTTCTATCAGATTGGATTTATTAAATTGGATACAGATAGCTCCCATAAATTGTTGATTATAGGATAGAGGAATGGATTGTACATAAGTCATACTCTTATTTTTTTCAAGAGTAAAATCGTCCAAGGATAAAAAAACACCTTGAAAAGAATGATTCGATAATAGATTATGCCAAATCGGATATTTGTTTTTATCATATTTTAATACTTGATCGTAAAAAAGCTGGGTAGAATACAAACTATCACATGTAATAATATAATCTGAATTTTTTAAATATACATAATAACCATCAATAAAATTTAAATTTGTTGTATAAGAAGAAAGTTGGTGAATAATATCCTTTGCCTCTAAATAAAATTTACCCGTTGTATGATTCACTTTTAAAAGCTGATTTAATTTTGGATTGGTAGCTACTTGATATGATAATGACTGGATTGTTTTTAATTTATGATCAATGGCATCCTTTGCTTCGTTAAGCATAAAAAGGTTTGATTGTTTTATTTCTTCTTTAACAACACTAACTCCTATTGTATACATATTAAGTCCCATAATTAAGGAGATTAAAACCAAAAACATATAGGATAAAATAAGCCTTTTTACAAGTTTATCATTATAAGTACTAAATTTATTAACCAACTATATCCCCCCTATAAATAACGATGGGTTGTTCTGGCTCTAGCCTTTCTATACAACAAATGAATCTGATTTTCTTCATATTATTTCAAAAAAACAAACGTGTGCATTTTGATTATATCATACTCCTATAAGAATGTCGAATGGTTCTTTTTTATAATAATAAGCCCCCTCGCTCATCATTTTGACGAAGGGGTGCTTTACTATACACGGATTTAAATGAAGTTCAAACCGCCTGCCCAAGGAACAGGCACTGGAAAAACAGCAGTACAAAATTTACGAAGGAAGGGTTTATCTTCCATGTCCCAGGAATAGGATGCATTTTCATGGTCAATACCAAAAATAAATTGGTTTACTTCATTTAATGTAGCAAATTCAATTTTTTCTTCTCCTATGGCTAATCCATAAATTCTATCTTTTTCATAATATTCTAATTGGTTTAACAAATCTTCTGGAACGTACCTAGAGAAATAAGATTGTAATTGATCCATTAATTTTGTAAATTGTAAAATCTTCATGGTACCCAGTTGATTTTCTCTTTGAATTTCTATTCCTTTCCTCATCATAGGAAACTTAATAGGATCTTGGGAAGGAAAATAGATGTCTATATGGGATAAATGATGTCGATCAAGGGCTGCCAAAGCTCCTTCTAAAATCATACTTCGATCCCCTGCATACTCTCGAATATAACCATAAGTCTTTTCACCTTCTTGAATCAGGCGAAGCACAAAATAGCCACATATTTCTTCCTGTTGTTGGATCATGTACACTTCATATTGATAATTTCCCCAAGGAGTGATGCTCCCCTCTAAAAGTCCATCAAATTCTTCATATGTTCGTTCATATCGAAGGCTTTCTAAGTGATATAATTGCCTCATAAGATCCATATGTTGTAATTCATAAGGAATTAAGGTTACTTCTTTTTCTTCCTTGGAAGGCAATAAGGATACTTTATAAAAATCCCCTGCTACAGAACAAGCTCGTCTTCGGTATACATTTAATCGTCCTGATACTAACATGATCAAAATACCCTCTTGCCTCATTTGCTCTTCTACATCATCCAGTAAAATGGTAGCTAAGCCTTGTCCTTGGTACTCTGGATGTGTACAAACAGCACCTACAGATCCTACTGAAATCGGTGTTCCTTGAATCAAAAAATTACTTTTATAATAGTTTACTACTGCAACGGGTTGATCGTCTTCTAGCATAATTCGCATACGTTCCTTATTCTTTTCTGTCAGCAATAAAGGAAATTCTTGCCCCATAGTAGGAGCTAGACCTGCATCAATACGAAATACTTGATTAATTAGATCGATTACTTTTTGTATTTCCAACGTTTTAGTTCCTCGTGGTCCTTCCATCTTTACCCTCCTTGGTCTTCTATGATTTTAGCAAGATAGTACTTTCTTACTTATAAATCTTACTTAGCATGGCTGCTCCAATAATTCCAGCATCATTCCCTAATTCTGCTGTTACTAGCTTTGTCTGTAATTGATCTTCTCCATAAATTTGACGTTGTATTTCTTCTCGTAGAGGAACTAATAGATTTTCACCTTGGGCTGAAACTCCTCCCCCAATTACAATGGCTTCTGGTTGGAAAATATTAATAATATTTACCATTCCTACTGCCAAATATCGAATGTATTGAGCAACTACTTCTTGAGCAATTTCATCTCCTTGGGCTGCTGCATCAAAAGGAATTTTAGCATTCATTTTTTGAATATCTCCGTCAACTAAAGTAAGAAGTAATGATTTAGGATTTTTAGCAGCCGCAACACGAGCATCTCGAATTAGCGCTGTAGCAGAAGCGTATACTTCCCAACATCCTAGACGACCACAATTACATCGATCTCCATCCATTTTAATCACATGATGTCCTAGTTCTCCTCCCCCATGAAAACTACCTGTAATAATTTTCCCATCAACAATGATACCACCACCAACCCCCGTTCCTAAGGTTACTGTTACTGAGTCACCATAATGTCTAGCTGCACCACTAACACTTTCTCCCAAAGCAGCACAATTGGCATCATTGTCTAAATAAACAGGTACCGAAATATATTTTTGCATTTCTGTTCGCATGGGAACATTTTTAAATTTTAGATTATTGGCATATAACAATATTCCATTTTGTGGATCTGCTGTTCCAGGACTTCCAATACCGATGGAATGAATATCTTTTGTTTCTAACCCCTCTTCTTCCATGAGTCGTAAACAAAGGTTAGCCATGTCTTTTAAAATTTCTGAATACTCCCTTTCACGTAAGGTGGGAATACTATCCTTCCGAATAATCTTACCTTCTTCTGTTACAATAGCAGCTGCTATATTTGTTCCTCCCAAATCAATCCCAATATAGTACATGCGATTTCCTCCATTCCCTTTTAATTTTTTCGTTGATTACGCTTTTTTTGAATATTACCCATGACTCGATCATTGAGCTCTTGAGCAGCATTATAACCCATTTGTTTTTGCCTATGATTAATGGCTGCTGATTCAGCAATAATGGCCAAGTTACGGCCTGGTCGGATGGGAAGAGAATGACACACCACTCGGTTTCCTAAAATCTCCATGTATTCTTCGTTTAAACCAAGACGATCATACTCCTTACTTGGATCCCATAATTCTAATTTAATAACCAAATCAATAGTTTGTTGGTCTTTCACTGACTCTACTCCAAATAATTCTTTGACATCAATAATGCCAATACCTCTAAGCTCAATAAAATGACGTATCACTTCTGGAGAAGAACCAAGGAGAGTTTGGGCTGATACTCGTTTAATCTCTACTACATCATCGGCTACTAATCGATGCCCTCTTTTGATTAATTCTAATGCGGTTTCACTTTTCCCAATTCCACTTTCACCCATGATTAAAATTCCTTCCCCATAAATATCCACCAGTACACCATGGACAGATATACGGGGTGCTAACTCTACACGAAGCCAACGAATCAACTCTGCCATAAAGCTAGAAGTCGTTTCTGCTGATTGTAAAATAGGTACCCCATTTTTTCGAGCATAAAAAAGCATTTCTGGAAAAGGATCCAATTCACGACATAAAATTAAACAGGGAATTTTAAAACAAAAAAGAGCTTCTAACACTTGATTTCGAAAAGATACCTCCATTTTACTTAAATAGGTATGTTCTACTTTACCGATAACTTGCACCCTTTCCGAATCAAAGTAATCATAAAAACCAGCCAATTGTAAAGCAGGACGATTGATATCAGAATGAGTAATTTTAATATGCTCAAAACTAATTTCAGGAGTTAAATTTATTAATTGAAATTTTTCAATAATATCTCTTAGTTCTACAGAAAACACACCAATCCCTCCTCCATTTTCTTCGACCTTATTGTACCATATCAACGGAAAAAATGATAGACAGATTCAGCTGCTTTCTCATTCATCCGATCCACTTTTTTAAGTTCTTCCATGGTTGCTTCTCGAATTTTATTCACAGAACCAAAATGTTGTAACAAGGCTTTTCTACGTACAGGTCCAATGCCTGGAATCTCATCCAAAATAGATTGTATCTGCTGTTTGCTCCTTAACTTACGATGATATTCAATTGCAAATCGATGGGCTTCATCTTGAATTCTGGTGACTAATTTCATTCCTTCTGTACCCATCGGTAATCGTATTTCTTTATTTTCATACATTAACCCTCTTGTACGATGTCGATCATCTTTTACCATGCCACAAATAGGAATGGAAAGATCTAAATTAGCCAGTACTTGTTCTGCTATATTTACCTGTCCTTTACCCCCATCAATAAGAATAAGATCCGGTAAATTTGAAAACTTACCGAATTCCATCTCAAATCCTTTTTCTTCTAATTCTTTTCGTTCTTCTAAGGCTCTTATAAACCGACGTCTTAGTACCTCTTCCATACTAGCATAATCATTGGGACCTGTTACAAATTTAATTTTAAACTTACGGTAGTCATTTCGTTTCGGTTTCCCTCCCTCAAAAACTACCATGGATCCTACAGATTCAAACCCTTGGGTATTGGAAATATCAAAAGCTTCTATTCGATAAATTTCTTGTGAAAGACCTAATGCGTGTTGAATTTCTTCCAGTGCTCCTTGGGTTCTTTTTTGCTCTCTCTTTATTTTTTCACCAAATTGTTCTAAGGTAAGGATGGCATTTTTAGCGGCTAACTCAACCAACTTGGATTTTTCTCCTTTTCTAGGAACACGAATATATACTTTTTGTCCTCGTTTATCTGAAAGCCAAGCTTGAATAATATTTGCTTCATCAATTTCTTCTTGAAGAATGATTTCCTTGGGAATAAAAGGGGTTCCAGAATAAAACTGCTTTACAAAAGAATTCATTACTTCTCCACGAGTCATTTCATCCACACCATCTAGAAGAAAATGTTCTCTTCCAATTAATTTCCCTCCACGGATAAAAAACACTTGTACTAAAGCTTCATCATGAGCCCTAGCAAAAGCAATAATATCTTGATCTTCCATGGAAGCATGAATCATCTTCTGTTTTTGAGCCAATCGTTGTACATTTTGGATCTGATCTCGAATTTCTGCAGCTTGCTCAAAATTTAACTCCTGGGCTTCTTTCTCCATCTTTTCTTGTAATTGTTCAAGGATCGGTTCATATTTTCCTCCCAAAAATTCTAGAATTTCTTCGATCACTGCATGATATTCTTGAGTGGAAATAAAACCTGCACAAGGAGCTTTACATTGTCCAATGTGATAGTTAAGACAAGGACGTTCTTTTCCTATATCTCTAGGTAGAACTCGATTACAGCTTCGTATGGGCCATACCTTATGAATCAAATCAAGGGTTTCTCTAACAGCACCTGTATCTGTATAAGGCCCAAAATATTTTGCTTTATCTTTTGTTAATTTTCTTGTCAAAAATACTCTTGGAAAGTCCTCTTGTATTGTAATTTTAATATATGGATAATTTTTATCATCTTTCAAAAGTACATTGTATTTAGGCCGATGTTTCTTAATTAGATTACACTCTAAAATTAATGCCTCTAATTCTGAATCCGTCACAATATATTCAAATTCTTTTATCTGAGGAACCATTTTTTGAACTTTAGGTGAATGATTTCTAGAACTTTGAAAATACTGACGAACTCGATTTTTTAGATTAATGGCTTTTCCTACATAAATAATCGTATCCGAATCATCTTTCATTAAATAAACCCCTGGTTTATCCGGCAATTTTTTCAATTCTTCCTGGATGTCAAACATTTCTCCACCTACCTTTATTGATACTGCAGCTGATATAAACGATAATAAATTCCTTTTTGTTTCAATAACTCTTGATGGTTTCCTTTTTCTCTAACCTTTCCCTTATGAAGGACAATAATATGATCCGCATGTTGAATGGTTGAAAGACGATGAGCCACTACCAACGTCGTTCTTCCTTCCATTAGTTTCACTAATCCATCCTGTATCAGTTGTTCTGTTTCTGTATCGATATTAGCTGTTGCTTCATCCAATATCAAAATCTTAGGATCAAAAGCTAAGGTGCGAGCAAAAGATAGTAGCTGTCTTTGTCCCGAAGATAAGGTGGCTCCTCTCTCTCGTACTGGTTCCTTATATTGTCCTGGCAATTTTTCAATAAAAGAATGAGCATTGACATATTGAGCTGATTGTTGTACTGTCTCATCCGAAATTCTCTCTTCATTCAAACGAATATTACTAGTAATATCTCCTGTAAACAAAAAGACATCTTGAAGCATAAGGCCAATATGGGAGCGAAGTTGTTGTTGAGACATCTTTTGAATATTCACACCGTCAATAAGTATTTCTCCTTTTTGAATTTCATAATATCGGCTTAATAAATTTAATATGGATGTTTTTCCTGCCCCAGTAGCCCCTACAAAGGCTACTGTCTCTCCTGGTTCAACGGTAAAAGACACATCCCTTAGTACCCAATCTTCTCCTTCATAAGCAAACCATACATTTTTGAATTCAATTTGTCCTTGGATCTTTGGCATGTCCACGGGTTGTTTTAAATCTTGAATGGCTGGCTCTTCATCTAGTAACATAAAAATTCGTTCAGAAGCTGCCATGGCTGATTGTAAGATATTAAACTGTTCTGCCAACTCTTGAATGGGATTAAAAAATAAAGCCACATATTGAATAAAGGCAAATAAAACACCAATGGATAAGCTTCCCTCCATTACCCTAAGTCCTCCCACTCCTAATGCAAGGCACAGAGTTATATTAAAAAGGAAATACATAATCGGGCGAAAAATGCCAAACAAAATAATTTCTCTCATACTGGAATCTTTAAGGTCTTCATTAATCTCATTAAATTCTTTAAATTTTTCTTCTTCTTGTGCAAAAATCTGAACAATCTTCATCCCCGAAAGATGTTCTGATAAAAAAGCATTGATCTTTGATAACTTTCCTCTAATTTCTCGATAAGTTTTACGAGCTAAATTTCTAAATAAAAAAGTAACCGCCACGATAATAGGAATCACCGCAAAAGTAATTAAAGATAGTTTTACATGAAGTCGAAGCATCATAACTAGAATACCTACTAGCATAAATATATTTTTAAAAAGGTTTACCAATACACTAGTATACATTTCATTAAGAGCTTCTGTATCATTGGTTACACGAGTTACTAATCGACCTACCGGATTTTGATCAAAAAAAGAAAGAGAAAGGGTTTGTACATGCGAAAATACTTGGAGACGTATATTATAAATAATTTTTTGTCCTGTATATTGGAGGATCAATGTTTGAATATATCCTAACAGCAGTCCTCCTAGTAATACAAGTAAAAACAAAAGTGAAATCTTCAACAATCCTGTAAAATCTTTTTTTCGTAGAACCTTCATGTCTTCACGTTGAAGAGGAATCGTTAAAAAGCTTTTTCCGTTTAATTGAATCCAATTCTGCCCCTCTTGGGTTTCAAAAACAAAAGAAGCCTCTCCTTGTTCTAAAGATGCAATCGTTTCTACTTCTTTTTGAGATAGATGAGGAATCAAAAAATATTTCTCTTTTCCATAAATAATCCGAGCCTTTGGAACGTCCTGATAATAATTTGTTGGATCTGGTAAAAGAGAATATCCTTGAATAGTAAAAGATTCTGAATCTTCTACCATGGAATAAACCATATCATACCCATTAATATAGTCATCAATTGCTTTCCCTACCAACAAAGGTCGAATCAATTCCAAAGCAGTAATACCCAATAATAAACCTATGGCAAGAGAAAACCAGCCCCAATAAGGTTTTGCATATTCCAATGAACGTCTCATTAATCCTGAATCGTATTTTCTTACTTCTAGCGTTTCATCTTGGAAATTTTGCATTTTTCTCCTCCTCTCTATACCTCTTCTAATTGTTTCTCTAACAATTGTTTTTTGTACATTTCATAATACATTCCCTTTTGTTCTAAAAGAGTATGATGATTTCCTTGTTCTATAATATTTCCCTCTTCTAACACCACAATAAGATCCGCTCGTTGGATGGTAGAAATTCGGTGAGCAATCATAATGTTTGTTTTCTTTTTGCGATGATAGTATAAATTGTATAATATTTCTTCTTCCGTCTGAGTATCTACTGCCGAGAGAGAATCATCTAGAATCAATATGGCTGGATCTTTAATAAAGGCTCTTGCCATAGATACCCTTTGTTTTTGTCCTCCTGATAAGGTAACTCCTCTTTCTCCTACTACAGTATCGTACTGCTTAGGAAAGTTCATAATATTTTCATGAACTTTAGCCCTCTTGGCTGCTTCCTGGATTTCTTCTATGGTTGCTTCTTTCTTACCAAAAGCAATATTCCTTGCAATGGTATCTGAAAATAAAAAATTATCTTGCGGAACATAACCGATATTTTTTCGAAGAACCCGAAGAGGAATATCCAAAATATCCACTCCGTCAATCAAAATTGTATTTTTAGGTGGATCATACAAACGCAAAATCAGATTCATTAAGGTTGTTTTTCCACTACCAGTTCGTCCTAACAAAGCCAACGTTTGACCAGGTTCTACTTTCACTGTAATATTCTTCAATGCGGGTTCCTTGGTTCTCGGATAAGAAAAAGTTAACTTTTTTATTTCTATTTTTCCTGTGAAAGAATTTATTTTTTGAACCGTATCCCTATCATAAATATCAGGTTTTTCATTCATAATAGTTTGAATCCGCTGTTGAGAAGCCATTCCTTGGGATAGAATATTAATGCACCAACCTAACGCCATCATAGGCCATATAAGCATTTCTAAATATTGAATAAAAATGATAAAACCACCTAAACTAATGTCTCCAATCATTGCTAAGTATCCGCCATATCCCATGACAATCAACATGCTTAGGCCTGCAACCCCACCAGCCAAAGGCATCATAAGAGCAAATAATTTTGCCAGCCTCATGTTTTTCTCAAAATTATATTGATTTACTTTTTCAAACTTTTGAATCTCTTTTGTTTCTTGTACAAAAGCCTTAATAACCCGAATACCCGAAAAATTTTCTTGTACATGATCTGTTAATTGAGCAAAAGCATCTTGTTTTTCTTTAAATCTTTTTCGGACTGAAATGCCAAATAACAAACCTCCTATGGCAATGAGAGGAAGAGGAATGATGGCAACCATCGTAAGCTTTGGGTGAACTCGAGTAGCCATTCGAACAATCACTAAACTCGTTAAAATCAATGCATCAAATGCCATCATGAGTCCGGATCCTAAAGCTGAACGAACGGCTGTTAAATCATTGGTAGCATGAGCCATTAAATCCCCTGTTTTATTTTCTGTAAAATATCGTAACGATAATGTTTCCCAATGGGCAAACAGATCATTCCTCATATGATATTCTATTTTTCGTGAAGTCCCAAAAATAAAATACCTCCAAACAAACCGTCCCAAAACAATGCCTATGGTCAAAATAAATATTTGCCCAATCTTTCCATACAATCCTTCACGACTTAAGGTTCCTTCTCGCCATCCGTCAGCTATTTGCCCTGTTATTTCTGGAATAAAAAGTTGTAAAACATCCACTATAACCAAAGCTATAAGACCAAAAAGAAAATGAAAAGCATATTTTTTTAAATAGGGTTTTAAACTTTCTATGTTTTTCATAGGCCCTCCTTATTTTCACGTATACCTTATCCACATCTGTGAATAGATAGATATACTCCCATTCTATATTTTTCAAATATATAAAAGTTTTCCTTTACAAATAAGAATTATTATGTAATAATAATATCGTAACCTATTACCCCTTAAAAATATAAACTTCCCCCCTTTAACTGTATTATTTTGTTTGATTATTTTAAAAACCCTTGCATGAAATTTCATGCAAGGATTTTTTTATTCTTTAAAGAGCCACTGAATTACTTTTTTAATGGATTGATCCCAATATCCCCATTCATGAGTGCCTGGACCTTCCTCATAAGTCAGGTTTAGACCAAGAGTTTCTGCTTGTTTTTTAAATCTTTGATTATCTTCATACAAAAAATCTTCTGTCCCACAACATTGATATAAACGAAGCATTGGTTGGGTTTCTTTAGAATATTCTTTTATTAAAGCCATTAAATCTTCCGAACTATTTTCAATTTGGCTTAAATCTCCAAAAATATTTTTATACTCCTGTACGTTTTCTGCTGGATAGGTTTTAATCATGTGAACAATATCTAATGCCCCTGACAAGCTAGCAGCTGCGGAAAATTTTTCTGGGCAACGCAAAGCTAATTTAAAAGCCCCATATCCTCCCATGGATAATCCAGCAACAAATCGCTGCTCTCTTTCCTTTGATAAGGGAAAAAAAGATTCTGCAACCCTTGGTACTTCTTCAGAAATAAAAGTCCAATAAGGGTAACCATGGGTCATATCTGTATAAAAACTTCGATGTACCTCTGGCATAACAACAGCAATTCCTGCTTCTAAAGCATATCGTTCAATGGAAGTTCGACGCATCCAACTAGTATGATCTCCTGCTAATCCATGAAGGAGATAAAGAGTAGGATAGGGTTGTTCTCCTTTTTCTTGAGGTAAAATCACATTCATAGAAGTGGATAAATCTAATACATTCGAATAAAAATTGCATTGCATAAAAGCCATCTGAATTCTCCTTTTTAAAAAATTATTATTGAAGCATCTTCTTTAAAAACATGCCTGTATAGGATTCAGGAATCTTTGCCACTTCTTCTGGTGTTCCCATAGCAATTACCTGTCCTCCTCGATTTCCTCCCTCAGGTCCTAAATCAATAAGATAGTCTGCTGTTTTGATTACATCTAAATTATGTTCGATGACTAAAATCGAATTTCCACCACCCACTAACCGTTGTAAAATTTTAATCAACTTATGCACATCTGCAAAATGAAGACCTGTGGTAGGCTCATCTAAAATATATATGGTTTTTCCTGTACTTCGCTTACTAAGTTCTGTAGCCAATTTGACTCGCTGAGCCTCACCTCCAGATAGAGTTGTCGAAGGTTGCCCCAAACGGATATACCCAAGCCCCACATCATATAAAGTTTGTAATTTCTTTTTAATCCTAGGAATCGGGTCAAAAAAATCCAATGCTTCTTCTACAGTCATGTCTAAAACATCTGAAATGGATTTTCCCTTATATTTTACTTGTAAGGTTTCTCGATTATACCGTTTTCCATGACAAACCTCACAAGGAACATAAACATCTGGTAAAAAATGCATCTCAATTTTAATAATCCCATCACCGCGACAAGCTTCACAACGTCCACCTTTTACATTAAAACTAAAACGCCCTTTTTGATATCCCTTCATTTTGGCTTCTGCTGTTGCTGCAAAAACATCTCGAATGTGATCAAAAACGCCTGTGTAAGTGGCTGGATTAGAGCGTGGTGTACGACCAATAGGAGATTGATCAATATTGATTACCTTATCTAAATACTCCATTCCTTTTAAATCTTTATGTTTTCCAGGTTTAATTTTTGCTCGATTTAAGTCTCGAGCCAACCGTTTGTACAAAATCTCATTAACAAAAGTACTTTTTCCTGAACCTGAAACTCCAGTAACACAAGTAAAAACTCCCAAAGGAATAGCAATGTCAATATTTTTTAAATTATTTTCTTGTGCCCCCTGTAGTCGCAACCAATTACCATTGGGCTGACGCCGCTTAGCAGGAATCTCAATTTTCTTTCGTCCACTTAAGTAAGCACCTGTATCGGATGCTTCACAAGCCATAATTTCTTCTACCGTTCCTTGGCAAACCACTTCTCCTCCATGAGCTCCTGCTCCTGGCCCAATATCTACAATATGATCTGCTGCATACATCGTATCTTCATCATGCTCGACTACAATCAATGTATTTCCCAAATCCCGCAATTGTTTTAAGGTTTTAAGAAGTCTAACATTATCTCTTTGGTGAAGTCCAATACTAGGCTCATCTAAAATATAAACCACTCCTACTAATCCGGAACCAATTTGGGTGGCCAAACGAATTCGCTGAGCTTCTCCTCCAGATAAGGTTCCTGCTGATCTGGATAAGGTTAAATAATCCAGTCCTACATCTACTAAAAAGCCAATACGTGCATCGATTTCTTTTAGAATCTGTTCTCCAATCATTTGCTGTCTTTCCGTCAATTTCAATTCTTTAAAAAATTGTTGAACCTGCTGTATGGACATATCCGTAACTTCTGCAATGTTTTTGCCTCCAACAGTTACAGCTAGCACTTCTGGCTTTAGACGAGCCCCTTTACACTTTGGACAAGGTGTATTGGTCATATAACTTTCATATTCTTGTCGCATATATTCCGAAGTCGTTTCTTGATACCGTCTTTGTAAACTAGCAATGACACCTTCAAATACGTATTCATATGATCCTTTACCATGCATATTTTGATATTGGACTTTGACCTTTTCTCCACCTGTACCGTATAAAATCATCTGTTGAGCCTCTGGTGCTAAATCTTTAAAAGGAGATCTTAAATCAAATTTGTATTTTTGAGAAAGAGCTAAAAATAAACTTCTTACGGAACTTTCTTCACTTGTTAAAGCATTCCATCCTGGTGCCGCAATAGCTCCTTCTAACAAAGTTAAATTCGGATTGGGAATAACTAACTCAGGATCAATTTTCATTTGCATCCCAAGTCCTGTACATTCAGGACACGCTCCAAAAGGATTATTAAATGAAAAGAATCGTGGCTCAATCTCATCAATACTAATGTTACAATCAGGGCAAGCAAAATTTTGGCTGAAAGTAATGGCTTCTCCATCTATGACATCGACGATTAATAATCCTCCTGTTAACTGAATCACCGTTTCCATAGAATCTGTTAATCGTTTTTGAATACCTTCTCGTATCATTAAACGATCCACCACAATTTCAATGGTATGTTTTTTATTCTTTTCTAATTTTATTTCTTCTGAAAGTTCATACAAGGCGCCATCAATTCTAGCACGAACATAGCCACTCCTACGAGCATGTTCTAATATCTTAACATGTTCTCCTTTTCGTCCTCGGACTACGGGAGCCAAAAGTTGAATCTTCGTTCGCTCTGGTAATTCCATGACTTGATCCACCATTTGATCAATGGTCTGTTTTTTAATTTCTTTTCCACACTTAGGACAATGAGGAATTCCAATTCGTGCAAATAAAAGTCGCAAATAATCATAAATTTCTGTTACCGTTCCTACTGTAGATCGAGGATTACGGCTCGTTGTTTTCTGGTCAATAGAAATAGCTGGAGACAAGCCTTCAATATATTCTACATCTGGTTTCTCCATTTGTCCTAAAAATTGCCTTGCATAAGCCGATAAAGACTCTACATATCGTCTTTGTCCTTCTGCATAAATAGTATCAAATGCCAAGGAAGATTTTCCCGATCCACTTAATCCTGTAAAAACAATAAATTGATCCCTAGGAATTTCCAGATAAATATTCTTTAAATTATTTTCTTTTGCACCTTTAACGATAATCTTCTCTTTTGACATATTTTGTATACACCTCTTGTCTATAACTCCTGTTGCTGTTTTTTTAACTCCATAATTTGATCTCGAAGTAAGGCCGCTTGTTCAAATTGTAAATCTGATGCAGCTTGTTTCATTTCTTTTTGGAGTTTTTGAATCCATTGCTGTAGCTCTTTGGGACTCATGGATTCTGGATCTTTTTGTAATTCATATGGAATAGGTGCTTCTGCTACCTTTGTTGCTCGAATAAGATCCCGAACCTTTTTATGAATGGTTTTAGGCGTAATTCCATGTGCTTTATTATAGGCTTCTTGAATCTGACGTCTTCGATTGGTCTCTGAAAGGGCTTTTTGCATAGAGTCTGTGATTACCTCTGCATACATAATCACTCGACCTTCTGCATTTCTAGCTGCTCGTCCAATGGTTTGAATCAAAGCTGTCTCAGAGCGTAAAAACCCTTCCCGATCTGCATCTAAAATAGCTACTAAAGAAACCTCTGGAATGTCTAATCCTTCTCGCAATAGATTAATACCTACTAGAACATCAAAAACATCCATACGCAAATCCCGGACAATTTCAATTCTTTCTAATGTATCAATATCAGAATGTAAATACCGTACTCGAACTCCTGCTTCTTTTAAATAATCTGTTAAATCTTCTGACATCTTTTTTGTTAACGTAGTAATTAACACTTTTTCTTTTTTTTCAATTTGTTTTTGTACTTCTCCTAACAAATCATCGATTTGTCCTTGAACAGGGCGCACCTCTACTTTAGGGTCCAGAAGTCCTGTAGGACGTATAATTTGTTCCGCAATGGTAGTAGAATATTCATACTCATAAGGTCCTGGAGTGGCTGATACAAATAAAATTTGATTGATTTTTTTCTCAAATTCATCAAAACGCAAAGGCCGATTATCCTTAGCCGAAGGCAAACGAAACCCATAATCCACCAATGTAGTTTTTCTTGCTTGATCCCCTGCATACATTCCTCTAATTTGAGGCAAAGTCATATGAGACTCATCAATAATAATTAAAAAATCATCCGGAAAGTAATCAATTAAAGTATGTGGAGTACTTCCGGCCGGTCGTCCCGATAAATGCCTGGAATAATTTTCAATTCCTGAACAAAATCCTGTTTCTCGCATCATTTCAATATCAAAATGAGTTCGCTGGGCTAAACGTTGGGCTTCTAATAATTTATCTTGTTCCTTTAATTCTTTGACTCTTTCTTCTAATTCTTCTTCAATGGCTT
>JAAYNZ010000001.1 GCA_012520595.1 Candidatus Epulonipiscium sp. | reverse complement strand
TAGGAGAAATTCTTTTTTTTGTTAGTATTGGTCCACTCCTTTTGATTTTATTATTTGCTTTACCCAATGTAGAGATTTCTAATTTAGCCCCTTTTTTTCAGATTTCTTGGAAAAAATTGATTTGGGGTAGTTTTAATTTTTCTTTAAGCTACATAGGTATTCTTCTTCTTTTTTTTGCCAATGTTTTCATCCAACCTCCGAATAAAAGTCATGGAATAGTTCGTTCGAGTCTTTTGACAGTAGGGATACTGAATCTTATGATAAACATCATTACTGTTTCGATTTTTGGCGTTAGTGAAACAAAAAAACAAATTTGGCCAGTTATGACTTTAATGCAAGTTGTTCATTTACCTGCTTCTTTGATTGAACGGCAAGAAGCTCTTATGATTATTTTTTGGGTTATTACGGTTTTTTCTCTTGTAAGTGGATATCTTTATTTTAGTAGTATTATTATAACAAAGATGTTAAAATCCAAAGAACAAAGCTACTTAGTGTTTCCTTTGTTACCCATTATTTATATACCTGCTTTAATTCCTAGTAATATTGTAGAGGTATACAAATGGTATCGATGGTTGTATCGAAGTACGGGTATTCTTTTTTTAGTGATTCTTCCCTTTTTATTATGGAGTATTGCCAAGATTAGAAAAGTAGGTGGCCCAGTTGATTAAAAAAGGAAAGTATTTTTGTATATTTTTTATCGTTTTATTTTTATTAACCTCTTGTTGGGATAAACAAGAAATCGATGATCAACAATTTGTTATTTCCATCGGCATTGATAAAAATATGGAAGATACCATATCTTCCAATGTATTGCCGAATCGATATCTAATTACCTATACCACCCCTAATTTAGCTACAATTCAATCAAAGGGGGGAGGAGGGACAGAGCCTTCTCGGTTTTCCCAATCCACTGTTGGTGATACCATGACAGGAACAACAAAAAAGGCCATTACTCATTATTTAGAGCCCCTTAACTTTGATCATGTTAAAACCATTATTTTAGGTAAAGCATTAGCAGAGGATAAAAGATTAGTACAGGAAGTTTTGGATTACTTAGATCGTAATCCACAATTTAGTAGGACCATTCCGATCTTTATAGCGGATGGCACAGCAAAAGAAATTTTAGAACAAAAGGAGGAAGGCCGAACATTTCGAAATCGATATGCCATACAAGATAGGGATATTACGGCTATTCCAGATGAATTAATTATTGATATTGGAAAGGTCTTATCTCAACTAGAGAATAGTGGAGGGACTACTTTTATTCCCAAAATTTTCATAAGTGAAAAAAACATAGGAATTTCAGGAGGAGCTGTTTTTCGAGATTATCAATTTCAAGGTTGGTTAGCAGAAAGAGAAGTACGAGCCTTATCTTGGTTATTAGGTAAAAATCGACGTGGTTATTTTCCAATTTCTTATCAAGAAACCTACATTCCTTATGAAGTTTCTAATGTTACTTCCAATCTTATTTCTGCTTCTTATGATGAGTTTTTAAAGGTTAAATTGGAGATTAAAACAGAAGGAGATATGTCTGAATACACGTTAGACTCTTCTCAGTTCCCTATTAATACGGAATGGATTAAAGAAATTGAAGACGAAATGGAAAAGCAAATAGAGAAAGAAATAAAGGAGCTGATTTATAAGTTACAGAGGGAATACAAAGTAGATATCCTCCGCCTTAATAATAAAATAAGAATAAAATATCCTGAAATATGGAAAGAAATTGAAAAGGATTATGAGAAAATCTTTGAGAATGCTCAAATTGAGGTAGAAATTAAGCTTTCCATTCGAAGGATTGGTATGTACTTATAGTCATAGAAATGAATAAACCTCTTTAAAGATGGAAATAATGAAAATATCATCCAATCCAAAAATAGGGGGTTATCATTATGATGCATAAAGCAACAGAACAAAAAATAAAAAATCAGAATTTAAATTTATGGAAACAATGGATTAAAAAAGAACGATATTTTTTATTTGGTGCTGGAATTTTAGGTTTGATGATGACATTATTGATTGGCTATTTTACAAAAGGATATTCAGAGACAGTGCAAAGTGGTCTTTCTAATCATTTGATACGTTTTCATGTGATTGCCAATAGTGATGCACCAGAAGATCAAGCTTTAAAAAATCAAGTTCGAGATGCTGTGTTAGAACGAATGAAGCCTTTGCTTAAAGAATCAGAAAATCTAGAAGAAACACGGCAATTGTTACAAGCTTCTATTTCTACCATACAAGAAACAGCAGAAGAAGTTATTCATGATCACGAGAAGGATTATTCTGTTCAGGTTACACTAGGGCCTTCCTTATTTCCTACAAAACGATATGGAGATGTAGTATTGCCTCCAGGAGAGTATGAAGCACTGAAAATTGAAATAGGAGAAGCCATTGGTCAAAATTGGTGGTGTGTTATGTTTCCACCTCTTTGCTTTGTTGATATTACCCATGGGGTTATCCCAGAAGAATCAAAAGAGCAATTACAAAGTATTTTGACAGAAGAAGAGTATGATCTTATCTTAGCTGTAGAAAGTTCAGAGGATATTCCTGTTAAAATAAGATTTAAAATTGTAGAATGGTGGCAAGAAAAGAAAACAGAAACCAAACAACTTTTTGCAAAATGGTTGGAATAATAAAAGAAAAAGAAATCTTTTCATAAAAGGAGATTTCTTTTTTTTTGTAAACAATTTTTCTAATTAAAGGATAAAAATTTAAATTTCACAAATACTAAAAAAGAATTCCATGTGTTAGGAGGAGTCAATATGAAACAAGGAAATAAAAAGTGGTGGTTTAGTATTTGCATTATGCTCCTTAGTGTATCCATTGCTTCCTATACTTATTTTTTAAGTCAAGAGACCATACAAGTTTCAACATATTATAGTTGGGGCTCAAGAGGGGATACAGTACGAGAAATTCAAAGAAGATTAAAAGCATGGGGTTATTATGAAGGAAATGTAGATGGAATTTATGGATATCGAACGTGGCAGGCAGTACGAAAGTTTCAACAAAAACACGGCTTGAAAGTAGACGGTATTGCAGGACGTAATACATTAGAAAAAATAGGCATCTCTTCCTACCAAGTAACACAAGCTGTTTCTACGGATGCCAATCGGAATGTTTATTTATTAGCAGCTGCCATCTATGGAGAATCAAGAGGAGAACCTTATGTAGGTCAGGTAGCCGTAGGTGCTGTTGTACTCAATCGAGTTCGTCATGCATCCTTTCCTAATAGTATAGCAGGAGTCGTGTACCAGCCTGGGGCTTTTGATGCCGTTCGGGATGGGCAGATCAATTTGACTCCTGATGAAACAGCTAAAAAGGCAGCAAGAGATGCTTTAAATGGTTGGGATCCTACAGGTGGATGTATTTATTATTGGAATCCAGCTACAGCCACAAGTAAATGGATTTGGTCAAGGCCTATTGTGACTCAAATCGGACGACATGTTTTTGCAAAATAATAAGGAGGGATTATATGAAGCGTCCAATGATTACACTTTTATTTTCCCTAATTTTGATGGGAAGTGCCATTGGTGTTTCTGTTTTCGTTTCAGCCATTACTCCCAATACCTTAGAAGTAGGTAGCTATAGTTGGGGAGCCAAAGGAGAAGAAGTGAAACAGATTCAAACAAAATTAAAACAATGGGGTTATTATGAAGGAAATGTAGATGGTTCCTATGGGTATAAAACATGGGAAGCCATTAAAAAATTTCAACAAAAAAATGGATTAAAGGCAGATGGAATCGCAGGAAAACAAACATTAGAGAAATTAGGAATTCAGCCTAAAAGACAGGAAGTTTCTAACAATAATACAGATGCTAATCGAGATATTTATTTATTGTCCGCTGCCATTCATGGAGAATCCAGGGGAGAACCTTATGTAGGTCAGGTAGCTGTAGGTGCTGTTGTACTCAATCGAGTTCGTCATGCATCTTTTCCGAATAGTATAGCAGGGGTTGTGTACCAGCCGGGAGCCTTTGATGCAGTTAAAGATGGGCAGATCAATTTAAATCCTGATGAAACGGCTAAAAAGGCAGCAAGGGATGCTTTAAATGGTTGGGATCCTACCAATGGTGCCATTTATTATTGGAACCCATCTACAGCTACCAGTAAATGGATTTGGTCTGTACCCATTACAAGTCGAATTGGGAAACATGTATTTGGTAAAAAATAAAGAGAAAATAAAGAGGTAGAGGTGAAACAGATGTCCAATGAAAAAAAGAAAGACAATCGATTACTACGCTTAAAACAACGATTATCAGAAGTTCGCATGTATAGTATAGTAGTAGTGGCTCTTTTAGTAGTAGGAGGTTTTGGAGTCTATCAATATAAACAAAAATTGAATTATAAGCAATATTTGGAAAATCAGTTTCAAAAATCTTTTTATGACATGACTTCTTATGTGAATACAGTGGATAATTTATTAACGAAAGCAAGTTTAGCCAGAAGGTCAAGTCAGAGTGCCCCTGTATTTGCTCGTTTATGGAAAGAAGCTTCTTCAGCACAGGAAAATATGGGCCAGATTCCTTATCAGCATTCTACTGTCGACCAAGCACTAAAGTTTTTATCTCAAGTGAGTGATTTTTCTTTTGCTATGAGTCAAAAAACTATGGATGGAGCTGATTTAGATAAGGAAGACTGGGAAAAGGTAGAACATATCCAAAAGTATGCTAAAAGTTTGGCAAATCAACTCAATCAAGTACAGGCAGAAGTTCATCAAGGGAATCGAATCAATTGGAAAAAGATCCAAAACTATGGAGCGAAGGCTATGGAGAATACTCCTGTACTCGGTTCTATGACACAAGTCAATCAAGAGCTACAAGATATTCCGGCTTTGATTTATGATGGACCTTTTTCTGAACATATTCAGCAAATGGAACCTAAATTAACCAAAGGAAAACCACGATTATCCAGAGAACAAGCCCAAGAAAAAGCAGCTAATTTTATTGGAAAAGATCGAATTGCTTCCATTGAATTTTTAGAGCAAACGGATACAAAAACCCAATATACCATTCCTGTTTATCGTTTTGGAGTTCAACTCAAAGATCAAAAAGAACCTACTTTGATGTTAGATATTACCCAAGAGGGTGGGTATCCTCTATGGATGCTTCAATATGGAGAAAGACCCTCGTCAGAACAAGAACTGTCTCTAGAAGAGGGAAGAAAAAAAGCAGAAGAATTTTTAAAAAAGAACCAATATCCCAATATGAAGGCAAGTTATTATGAAAAAACCGATGGAACGTTAGTTGTAAATTTTGCCCCTGTAGAAAAAGGAGTCGTTTTATATCCTGATTTAATTAAAGTAAAAGTAGCCATGGATGATGGGGAAATCATAGGCTTTGAATCTTTAGGGTATATTATGATGCATCATCCGAGAGAGTTAACCTCTCCTTCTTTAACCAAGGAGGAAGCGAGGGCTTTTATTACAGAAGATTTTCAGGTGGAAAAAGCAAACATAACAGTTATTCCTTTAGAATCAAAACGGGAAGTTTTATGTTACGAATTTAAAGGAAAGTATAAGGAACAAGATTTTATTATTTATATTAATGGAGAAACGGGAAAAATGGAAAAAATTCTTCAAGTGGTTCAAACGCCTAATAGTGTATTGACAAAATAGAAAATCATGGTTATGTTACAAAAAGATATACTTATTCCATAGGGAAAAGGGTATATCTTTTTTTTGATGTACGATCCATTTTGCTTTCTCACTGGATCATTTCCAATAAACCAGTTGAATTCTACTATGGAAAAGATTAAAATAAGAAGGAGTTAGAGGATTTTTGTATAGAAGAAAGAATAAGAACCTTTTATAAATCATAAGAATATCATAGTATAAAAACAGAAAACAAGAAAAGAGGAGTTATTGTGCAAGAACAAAAAAAGACAATCGTTGTCCTTTTTGGTGGGCAATCTTCAGAGCATGAAATATCAAGAATTTCAGCTACAACCATTATGACTCATATGGATCCAAATAAATATTTTATTTTACCTGTAGGTATTACAAAAGAAGGAAAATGGTTATTGTATAATGGACCTGTTGAACATATTAAGACAGATGAATGGGAAAAGTATGGAATTCCTACAGTACTAAGTCCTGATGCAACCCAAAAAGGTTTACTTAAAATTGTAGGGGATAAAGTAAAATGGATTCCTGTTGATTTGGTTTTCCCTGTTCTTCATGGTTTGTATGGAGAAGATGGGAGTATCCAAGGACTTTTAGAACTGGCCCAGATTCCTTATGTAGGCTGTGGAATTTTATCTTCCAGTGTTTCTATGGATAAAGTATATACTAAAATTATTGTAGAAAAGGAAGGAATTGATCAAGCCCAATTTGTAAAAGTATTCCGAAAAGAATTGTCTCATATGCCTGTTGTCGTAGAAAAAATTGAAGAAAAGCTTTCATATCCTTGTTTTATTAAACCTTCGAATGCAGGATCTTCTGTAGGTATCACGAAAGCTCACGATAGAGAACAATTAATAAAGGGACTGTTAGAAGCGGCGAAACATGATCGTAAGATTTTAGTTGAAGAAACCATTATAGGACGGGAAGTAGAATGTGCCGTATTAGGTAATGATCAGGCAAAAGCATCGGGAGTAGGAGAGATTATTACAGAGGCAGAGTTTTATGATTACGAGGCAAAATATCATAGTGAAAGTTCCAAAACTGTAATTCCAGCAGATTTACCTAAGGAAGTCGTAGAAGAAATCCAAGAAAAAGCCCTTCAAATTTTTAAAGCTGTTGATGGACGAGGATTGGCTAGGGTGGATTTTTTTGTAGAAAAAGATACAAAGCGAGTGGTTTTTAATGAGATTAACACATTACCTGGATTTACTTCCATTAGCATGTACCCCATGCTTTGGGAGGAAAAAGGAATGGATAAAAAGGCTCTTGTCGAACAGTTAATCCAATTGGCCATGGATCAAGAATAGTCAGGAGGAGACATTAAATGGATAATCGTCCCATTGGAGTTTTTGACTCAGGTGTTGGAGGCTTAACAGTTGTCAAAGAACTTCTACAACATGGGCCTAATGAACAAATTATATATTTTGGAGATACGGCGAGGGTTCCTTATGGAAGTAAGTCCAAAGAAACTGTAACAAAATATGCAAAACAAATTATACGATTTTTATTAACGAAGGATGTAAAAGGATTAATTGTGGCTTGTAATACCATTAGCTCCAATAGTTTAGGAGAATTGCAACATACCTTTAATATTCCTATTATGGGAGTAGTAGAGCCAGGTGCTTTTATGGCAGCTGATGCTACTCATAATCAACGTGTAGGTGTGATTGGAACAGAAGCGACGATAGCCAGTCAAGCATATCAAAAGCTGATACAAAAGCAAAATCACCAGGTGGAGATTTTTGGACAAGCTTGTCCTTTGTTTGTACCTTTAGTAGAAGAAGGTTGGCTTACGGATTCGGTTACGTATCAAATTGTACAAAAATATTTAGCTTCTTTACAAGAGGCTAAGATTGATACTTTGGTTTTAGGTTGCACTCATTACCCCTTATTAGCTTCTGTGATTCAAGAAATCATGGGAGATCAAGTAACTTTAATTAATCCAGCATTAGAAACAGTAGAAAGATTTTTGCGCGAATTGCAAAAAATAAAAGGTTTGCGAGAAAATAAAACACCACCGAAACATGAGTTTTATGTAAGTGATAATCCAAGAAAGTTTTGCGAAATAGGTACACGAATCCTGTCTTATCCTATGAATTCTGTTACTCAAGTCAATATTGAAACCTATTAAGGAATACACAAAAGATAAGCTCATAAGGAGTGTTATGATGAAGAAAAATGTACTTATAACTGTCACAGGGATCCAAGATGGTCTGGATCCTTCTGAAGATATTGAAATGGTGATTCCTGGTTATTACTATCAAAAACAAAATAAATTCTATATTATATACAAAGAATCAGAGCTTACAGGAATGAAAGATACTACTACAACCATTAAGGTAGAAAGAGATAAAGTATCTATTCTACGTTTTGGGAAAAATAATTCCAGTATGATTTTTGAGAGAGGAAAAAAACATACATCTCATTATCATACTGTTCATGGAGAATTTATGATTTCCATGCTGACAAAGGATATGAAAGTCAATTTGGATCAAGAAGGAGGCCAGGTATATGTTAAATATGCCTTAGAAGTGGATCATATGGCTATTGGTTCCCATTCTTTTCATGTTTCTATTCGTTCATTGACAGAAGACTATAAGCCTTTTTCATTGACAGAAGAAGACCCAATTGAATATCCAATGCATTAACAGCCGATGAACCCGGCTGTTTTTTATTTCTTTGCTGTCAAAAGACAGAAATAGATAATAAGTTCTATACCCCCCAGAAAATGTAGAAAAAAGTGGGTCATTGTATTATAATAAAAGACAACATAGATATTTGGGTATGATATGAAAGAGGAGGACAGAGTATGAAAATAAAAAAGGCTATTATTCCAGCAGCAGGATTAGGTACTCGATTTTTACCTGCTACGAAAGCACAGCCCAAAGAAATGCTACCGATTGTAGATAAACCTACGATTCAGTATATTGTAGAAGAAGCAGTACAATCAGGGATTGAAGATATTATTATTGTAACAGGTCGAAGCAAGCGATCCATAGAAGATCATTTTGATAAATCTGTTGAGTTGGAAATGGAGTTAGAAAAAAAAGGACAAAAAGAGTTGTTAGCTATTGCTAGAGAAGTTTCAGAGATTGCTAATATTTATTACATTCGTCAAAAAGAACCCAAGGGGCTTGGTCATGCTGTATTAACAGCCAAGCATTTCATTGGAAATGAACCTTTTGCTGTTTTATTAGGTGATGATGTTATTGTTTCGAAAACACCCTGTCTAAAACAAATGATGGACATGTATCAGGAGTATTCGTATACTATTTTAGGAGTACAAACCGTACCCAAAGAGGATACTCATAAGTATGGAATCATAGCAGGGACTAAGGTGAAAGATCGAGTTTATCAAGTAGAAGACATGGTAGAAAAACCTTCCATTCATCAGGCTCCTTCTAATGTTGCTGTATTGGGCCGATATATTATTACACCGAGGATTTTTAAGTATTTAGAAACCCAAGAAGCTGGAGCAGGAGGAGAAATTCAGTTAACGGATGCTTTGTATCGTTTATCAAAGGAAGAGCCTATGTATGCGTATGATTTTATTGGAAAGCGATACGATGTAGGAAACAAAATGGGTTTTTTACAGGCTACTGTGGAGTTTGCCTTGAACCGTGAAGATCTAAAAGATGAATTTGCAGCGTATCTAAAAAAAATTGTACAATACATAGATTAGAAATAATGGGGGATCCAATATGAAAAAAAAGTGGCTTTGTCAGATGATGGTAACCATTCTGTTGATTCAAGGGTTATTTATTTCTTTTGTTTGGGGTGATCCTAATATTTTGCTAGATCCTGTAAAAAATCGTTATACAGGTTCAGAACAAGGAACGGTAGCCATTCAAAATGTAAATTTTATCGATGTGCCTGTTTCTCATTGGGCAAAGGAATCCATTGTACGTATGGGAGCCTTGCAGCTAATCAAAGGATATAATCAAAGATTTCAGCCTTCTCGTTCCATTACCCAAGAAGAAGTATTAATTTTTATGATTCGAGGAATGGGGTTGGAAAAGCAAGCCATTGACGAAGGCGTTAAATATCCTGATTCTTGGTCTCAAGGGTATATTCAAATGGCTTTGCAAACAGGATTGATTACTCCTACCCAAAAAGATAATTTACAAGGGCCTGCTTCTAGAGAACAGGTAGCTCAATGGATGGTTCAGGGACTCCAATTTTTAAACCCAGATATGTTTCTTGGGGGCGATACATTACAGAAGGTATACCAATATGTAGATTGGATGAAAATCAGTTCAGATAAAATAAGAGCGGTAGAAATACTCGCACAAAAAGGAATTATGAAAGGGAAAACCAATGGATATTTTGATCCAAAGGGAGTAATTACAAGAGCAGAAATGGCTCAGATTTTAGCCAATATGGATGAACTTTATTACCAAAGGGCTGATTTGATTCGCAAAATTGGTAAAATTGGAGCTATTCAAGACCAAATGGATACAGGAGTAGATTCAGATTCTGGAATGCGGATCTTTCGAGTTCGAACCAAAGAAGGTACCATTGATGAATTGGTTTATGAAAAAAGGCGAAATGCTGTGGGAAAAGAGATAGAGAAAGATGCCGTTGTCTATGAGGAAGGACAAATTACAGGAATGGTAGGGTTACAAGAAGGGGATGAAATTGAATATATTATCCATGGACAAACTCAAACTCTACTTTATATTTCTAAAAGACAGGAAGATTCAACCCAAATAGTAGAAGGGATTCTTCAGCCTTTCGATCCATTGCAGCAGGCAAGGCTTTCCATTCGTGATACAGCTAACCAATTATTCACCTACTCATTAACTCCAGGTTTGTACCAAAAGGATCCTCAAACAGGAAAGACAAAAATAGTGATTGGAGAGAAAATCATTCCTATTGAAGAGGCTCCTGTTGGAAGTCGTATTCAATTGATGCTACAAAACAATGTGATTGTTGAAATCAAATCCATGGGACACCCTGTTGTAGTTTCAGAAATACGAGGTGTGTTAAAAGAAAAAGGATTAAATTATATTACATTTATTGACGAACAAAATCAAGAAATAACAAAAAACTTTCATCGAAATGAAATTCAGGTAACAAAACTTCCCTATTATGAAGCAGAAGATCAAATCGGATACATTCGTGAAATCTTTCCAGACTTTCGATATGATGCAGCGAAAAGTAGTGTGGAAAGCCTTGAATTAGGGGACGTGATCACAATGCAATTGGATCCTTATCAGCCCCAATATATTAAAAAGATCCATGCCAGTGGACATTATGTTATGCGGTATGGGAAAGTAAAAGACGTCCTTCCTCAAAAAGGAGGAACAGGGCAGATCCGTATTGGTTATGAAGATGGAGAAACAGAAATCATAGACATTTCTCCTACTGTCTTTATTTCTCAAAACAAACAAAAGATTTCTTATCAAGATATTTTACCAGGGGATTGGGTTAAGGTGTTGGTGAACCAAGGTGTACTAGAACCTGGTTTTGTGGTGGAAACCGTAAAGGAAATTGTAGTTGATGGTAGAGGACATGAAATAGCTAACATTTATCGAGGACAGTTGAATGGGATCTTTCCTAATCAAAATCAATTGATTCTTCAAAATGCTCAACGTTTAACAAAAAGAGGCTGGGAAGACTATGAGCAAATTAAAACCTTAGATTTATCCAAAGCCCAACAACTTCAATGCTATGACAATGATCGTCAAGTTTCTCTCGATTATGCCCAAAAATTTTTAACCCAGCATAATGGAGAAGTCTATATTGCTACGGAAGAATACTATGGACAAGAACGAATTGCCAAGATTACCTTCCGTCATGGTAGAGAACAGCCATTAGGAGATCAGTCTATCATCTATGCCAACGGAGCAGGGTTATTTAAGGTGTTGCATCATTCGTCTATGCTAAAAGCAGATGGAGGTACTATTATTCGAAGACATGGCAGATTGGTAGATCCGCAAAATATTATGGTACCTGATTATGCCCAAGTGGTTTTAAATGGTGAAAATCAAGTGGCTGTTCTTGACATAAAAGAAGAACCTACTACAGGAGGTATCCAAATTTTACGAGGGCGAATTGCTAAAATTGCCCAAGGACAGTCTTTTCAAGTTCAATCTTTTGCTGCCTTGCAAGGAAACAGCTGGAGTTATTATCCTATTCCACGAGTTTTCTCCATAGATTATAAAACTTTATTTTATGATGAGACGGGTCCAGTGGACAGAGATACATTTATTGATTATACGAATCAAAGTAAGATTGATAAAGTATATACTATTGTTGTTCATGGAGACCAAGCTCTTTATGTGGTAGATAATCCGTATGCTCGAGAAGGGGTTCAAGGAGAGATTTATGGGATTGAAAACAATATTCTTTCTATAAAAGATGTGCAAGTATACAATCGAACCCAAGGAAGTTGGAATTTACTCAATCAAAAAAATCGAACGGCACAAGTGTTGGTAAGCAATAATAGTATTCTTATTAAAAATGGAAGAGTCATTCACTTGGATGAACTAGAAAAGGGAGATAAAATTCGAGTCATGACACAACAGGTATTACGTCCTAGTAGTAATCAAGAGAATGCAGCCGTTACAGGTTATATTCTTTTTGTAGAAGGATAATGATTTTATAGATATCTACGTTGAAAATTTAAAATTTCAGTAAGCTCATAGGTCACTCCCCTAATCCGACTGTCTTAGCCCTTGGTTTTGTAAAACCAAATCAGAGGTAAGGGTATGACAGAAGTCGTATGTCGAGTGTCTATACGGCTTACTTCTAGCGTAGCCATTGATGGATTTTCAATTATGAGCGTGTATTTCTATATACATGCGATAGTGGAAAGGGGAGTAAGATGAAGCAGGGAATAAAAAAACTTATTGCAGTTACTTTATTCATTGTATTTTTTGGGGGAATCTTTCCCCCTTCTGTTTTTGGGATGGAAGGAGAAATAGGATACTTTGGAGGGATATCAGAAGGATACCGCCTTCCTCAAACCATAGATCAGAAGGTAGTAACAAAATCTAAAAAGTCAAAAACCATTGAATTAAATTACAAAGAAGTGGTTTTTAT
>JAAYNZ010000140.1 GCA_012520595.1 Candidatus Epulonipiscium sp. | reverse complement strand
CAATAAAATGTAGATAGCTATGCTATCTACATTTTATTGTTACATTTTATTGTTCAATCTGCAGCAGGTTTTCTAGGGAAGCAAATGGAACAATAAAATGTAGATAGCTATGCTATCTACATTTTATTGTTCCATTTGCTTCCCTAGAAAACCTGCTGCAGATTGAGCTAACTTGCTTTCTACTTCTCCCATTTGTATTTGAGGATCCTTCGTTAGAAAAATAACAGCCCCTATGGCATCTCCTTCTGAAATAATGGGAGTAATCACTTGAGCACTGTAATCTTGCCCTATATCATCAGCTAAAATATGAATAAAACCTTCTTCTCTTTGATGAGCAATCAGAGGGGTTCTTTTTTCAATTACCTTTTCTAGTGCTCCACTAATTTTTTTATCCAAAAAATCTTTTTTGGCACCACCAGATACAGCAATCACTTGATCTCGATCTGAAATACATGTAATATGTCCTGCTGTTTGAGCTAATGCTTCTGCGTATTCTTTAGCAAAAGACCCTAGTTCTCCAATGGGTGAATACTTTTTTAAGATCACTTCACCATCTCGATCTGTAAAAATCTCTAAAGGGTCTCCTTCTCGAATTCGTAATGTCCTTCTAATTTCTTTAGGTATTACAACTCTTCCTAAATCATCAATTCTTCTTACAATTCCTGTCGCTTTCAACAAAACTCCTCCTTCTTATGTTGCTGTAATCGGTCATTACTAGTATGAGGCTTTTTTGGTTATTTTATGCATTTATTTTTTTTATATAAACAAATAAGATTTTTAACCTTAATAAAAAATCTGCAATTAAAATTTAAATAAAAAAAGAACAAATTTAACCAAAATAGTTAACTTTGTTCTTTTTTATTTATTTCTCTTTATTTATCAATATGAACTTGTCCCCAAAGTTCTTCATTAATTTCAATATTCGCTTGCTTTTTCCATTCTTCATATTGTTCTTGAAATATTTCTTGTTTTTTTACTTCTTTATAATAATCCTTAATATGCTGCTTATCTTCATCTATTTCCTCTGCCGTAGGTTCTATTTTTTCTTCTAACTTGATTATATGATAACCATAAGAAGTATGAACCAATTCACTAATTTCTCCAGGTTGCAAACCAAAAGCTGTTTCTACAAAGCTAGGTTCAAGCCCATCGTATTTTGTAAAAGTATACTCTCCTCCTTGATCTTTAGAACCAGGATCTTCTGAGTATTCACTTACTAAAGATATAAAATCTTCTCCTTTTCTTGCTTTTGCTAAAGCTTCTTCTGCTTTTTGTAAAGCTTCTTTTTGTTTTTCTTCTGGTAATGGTTTCCAATTAAAGGTTTCATCTAACTCATGAGTCTGTAGCAAAATATGACGAACTCGCACTTTCAGTAACGGGTCTTTGTCTTCTCCATAAAAATCTTGATAAAATTGTTCTGCTGCTACTTCTTCGGGTGTAAAATCTTTTGTTACTTCATTAAATACACGTTCTGACAAAACACTTTCCCGAATCATACTTCCAAGCATTTTTTTCGATAAGCCAAATTGCTGTACATCTTGTTTGTCCATTTGCTCTAACATTTGTTCTGCTTGAGTCTCAATTCTATTTTCTTCATCTTCTGTAAGGGTTAAACCCATATCTACTGCTTTACTCTTTAAAATTTTTAACCAAATAATCGAATCTAAAGTTCTTTCTTTAGCTACTTCTTCAGCTGTTTTTCCTCCAAAATCTGTTTCCCATATATCTTTTCCCCCTTGTCTTTCAAAATCTGTTTGAATTTGGGTAAGATAAAATTTTACTTCATTAATACCAACCAGATCTTCATTTACTTTCATAAGGGTTTGGGAATCTTTATTTCCACAGCTTACTAACCAAAATGAACACATTACAAGTACAATCAGACTAAAAAATCTGTGCATATATTTTTTTTGCCTCACAACAATCGCTCCTTAATTATTTTCCTGACCTTTTTTCGTCAAAATAAATTGTATATTGGACTGCTTATCTATACCATTATAAAATACTTTTATGCTAACTTCAAATCTTTTAACTCTTGTAATACATTTTTAATTTGTCTGATAACTTCTTCTTGTTGTGTTTTCTTTAATCTGTAGGTAAAATAAGGCTCTAAAGCAGCTGTAAATAAAAGTCGATTTCGATTTCGCCGAATTAATTCTGGAATTTTAGTAGGATCTACTGCTGCATTTTGTTGAAATGTAAAAATTACCTTTTCTTTTTTTTGTGTAACTGATAATATTCCTAAATCATGGGCCATGGCCTTTAATAATGCAATTTCCAATAAATAGTTTACACTACTTGGAATGTCTCCATATCGATCTTCTAACTCTTCTTGTATTTCATAAAAATCTTCTTGGGACTGAATTGCTGCAATTTTTTTATACATCTCTAATTTCTGCATTTCACTTTGAATATAGGATTCAGGAATATAGGCACTAACATCAATGTCTACAGAAGTTTCAAAGTACTCTTTTCCTTCTTCTTCTTGTAAGTCATAAACGGCTTCTTGTAATAACTTACAGTACATGTCATACCCCACTGCTTCCATGTGTCCATGTTGTTCTGCTCCTAGTAAGTTTCCCGCTCCTCGAATTTCTAAATCTCTCATAGCTATCTTAAAGCCTGATCCAAATTCTGTAAATTCTTTAATGGCCTGCAATCGTTTTTCTGCACTTTCTTGAAGAACCTTATCTTTTTGATACATTAAATAGGCATACGCGATACGATTGGAACGTCCAACTCGTCCTCTTAACTGATACAATTGAGATAATCCCATGCGATCTGCATCTTGGATAATGATGGTGTTTACATTAGAAATATCTAATCCTGTTTCAATAATCGTCGTACAAACCAAAACATCAATATCTCCATGAATAAAATCTAGCATAATATCTTCTAATTCTCGTTCACTCATTTGACCATGTGCATAAGCTACTGTCGCCTCTGGTAAAAGATTTTGTAATTCAAAGGCAATTTTTTCAATATTTTTTACTCGATTATGAAGATAATACACTTGCCCTCCTCGGTTTAATTCTCGTTCAATGGCATCTTTAATAAAATCAATTCGATATTCCATGACATAGGTCTGTACGGGATGTCTTTCTTCTGGTGGTTCTTCCAGTACACTCATATCGCGAATACCAATTAAGCTCATGTGTAAGGTTCTTGGAATGGGCGTAGCTGTCAAAGTAAGTACATCTACATTTTGTTTGAATTGTTTGATTTTTTCTTTATGAGCAACTCCAAATCGCTGTTCCTCATCAATAATCAATAATCCTAAGTCTTTGAATTGTACATCTTTAGAAAGAAGTCGGTGAGTACCTACAACGATGTCTACTAAACCTTTTTTTAAATTTTCAATAGTTTTTCTTTGCTGTGCTGCCGTTCGAAAGCGGGATAATAATTGTACAGATATAGGAAAATCCTGCATCCTCTGCTGAAAGGTATGATAATGTTGTTGTGCCAGTAAAGTAGTTGGAACTAAATAAGCCACTTGCTTTCCATCTTGAACAGCCTTAAAAGCAGCTCGAATGGCTACTTCTGTTTTTCCATATCCCACATCACCACATAAAAGACGATCCATCACTTTCTTACTTTCCATATCTTTTTTTGTTTCCTCAATGGCAATTAATTGATCTTCTGTTTCCTCATAAGGAAACATGTCTTCAAATTCTTTCTGCCATACTGTATCTTTAGAAAAAGCAAAACCTACAGCTTGTTGTCTCTGGGCATATAAAGCTACTAAATCTTTGGCTAAATCAGCTACAGCTGCTTTGGCCTTAGATTTGGTTTTCAACCATTCTGTACCGCCTAATTTATGAATCTTAGGTGCTTTTCCTTCCGACCCAATATATTTTTGCACCATATCCAATTGGTTCGTAGGAACGTATAAAATTCCCCCATCTCCATATTGAATTTTTAAATAATCTTTACTAATTCCGTCCACCAGCATTTGGTCAATCCCTTGATAAATTCCGATACCATGATTTTCATGGACAATATAGTCTCCTACTTTTAAATCCGTAAAACTCTCAATTTTTCTACCCTTTTCCTTAAAACGTGGTTTTCTTTTTTTTCGTCTTTCTCCAAATACATCACTTTCAGAAAGAATAGCAAAACCAATGTCTGTATAATCAAACCCTTTATGGAGTCCTCCTACTGTAATAATAATCTGTCCACGTTGAATGGGTTGATCCATCTTTTTGCGAAAAATAATAGGTATGTTACGTTCTTTTAGCTCTTGTGCTAAACGTTCCCCTCGGCCTTGAGAACCTGCTAATATAACAATCCCATAATTTTTATCCATCCATTGATTCAAATCTTTTTCCAAAACATCAATTTTCTGATGAAAAGGCTGAATGGATTTTACAGCTACATGCACGCTTTTTTGAATTGCAAAAGACTTTACTGGCTGTGGAAGAGTACTCAAAAGAACCTGAGGATAAGCTTTCCACAATGATAGAAGTTCTTCATAACGATAGATCATGTTCCATTGAGATGGAAGCACTTCTTCTTTTTCCAATCGATTTTTCATGCTCTCTTCAAATTCTTCTAGTACCCTTTGGCATTTTCCCTCAATACGTAATGGTTCTTCTAAAAACAAAAGAGCATTTTCTCCAACATAGTGAAGAAGATTGGCTGTGTTTTTTTGTTGTTCTTCTTCCCCCACAAATTGTTCCTTTGCTGGGAAAATTTGAATACAATCTATTTTGTCTCCGGAACGTTGGGTCTGTGGATTCATAATCCGAATGGAGTCTACTTCTTCATCCCATAATTCAATTCGATAAGCCTCCTCGCCTGTCATTGGATAGATATCAATGATGCCTCCTCGAATGGCAAATTGACCTCTAGTCTCTACTTGTTCCACTCGCTCATATCCCATAATAACAAATCTTTTGATCACTCTGTCTATTTTCCAGATATCTCCTACTGCTCCTTTAAGAATCCACTGCTCCATTGTATCTTTGGGAATTAACTTATCTAACAAACCTTCAATGGATACGACAACAACTGAGGCTTGCTTTAACATTAATTTTTCCAGCAGTGCTAGCCGTTGTCTAATGATATCATGGCTATGAACATCTGCATGGTAAAAAAGAAGATCTTTTGCTGGATATAATAGAACTTCATCATCCATAAAAAAAGATAGATCTTCATAAATCTCTCTGCAACGTAATTCTGTATAGGTAACAATAATAGCTGGCCTTTTTTGTCTTTGTAAAATTCCATAAATCCAATGACATTTTTGGGATTCCAACACTCCTGTACACAAAAGAGGCGTTTTTTTTCCTATAATGATCTCATTTACTTGTTGAAATGATTCTAAATCATATAAAGGTTGTAAAAAACTATTCAATGGCGGGTCCCTTCCTTCTTTGATTATATCGATTCATAGCATATTGCAAACCGTCACTGATTATTTTTTCAACCACCTCACTAGCAAGCGTAATCGAAGGTATGATCAATTCCAATTCTTGTTTTGAAAAACGCCCTAAAACATAATCGGCTAAATCCCAACCTGGTGGTTTCTCTCCTACCCCGATTCGAATTCTAGGAAACTCCTCGGTTCCTAAATGAGAAATGATACTTCTCATTCCATTATGTCCCCCTGCACTTCCCTTTCCTCGAATTCGCAAATCTCCTACCTCTAAGCTTACATCATCATAAATGACAATCACTTGGGCAGGAGGAATCTTATACCACTTTACTATTTCTTGTACAGATTCTCCACTACGATTCATATAAGTTTGAGGTTGTACAAGGACTACTCTTTCTCTTCCTATGGTTCCCTCTCCTAATAAGGCTTTATGCTTTCGTTTTGTTATTGAAATTCCTTGGTCATGTGCCACTCTTTCAATCACTTCAAACCCGATATTGTGACGAGTAGCAGCATATTGCATCCCAGGATTTCCCAATCCAATTATGGCATACATGCTGTTGGCTTCCTTTCTTTCATTTCTATTATTTTAAACAGGCATAGCCCTAGTTCACTCACTAGGGCCTTTAACATCTTTTCTATTCTATTATATGCCTTTCCTTTTTCATTTTATTCGAACAGCTCTGAAACGGGCTTATCTGTATGGATTCTTTCGATTGCATCTGCAAAAATAGGAGCTACTGAAATTTTCTTGATCTTAGAGATTTGTTTTTCTGGTGGAAGATTAATTGTATCTAAAACAACTAATTCTGAAATAACCGATTCTTCAATACGATTAATGGCAGGACCAGATAATACAGGATGAGTGCAACAAGCTAAAACTTCTATTGCCCCTCTATCTTTCAATGCTTGAGCTGCATTACAGATGGTTCCTGCAGTGTCAATCATATCATCAACCAAAATTACTTTTTTTCCTTCAATGTTTCCAATAATATTCATAACTTCAGAAACATTTGCTTTCGGTCTTCGTTTGTCAATAATCGCTAAAGGTATTTCCAGTTTGCCTGCAAAAGCTCTTGTTCGTCCAACACTACCTAAGTCTGGGGATACAGCTACCACATTTTCATTATGAATATCTTCTGCTACCTTTCCTTGATAATACCTTGTAAGTAAAGGCATCCCTACTAAATGATCTACTGGTATATCAAAAAATCCTTGGATTTGTGAGCAATGTAAATCCATTGTTAAACCTCGATCTGCCCCTGCTGTTTGCAACAAGTCTGCTACTAATCTTGCGCTAATAGGATCTCTTGCTCGTGTTTTACGATCTTGCCGTGCATATCCATAATAAGGAATTACTGCGGTAATCCTGCCTGCTGATGCTCTTCGCATAGCATCAATCATAATCAAAAGTTCCATTAAATGATCATTTACAGGCTGAGAAGTAGGCTGAACAATATAAATGTCCTCTCCCCGTACTGTTTCATTAATTTTGACAGATATTTCTCCATCACTAAATCGCCCAACTTCAGAATTTCCTAAGGGTAGTCCTAACTCCTGTGCAATGGCTTTTGCTAAAGTTGGATGAGCATTACACGTAAAAATTTTTATACCACTTGTACCACTGTTCATGTGAAAAAGGCCTCCTTAATGTTATTCATCCCAAATTTCCTGCATTATTATAACATATTTTCTGTCGAATCACAAAGACTTTCCTGTTTTTTTTTCCTTTTTTGTTTCCATTGTTCTTTGTTTTCTTGTCTTGCTCTAGCAATGGCTAAGGCATCTTCTGGTACTTCTTTTGTAATGGTGGAACCAGCCGCTATGTAACCTCCCTTTCTTACCATTACAGGTGCAACCAAATTCGTATTACAACCAATAAACGCATCATCTTCAACGATTACACGATGTTTCTTTTCCCCATCGTAATTCACTGTGATGGTTCCACAACCAAAATTTACATTTTTCCCTATATCTGCATCTCCAATATATGTTAAATGAGACGCTTTTGTATAATCCCCAATACAAGCATTTTTAACTTCTACAAAATCACCTATTTTTACATGAGCTCCAATATGGGAATTAGGGCGAAGATACGCAAAAGGGCCGATGGTACTGGACTTTCCAATACTACTATCTAAAATAACACTATACTCAACATGAACATTTGGATGCAAATGACTATTTTCAATGCGTGTATTAGGGCCAATGACACAATCTTTTTCTATTTTTGTTTTCCCTTGTAAAAAAGTTCCTGGGTAAATCATGACTCCAGATTCAATCTCTACTTCTGATTCAATATATACTTGATCTGGATCCAATAATATAACTCCTTGCTTCATATGTTTTTGGTTAATACGGAAACGTAACGCTTTTCCTGCTTGAGCAAGAGCCACTGGTGAATCAATGACAAGTAGTTCTTCCTCTTGTTCACAAGTGATATGATACATCGTATCTTTATCTATTTCTTCTTTTAACAATTGATAAAAATCTTCTCCCCCATGATTTGCCTTTTTGATAAGAGAAAATAACTTTTCTTTCATTTGAGTTCCTTCCAAACAACAAATTCCTTGTCCGTTAGGAAGCCAATAACACGTTCCTTGTTTTCCATGTTTTTGATGTATTTCTTTTATCTTTAAAATGATACCTTCTGTAATTAGAGGCACATTCCCTGGAAAAATCCAAATCGGCTCTTCTTTCTTAATTTCATCAAGAAAAGATAAACTTATTTCTTCTTTCCATTGATTGGCTAAGGACTGTGAAAAAACTTTCCATAGTTTTTGAAAGCCTGACTTTTTAAGGGCTTGTACCATATAATCTACAACTTGGGTATTTTCTATTGGATAAAAAGATGCTTCTGTAGCAACCCATAAAATTCCTTTCAAGATGTCCACTCCTTAATATGATGTGTACTGTACCTTTTGTCCCATCCAACGAAACTTAGGGAAATATTTTAAAAATACCTTTCCTATAATATCCTTCTCTTCTACAAAAGGATGGTTCCAATACCTGGAATCCTTAGAATTATTTCTATTATCCCCCAGCATGAAATAAAAACCATCGGGTATTTCATAGGGGCCAAAATCTCCTCTTGGTTTTTCATTCAAATAAGATTCAGATAAAGGAAATTCTGAATCATTAATATAAACCTTCCCATCTTGTATTATGATTGTTTCTCCTGGAAGTCCTATTACTCTTTTTACATATAGAATATCTGGTTGATCAGGGTAAGGAAAAACAACCACATCACCTCTTTGAGGTGATTTTCTAAAATAAGACCAACGATTAGCCATAATCCGATCCTTGGGCATAATCGTAGGCTCCATGGATCCTGTTGGAACAGTCGCATTTACAATAAGATAATGATTTACAAAAAATGCAATTACAAAAGCAACAACAATCGTTTTAATCCAACTAAATATTTCTTTCTTTACCCAATCTTTGTCTTTGTTTTGTTCCTGCTCTTCTGTCATGTTTTTTACTCCTCTCTTTCGTGATGATCTTTATCTATAT
>JAAYNZ010000139.1 GCA_012520595.1 Candidatus Epulonipiscium sp. | reverse complement strand
TTATATAGGAGGTGAGAAGAGCTTAAAAAATAATTTTATTTTAAAGGAAAAAAGGAAGAAAGAAAGGAGATTCAAATCAATGAAAAAAATAAATAGATGGATGCTATTGATCATAAGTACGTTATTACTTTTTGGAGGTTGTAAGAACCAGGATCATGGAAATGGAAATCTTGCACCCATAACACCAACAGAAAAGGACAATACTATTGAATATATTATTTTAGAAAAAGAAAATTTTTCAGAAGTTATAGAACAGGCAATGGAAGATTACCAATCTCAACGAGGGTATAAAGCATGGATCGAAAAGGAAGACAATAAAAGGAAAACTCTTGTTCTGATTGGAGCAGGAGAAAAGCCAACAGGTGGATATGATCTTGAAATTTTAGAAGTCAAAAAAGGCAAAACAGATGAGGAAGTGCTTATTACGGTTAAAGTGATTGAACCGAAAGAGACGGATGATGTTACGACAGCCCTTACGTATCCTTATATTGTATTGGAGCTACAAGGAGAATTTACTCATTTGATGGTTCAGACAGAAAAAGGAGATCCTATTCCAGTATTTCAAGAAGTAGAAAAACCATCTAAAGAATCGAAAGAAGAAACTTCACTACACTCAGAGAAATTGCAAACAACAACAGTAGAAGCTGTTTTTACAGGTTATATTGATAATAATTCTTTTGAAGCAGAAGTAAATAATGAACCCCAAGCTTTTCGAATTGAAAAGTTTGAAGGGGAGTTACCTGAATTAAAACCAGGAGATCATATAAAGATTATGTCTATTGAAAATGAACATGGACAATTAATGGTACAGGGAATAGAAAAGTTATAGCTATTAAGGGCATGACAGAAGTTGCATGTGGAGTGTGTATACGGCTTGCTTCCAGTTTATTTAGTTTATGAATGTGTATATCCATAAACTAAATAGAAAAGAAAAAAAGAGAGTGGTAAAATCAATGATGTATTGGTTTTACTACTCTTTTTTTATATAAAGGAAGAGGAACTTTGGATGCGGCCAGAAACAAAGTTTCTAAAAAATAAATAATTTATGAAAAAAAGTTGAATTTACTTTTATAAGCGTATATAATATAAGTAATAGGATACAAGGGGTTTTATAAGGAGGATGATCATGAAAAATGCCTTTCAAGATACAATTCGGCTACTAGAGCAAGGGCTAGAAGAAAAAGTGTATCCCTATGGTGTAGTAGCCGTAGGGAATAGGAATGGAGAAATCTTTAGGTACTGTGTTGGAGAGGTAACGGAAGATAAAGTATTTGATCTTGCCTCTCTTACAAAAATTGTATCTACATCCACTATTGTATTTCAATTCATTCAACAAGGCTATCTTTCCCTGCATGATAAGCTAAGTGATTTTTTTGATGTTCCCGATGATAAAAAAGATATCACTATTAAAAATTTAATGACCCACACAAGTGGACTTCCTGCCTACATTGATCTAATGGATCAATGTCCATCTCCTGATCAAGTTGTTAATTTTATTTTACATTGGCCCCTAGCCATACCTGTAGGTACAGATGTGATTTACAGCTGTATGGGATATATTGTATTAGCAAAAATCATTGAACAAATCAAAGGAATGCCAATGGATCTTATTTTTAATCAGGATGTAGCTCAACCATTAAAGTTAAAAAATACAGGTTTTTGCTTACAGCATCTCAATATAGCACCTACTGCCATTGATAACAAGACAGGACGCCCCCTTTGTGGAGTAGTCCATGACCAAAATGCAAGATACTTAGGAGGTATTTCAGGTAATGCTGGACTTTTTTCAGATATTCATGATTTATCTATCTTTGCTCAGATGTTAGCTAATGGTGGAGTGATTTATGGGCATGAGTTTATTAGTAAAAGAATGTTACAAGTGGCCGTTCAAAATTATACGGAAGGAATGAGTGAACATCGAGGTTTAGGGTTTAGCTTAAAAAGCCAAAGATCTCATCCAGCAGGAGATTTATTTTCCATAGGCTCTTTTGGACACACTGGATTTACAGGAACATCTTTATGGGTTGATAAAACCAGTGGTACTTATGTAGTTTTTTTGACCAATCGGGTGTATTTGGGTGTTAGCAATAATAAGATTATTCGGTTTAGGCGGTTATTGCACAATACTATTATAAGTGAAATACAAGGTTTTTAAAATACCTAGAAAAAAGGAGTAAAAAATGAAACTGAAAAATTTAAATTTAGGCAGTTTAACAACAGAATCAAACAATGAAAGAACCAAGTATATTGATCGTTATAGTACCTTTGAGATGTTAGAAGTGATGAATAATGAAGATAAAATGGTTGCTTTTGCAGTAGAAGAAGAACTTCCTAAGATTGCAGTTGCAGTGGATAAAATTGCAGAGGCTTTTGAAAAAGGAGGTAGATTGATTTATTGTGGTGCAGGAACCAGTGGGCGCTTGGGAGTTTTAGATGCATCGGAATGTCCACCTACTTTTGGTACTCCTAAGGAAATGGTACAGGGATTTATCGCAGGAGGAGATTATGCTCTTCGAAATGCCATTGAAGGAGCCGAAGATAACTTCCAAGATGGAGTGGATCTCATTAAAAGCATTGATGTAACAGAAAAGGATGTTGTGGTTGGAATAACGGCCAGTGGAAGAACAAAATATGTACTAGGTGCGATGGAACAAGCAAAAATACAAGGAGCCTATACAGTTGGAATTTGTAATAATCCAAATACAGAATTGCATCAGGTTTGTGATACTACCATTGCACCCGATGTAGGTCCAGAAGTTATTCAAGGTTCTACTCGACTTAAAGCGGGTACAGCCCAAAAGCTAGTATTAAATATGTTGACTACGGGATCTATGGTAAAGATAGGGAAAGTGTATCAAAATTATATGGTGGATATGAAAGCATCTAATGAAAAGCTTTTAGATCGAGCCATTCGACTTGTCATGCTTTCTACTGGTGTCAATTATGAAAAAGCAAAAGAAGTGTTAGAAAATTGTGATTTTCATGTTAAGACAGCTATTGTCATGATAAAAGAAGACTGTGATTATGAAACAGCACAACAATTACTAGAAGATGCCAAGGGGTATATTGCAAAAATTGTACGTTAAAATAGAAAGAGGATGAAAATGGCTCAAAAATGTGTAATTGGTATCGATGGAGGAGGAACAAAGACCCATTTACTCTGTACAACTCTGGACAAGAAAGTGTTATGTGAAGTTTTTGGTGGCTCCTCTAATTTATGTTCCAACCCTCAAGAACAAGTAGAAGAAAATTTAAAAGAATTGATTCAAAAATGTATTTATGAGATAAAAGAGGATGTAGAGATTGTATCCGTTTGTTTAGGGACGGCTGGACTTAGCTGTTTTCATGCGGAGGAAATCTTAACAAACCTATTACGGCGTTATACAAAATGCGATAATATCAGTATTGTAGGGGATATGGTTATACCATTAGTGGCTGAAATCCAGGATAAACCAGGACTCATCATTATATCTGGAACAGGGGCTATTAGTTATGGAAAAAATTCTTTATTAAACCATCATCGAAGCAGTGGTTGGGGTCATGTTGTTGGAGATGAAGGAAGTGCTTATTGGATTGCTGTAGAAGGGGTACGTGCAGCTTTACGATCTTTTGATGGAAGGGGAGAAAAAACGAACTTATACTCCCTTTTGCTCAAGGAATTAGATTGTCAAAATATCACTCAATTGATAAATAAAATCTATGGGAAAGGATATGGAAAAAAAGAAATAGCCAAGCTGTCCCAAGTTGTCAATCAAGCAGCCATAGAAGGGGATCAGGTTGCACAAAACATTTTACTACGGGCAGCGGAAGAACTGTTTGATACGGCACAATCTGTCATTCATACTTTAAAATTAGACCATGAAAAAGAATTTCATGTGGTACTATGTGGAAGTGTGTTATTAAAGAATACTTATGTAAATCAAAGATTTAAACAGCTAATGGAAGAAAAATACAAACAAGTGATTATGGTAAATGCCCAACAAGATCCTGTATGGGGTTCCATTACCATTGCATTGAGGAGTGTTAAAAATGGATGATTATACTTTAAAAATTAAAGAAATTTATGATGAATTAAACCCGACAGAAATAAAAATTGCAGATTATTTACTAACTAATATTGATGATGTTTTTAATTTATCTATTCAAGAATTAGCTGAAAAAACAGGAGCCAGTCAGGCAGCTTGGGTTCGTTTTTGTAAGTTATTAGGATACTCGGGGCTGAAAGAGTTTAAAAAAACCTATATTATGAGTGGACTCAATAAAGTAAAAAACGAAAACAATGATGAAGAACAGCTATACACAGATATTAAAGGATACACCAGTGTAGAAAGCATCGTTGAAAATGTAAGTTTGTTAAATGCTAAAGCCATTACAGATACTCAGAAGATACTGGATATCAAAAGTGTAGAGCAGGCTGTTAGGGCCATTAGTCAAGCAAAGAAAATATTATTTTTAGGAGCAGGAGCATCAGGTTTAGTGGCACAAGATGCGGCCTATAAATTTACACGTATTGGTAAATATAGCATAGCGGCTAGTGATTTTCATATCCAACTAACCCATACCTCATTATTACAAAAAGAGGATGTAGTTGTTATTATCTCCTATTCTGGCCGAACAAAAGAAATGATTGAATGCTTAGATATTGCAAAAGAAATTGGTTGTCCTGTCATTAGCATTACGAAATATGGGAAAAATGAAATCGGTAGCAAAGCGGATATTCCACTGTTTATTAGTGCGCCTGAAATTGAAAAAAGAAGTGGAGCCATGGGCTCAAGAATTGCCCAATTAGCCGTAGTGGACATCTTATTTACTGGTGTAGCCAATCGAGAATATGAAAGCATTGAAGCTATTTTAAAGCGGACATCTGAATATACAGCAGAGCATAAAATATAATAATTTAAAATTTTATTTCATAATAAAATTATTTATGTGAAATATAGTTGACAAGAGTCTTAGTTTTTGTTAAGATGAAATTAACAAAACAATGAGTTAAATATAAATAGATTTGTGCAATCAATACAGAAAGAGGGGGTATAATGGAAGTTATTAACATAAAAAAACAAAAAAAGGTAGATCGCCAGAAGGTCGACCTTCGAAGAGTAAGAACAAAAATATGGGCGGATCGGTATATGTATCTGATGACACTACCTGTTGTTGTATATTTCCTAATCTTCAAATATTGGCCTATGGGATGGCTGCGTATTGCTTTTTATGATTTTAAAATTTTAAGAGGTTTTAAAGGAAGTACCTTTGTAGGATTAAAACATTTTAAGACTTTTCTACATAATCCTGATTTTATAAGGATCATGTGGAATACATTATATCTTAATATTTTAAGCTTGATTTTTGTATTTACAGCACCTATTCTTTTTGCTTTATTACTAAATGAAATTTCAAAAAATAAGTTTAAGAAAGTTGTTCAAACCATTAGTTATTTACCACACTTTTTATCCATGGTAGTGGTAACTAGTATGATTACAACCTTTTTATCACCTTCCATTGGGATTGTAAATGCTATCATTAAAAAATTTGGATATGAAACCATTCATTTCTTAGGTCGGCCACAATATTTTAGACCGATTATGCTTGTATCTGGTATCTGGCAAGGGATGGGATGGGGATCCATTATTTACTTATCCGCTTTAGCAGGGATTGATATGGAGCAATATGAAGCGGCTGTTATTGATGGGGCGGGACGCTTCCAACAAGTTTTATATGTAACCATACCAGGAATTGCAAATACCATTATGATTATGTTGATTTTACAGATTGGAAATTTACTTTCTGTTGGATTTGAAAAAGTATATTTACTTCAAAATGCACAAAACATTGCAGTTTCAGAAGTGTTATCCACCTATGTATATAAAATGGGTATTCAAAGCAGTAATTACAGCTTAGCAACGGCCGTAGGTTTGTTTAATGCAATTCTTAGCCTCATTCTTGTTTTAACAGCCAATCGTCTAAGTGCTAAATATTCTGAAGTAAGCTTAATCTAGAAGAAAGGAGGAGTCCAATGTCTATTCCCAATAAAAACAGCAAAGGAGAAAAAGTTTTCGATATCTTTAATATTATCTTAATGTGTGTCCTAGGTATTGCTTTTATTTATCCCGTTCTTAATGTATTAGCTATTTCATTAAGTGGAAGTTCCCCTATTTTGCGTGGAGAAGTAACCTTTTTTCCAAGGCAATTAAACCTAGGTGGGTATCGGGATGTCTTTACAAATAAATACATTTGGATGTCTTATGCTAACTCGATCTTTGTGGCAGGGGTTGGTTGTGTATTAGGATTGATTATGATTTCTTTAGCAGCCTATCCTATGGCTTTTGGAGATTTTTATGGAAAGAAAATATATAACTATATGATCTTATTTACCATGTGGTTTGGCGGTGGATTAATTCCCACTTATTTAGTTATGAGTAAATTAAATTTAGTTGGTTCTCATTGGGCATTAATTTTTAATTTTTTAGCACCCGCTTACTATATCATCGTTTTACGAAGCTTTTTTGTTGGCATACCCGAATCTTTAATTGAGTCAGCTAAATTAGATGGTGCCAATGATCTTATTTGTATGATCAAGATTGTATTACCATTATCAAAACCTGTACTAGCTACTATTGCTCTTTGGATCATAGTAGCCCATTGGAACAATTTTTTAGGACCTTTAATGTATTTAAATGACAAAAGCAAATATACTTTACAAGTCATTTTAAACGATATTGTTTTACAAGCATCAGGAGCTCTCTATGAAATTAGTGATGCGGTACAATCAGGAGATGGGGTTATGGTTGTACCACAACAAGTACAAAATGCAGTTATTTTTGTTTCTATGGTACCTATGCTTATCATTTATCCTTTTGTTCAAAAATATTTTGTTAAGGGTGTAATGATTGGCTCTATCAAGGGCTAAATCTTATATTATATTTCATATCTAAAAGGAGAGGAGTATTAAGAATGAAGAAATTAACAAAAAAAATTATTGGATTAACAGTAGCCAGTATGATGCTAACAACTGTATTTACAGGCTGTTCTGGGAAAAAACCAACGACGGAAACAAATAACACACCAAAAGAGAATACGACATCAAAAGTAGAAAAGACAGACACGACAGAAAGTGATACTTTATTTAAAGAAACCTTTAAATTTAGTTACATGGGTAATATTTGGGATCCACATCCCCAAGATGGAAACCCAGTTTTTGATGAGTTGATGAAACGAACCAATACAGAAATTGATTTTCAGTGGCACCCTGCTTCTAATTATGAAGAGAGGGTAGCTGTAACCTTAGCTTCTAGAGACATTCCAGATATGATTTATGGTGGAAGCATTCCCACATTAATCGCTCAAGGGGCCATTATTCCTTTAGATGATCTTCTTGAGGAACACGGACAAAATATCCTTTCCCATTTAAAAGAGGGAGATTATCCTCATATGAGACAAGCAGTGGATGGACAGATCTATCACTTACCTGCTATCCTTGATTTTCAACCAGCGTATGCTATGCAAATCAGAGAAGATTGGTTAGATAATGTAGGTATCGACAAAGTACCTGAAACATGGGACGAGTGGAAAGCAGCATGGAAAGCTTTTAAAGAACAAGATGCCAATGG
>JAAYNZ010000138.1 GCA_012520595.1 Candidatus Epulonipiscium sp. | reverse complement strand
ATCTTTCCAATGTATTTATCCATTAAACTAATCATTCCATAATATACGGCCCAATCTTTTTTAATTGTCTCTTCATCTTTTAGATGAGAATGAATTCCATGTATATACTTTCCTGATTCTTGATAAGTAGTAATGTCAGGATGTTCTTTTTGGGTTAATCCAAAATGAGGTGGATTTTTTTCATGTTCTCCATCCACTAATCGTGGTACTGTCAAATCATCTGGATTATACATGGTATCCCAAGGTTCAGGAACTAAATAGGGATCATGTGGATCTAAAAAACTAGCCCAAAGGAAAAATTTGTCCTCATTGTTTTTATATTGTTCTAATAATTTATTGGTTCGTTCGGCAATCCAAGTATCATAATGCAATTCTTCCGGTATAGGCCATGTATGAGCATCCTCTTTGCTCATTTTTCCTATAGGTGCTCTAAAATAATCTCTCCAATTTTTTACTCCTTTTTCTTCTAACCATAAAGCATAATGTTGTCCAATATGTGTTTCATTGGTATGATTTCTAGCTAACTCAATATGATCAAATCCATAAAAAGGCTCCTTAAAATTTCTCCAGAAATCTAAATCATGCAAAGTAGGATACGCCTCTAAAGAAGGATATTCTTCTGTATCATGTAAAGGTTGAAAATGCGCTTTCCCTACAAGCGCAGTTTTATATTCTGCCCTTTTAAAATCTTCTCCTACTGTATGTTCTGTCTCTGGAAGTTTTGTTCCTAAAGTCCACGCTCCATGTTGGCTTGGATATTTTCCTGTAATAATAGATGATCTAGAGGGAGTACAGGTAGGATTAGGACAATAAGCTCTCGTAAATGTAGTCCCTTCTCTCACTAGCCGATCTAAATTGGGTGTATGAATCTCTGGATTAAAGGCTCCTATCGTATTCCAATGTTGTTGGTCGCTAGTAATTAACAAAATATTCGGACGATTCATAAACTTCATCTCCTATCACGAATTCTTTTCTTTATATCAATATCCTCATTTATAAACGAAATAAACTGGAGTAAGCCGTATATTCACTCAACTTGCAAATTTTTAAAAAGTACTGGAAAGGACAGCCTGAACAGGAGAGTAAATATACGAACTTACTAAAATTTTAGATTTTTAATGTGGATATCTATAATTCTTCATGCTAACGTAATTATTGCTTTTGATATAAGTCATAAGCTTCTTGGTAGAGTTCTACATATCGATCTACTTGCATTTTTTTAAGCGTATTTTTGTAATCTTCCCAATCTTTTTCTATATTACTTTGTCCAGTAATCCATTTTGCTTTCATTTCTTCTACATACGTATCAATATCTGCTTTAATGGTAGCAATTTCATTCAGCTGAGCATTGGTAAAACTCATAATAGGCAAAGGATTTTGGGTCGCAAATTCATCATAGAGTTCATAAGCCTTTGTTTTTCTTTCTGCCGATTTATTTTGTATCAAACGATTACGATACACTTCTTTAGAAACGATTCCTGGTGCAAAAGGACCAGCTGAATTCTCAAATTTAAATTGAGCTGCTGTAACACCTTCTGGTGGTGTAGCTACTTTATATTTATCACCTTCTTTTAAAATAACCTTACCAATTTCACCCAAATGGGATTCTACACCAAATTCTTCATCAAAAAACTCGTCAATCCACCGTATGGTAGCTTCTACATTTTGGTTTTCTTTTGTTATAGCCACCTTATGAGGTCGTATTCCTTTGACATATCGTCCCCATAACCGATCTCCATTGGGTCCTTCCAAGGGTTGTAAAACCGTAAAATCTTTGTCTGCCCTTTCTTCTCCAACCATATTGTCACTGCTATAAATGACAAACCCACCAACAACATCCATCTTACCCTTCGCTAAATATTGTCCTTGATCTTGAGTAAAAATTTCTTTATCGATTAAACCTTCACTATATAGTTTTTGTGTCCATTGAATATATTCTTTATAGCCTTCTTCCATAGGGCTAAAAACCATTTTATTATCTTTAATCATGACATGTTCTGGTCCATCAAGCACACCAAAAGCACCAGATAAAGAAAAATCACCATTATAAACATTCCCTACTCGATACGTAAAAGGAATTTCATCCTTTTCTCCATTTCCATTTGGATCTTTTTCTTTAAAAGCTTTTAGTACATCATAAAACTCATCTGTAGTTGTAGGCACAGATAAACCTAATTTTTCTAACCATGTTTTATTAATAAACATATGATTAGTAACATCTTCTGGCTCATATCCATCTACATAGGGTAAAGTATAAATATGTCCATCAGCTGCTGTACATGATTTTTTAACACTTGGATCTTCTTCAAAAACCTTCTTAATATTAACAGCATACTGATCAATCCAATCTTCTAAAGGAATGAAAACGCCTTGGGATCCATATTTAATCACATCACTATCACTTAATCCTCCGCCTAAAAAAATATCAGGAAGCTCATTCGAAGCTAATACTAGGTTTTTCTTTTCATTCCATATACTACCTGAAATACATTCGTAAACTACATTAATTCCTGTTTTTTCTTTTAAATCCTTAAGAATTTTCATTTCATTAAAATCTTTACTTTGAGGATCAATTTGAGTAAAAGCACGGATTGTAATTTCTTCATTTACAATTGGATATCCTGTTGGATTAAAATTTCCACCAACCTCCTCTCCGGATTTCGATGTTGTCTTTTCTGTCTTATTGCACCCCACAAATGATACACTCAGCATCATCGATACTACAATTGCTACTACCTTTGATAAATATTTTTTATTCATTTTATTTCCTCCTCTTTTATTTATTACTCTTGTATTTGAATGACTACTTGTTTCTCAATACCAAAAGAACTTTTAATGTTTACTTGACCCTTCCCAGCAATACCTTTTCCTAAAGTTTTAATCCAAAAAGCAATACTTCCACCTATAAAAGTCACCTGTTTAGGACCTATAATATCGATATCTCCTTGGGTTTCTAACGTTAAAAATCCGTTGCTATACGGCAATACGTTATCATATTGATCGACAACTTTTACTACTATTCTTGTTACATCCAATTCAAAACCATTTAAAATAGAATCATCCACCTGTACAATTAAATCCGTAACGACTGGATTAGCCACAAATTTTTTAACAATTACTTTTTCATTTCCTATATATCCAATAAACTCGGCTTCAGTCCATTTACTTCCCCAATCACCATTGGATAAGCTCAATTTAATAGGCGGATATTCCAATCCTTTTAAATTTTCTTCTATTATATTTTCTTCTCGTGTAAAATGGCCTACCTTTTTCCCTCCTAATATCACATCAATGGCATCACAGTTAGTACAGACATAGATAGGAAATACCTGACCTTTATTTCTTTCTCCTCTAGACCACCAAGTAAGAGGTTCTAATACTGGCTCCTTATAGGGGCTTTTTTGGCTTTTGTAAAGATGTGCTGCATACTTAGGAATGCGAAACATATCCATAACTCCATGATAACAAATACGATCTCCTGAACCAAAATCATAATGAGTATAATAATCAAAAGCACACCAACCAATGGCTCCCATATAATCATCCTGCTCTCGTGCTATACTTTGTACCCTTCCATGACGAAGAGCATGTTCCACTAACCTTTGTTCATTATCAAATTTTTTGGTAGGAAAAATATGACCACAAAACTCTGTTACGATATAAGGTACTGGCTTTTTTAATCCGGTAACTTTACTCTGAGAACGTAATATCACCTCCCCCCCATCATGAATAAAATCATTCATGGAATAAATATCTTCGAGGAACTGACTTTTTTCAATGCATCGAACTCCACAAGTAGGTCTGGAAGGATCTATCTTTCTAGCTACTGCATTAGTCGCTTTGTATAGCTCTTCATCATCTTGTGATTCATTAATGCGAACCCCCCAAGTAATGATACTGGGATGGTTAAAGTCTCTAAGAATCATTTTTTCCACATCCTGTAATGCTTGTTGTCTCCACTCTTTTTTTGAACTAACATGTTGCCAACCTGGAATCTCTTCCATTACTAGAAGCCCAATCTCATCACATCGTTGAAGAAAATAAGGGGATTGAGGATAATGAGATGTCCTTGCTAAATTTAAGCCTAATTCTTCTTTTAAAATATCAGCATCTCGAATTTGAGCTCTTTTAGGCATGGCATATCCTACATACGGATACGATTGGTGTCGATTTAACCCTCTAATTTTAATCTTTTCTCCATTGATATATAATCCAGTTGGATCTACTTTTGCATGTCGAAATCCTACTTTTATTGTGCTTTGATCTAGAATTTCTTGTTGACACAATAATTGAGTTTGTACTGGGTAAAGAATGGGATGATCCAATCCCCAAAGATCAACTTCTCCTAAAAGAATTTCATGCAAATCATACCAATGAGTTCCTTCTTTTATCTGCTGTTTTTGAGTAAATTCTTGATGATCAATATTGACCTTTATAGAATATTCTTTTTCTTGGCCTATATTATTAATCTGCACTTTTGGTTTTAAAACAATCGTGCCTTTTTCCTTACTAAAATTTTTTACTTGATAATGATATTGAACATTCTGTATAAAACAATGCTTTAACTCATATAAAAATACGTCTCGATAAATTCCTCCAAAGGTTAAATAATCAACTACATGCCCAAAAGGTGGAATATCTTCTCGTTCTGTAGAATCAACTTCTACATATATTTCATTTTCTTGATCATATTGAAGATAGGTTGTTATTTCGATAAAATGAGGGATGTAACCACCTCTATATTCTTCTACAAATTGTCCGTTCACGTATAACTTAAAAGCTGTCATAACTCCATCAAACTGGAGAAAAATTCGTTTTGATGGATCTTTAGGGTGAATTATTCTTTTATAACAAGAAATAAATTGATACATTTTTTCATCGAAATAATTATAAGGAACTTCTTGATTTGTATGAGGAATTTGAATTTTTTTATAAGTTTCCTCCTCTATAGGCTTAAAGAACCAGTTATGATTAATGCTTTTTCTAAAATCCGATATCATTTTGTTCCCCCTTCTAAATAGAATTAAAACTCTCTTGGATGTCTTTGCTTTAATTCTTCAATAGCAAAACTCCTTCCTGTCTCTTCTAACCTTTGACAATATGATGCTAAAGATCCTTTTGCATGGAAGGGTCCTCCTTCTTTTATAACAGTCCATAGAGGATCAACATCATAATCCATCGTAGACATCATCTGGTCATGCCAATCTGTTAAATAATATACGGCTTCCATACATAGATCTTTTCGTTCTTCTGCCAGATTAAAAAGTTGATGGGGATCTTTTTCTATATTAAATAACATTTCCTTGGGAAATAAGTGGTAGCCATCATGATACGTTCGTATATATAAATAATCATCAAATCGCACAGAACGCTGGCATACATGAGCACATTGACCTAAAATTAAAAAAGGATAACCTATTTTTTCTCCATGTAATAACGTGGATGCATAGCTTTTTCCATCCCAGCTTTCTTTTGGCTTTGTTCCAAATAATTCAGCTAATGTAGGTGCCAAATCTAAATGATAATGCAAAGCATGATCCACATAATTTTTCTTAGCCCCTGGCCATTTAATAATCATAGGTATCCGACTCGTTGTATAATCAGCAGTAGCATGCTCACCATAAATACCAAACTCACCCATGGCCTCTCCATGATCCGATGTAACAATAATAGCTGTATCCTCATAAAGACCTTCTTCTTTAAGATAATCTAAAATCATACCAATATGAGTATCCATATATCGAATTCCACAATCATATCCGTCAAAACAAGCTTTTACATCTTCATACGTTTTAAGTTCTGTTTTATATCGGGGATATTGAGGATACTCTTGATTATTAAACATATTAATTTCGCGAGGACCATGAGGTCCTATTTTATTTTTACGATGTTCTTCAAAAATTTCTTTTGTTAACCACGAAGGTATTTTTTCATCTTCAAATGGATTACCAAACTCTAAAGGAGCTCGATAAGGAGTATGTGGATCCCAATAGTTTACATGTAAAAACCAATTGTCTTTTCTACCATGATTTTTTAACCAATCCAACACTGTAGGAGTTACTTCTTCTGCTGATTCATGACCTGATTTCCCAGTATTATGAATCTCATTAAAACCTGCATTAAACCACCAAGCACTATGCCTTTCTGCAAAAGGACTAATAGTAGCTGTATAAAGTCCTTGTTCTCTTAAAAAGGCAGGTAAACTTTGACTTTCTAAATTATCTTTAAATCTACGTTTTTCTCCCATCAATCGATAGTCAGCTGCTGTTCCACCGTGATTAACAACTCCTGTATGAATACCAAACCTTCCACTCATAAGTGCTGTTCTAGATGGAAGACAAGGGGCATCCGAACAATAATAATCATTAAAACGTACTCCTTCTTTTGCAATCTCATCAATGTTAGGAGATGTATTGCGATGATAACCATAACACCCTAAATGATCAGGTCTTAAAGTATCTAAATCCAACATTAAAATTCTCATCTTTTTTCACCTCATACCATTTATTAACCTTTAATCGATCCCATCATGAGTCCTGTTGTAAAATACTTTTGGATAAATGGATAAACACATAGAATCGGTAATGTAGAAACAATAATAACTCCATATTTTAACATGTCCGCTAATTTTTGTTGTTCAATAACACTCGCTGCATCTCCAAAACCACTGCTTGCTTCTTGTTGAATTAAAATTTCTCGTAAAATAACTTGTAAAGGAAAACGATGTCTATCACGAATATAGATTAGAGCGTTGAAATAAGAATTCCAGTGAGCAACTGCATACATCAATACAATAACTCCAATAATAGGTTTCCCAAGGGGAACGGCGATTTTAAAAAAATATTTACCTTCTGAACATCCATCGACTTCTGCAGCCTCATGTAATTCTTCTGGAATACTATAAGCAAAATAATTTCGAGTAACAATTAAATTATATACACTGATGGCATTAGGAAAAATAAGAGCCCACATAGTATTATTCATTCCTAGTTTACTAACCAATAAAAAAGTAGGTATTAAGCCTCCACCAAAAAACATTGTAAAAGTAATCATCCCCATAAAAATATTTCTTCCCACCAATTCTTTTCTCGCCAATCCATATGCTGCCGGAACAGTAAAAGCTAAATTTACCATGGTACCAATCGTAGTATAAAGAATTGTATTTTTATAACCGGACCAAATATCTTGATTTTCAAAAATGGCATGATACCCTTTTATATTTAATCCCTTTGGAGCTAGCCAAACCTTTCCTGCTGAAACAGCATTGGGATCACTAACTGATGCAATGACAATGAAGTATAATGGATACAATACTAATAATAAAACGAGAAACAATATCAGGTGATTGATAATGTCAAAAATTTTATCCCCCGTACTTTGTCTTTGAAAATCTTGACTGAACATTGTATGCCTCCTTTACCATAATGACGTATCACTTATTTTTTTTGCAATTTTATTTACAATGATTAATAATGTAAAGTTAATAACCGAATTAAACAATCCAACAGCTGTTGCAAATCCGTATTGAGCGTTGATTAATCCTATTTTATAGACATACGTAGATATAATTTCTGATTTCCCAATATTTAACGAATTTTGCATCAAAAATGCTTTTTCAAACCCTAAGCTCATAATTTGTCCTACATTTAATATAAGTAAGACAACAATGGTTGGTAAAATGCTAGGAAGATCAATATGCCAAATTCTTTTCCATTTACTAGCTCCATCAATAACAGCAGCTTCATGCAAATCCGGACTTACAGAAGTTAAAGCCGCTAAATAAATAATGGCATTCCAACCCATGTTTTGCCATATACCAGATCCTACATATAGATTCCGAAAATACTTTTCTTCTCCCATAAATAAGATCGATTCTTTTCCTAAAAAGTTAAGAACCTCGTTTACTAATCCTCCACGAATAGAAAAGAAAATATTTAGCATTCCTACTAAAACAACAATAGAAATAAAATGTGGAGCATATGTTACTGTTTGTACTGTCTTTTTAAATTTTTCATTTCGTACTTGATTTAACATAATGGCTAATAAAATAGGGATAGGAAATCCAAATAACAATTGTTTTAAACTTAGACTAAGGGTGTTTAATAACAATGTTCGAAAGTGATAAGAACGAAAAAATCGAGTAAAATGCTCCATTCCTATCCAAGGACTTTTTGTGATTCCTACTACAGGGTTATACTCTTTAAATGCTAACTGAATACCATACATAGGAATGTAACAAAAAATAAGAAAATAAAGCAATGCGGGAATAATAAATAAATAAAGCTGCCAATACTTTTTCATTTTTTTTAATAACTCTTGTTTGGGTTTTTCTACAGATTTTACATTTTTTAAAATACCTGCTTCTGTTTTCATTTTCTCCTTCCTCTCTTTTCTGTCTGCTTTTTTGCTGAAACATTTTGATATAGTTTTTTATCCTGGCTCTATTTTATGTATAACATGCATTTATTCGTTTGTAAATTTACATATTTTTTGTGCATCTTTTATAACGGTTTTTTTTACTTTTCCAAAATGACATAATAAAATAAACTTTAAAATAAAAAGATGTATCTATTTAAAGCACTTTTTTTATAATCCACATTTTTTTTATACAATTTTTTATATAAAAATTAGTTAATAGCGCTTTTTTTTATAATGTATTATAATAGATGTATAAAAACCATCCTATATTTAGGTGCTTTGGAGGCATTTATATGAAAAATAAGAATTTGAATTATTCTATTTTTACGAAATATCTTTTTTCTTATTTGATTTTATTGATTATTCCTATTTTTTCTATTACTTTCACTTTGTCTAAAACAACCTTTTCTGCCCTGAAAAAAGAAATTTTTGAAAATAATAGTGCATCCCATAATATCATTACTTCTTCTTTAGAGAATGAACTAAATGCTTGTACAGAAATCGCTGCCCAAATTAATAGTTCACGAGATATTCGTCCTTTTACTTTAGATAATAATGCAATCAAAGCCATTAATTTAATTGATGCACTTAAAAAATATAAAGTTACGAACAACTTTTTCGATCATATGTTCGTTTACTTTTTAAATGATGCTTACATTTATTCAGAAAATGGAAGTTATTCCTTTGATACAATTTTTAATCTTTTTGACTTAAAAAATGTCAATCACGAAAACTTTTGCAAACAATTATTTTCTGTTGATCATCCTACTTTTTTTAATAATTTGGAGATCACTATAAAACAATCTAACAAAACTTGTACTTTACTTACGATCCCCTTAATTTATAATCACGAAATCCAAGGTTTTATTTCTTTTCTTATTGATAATACAACTTTAAATAAAATTTTGGGCAACAATGATCGTGTAAATCAAAAAACATACCTTATAAACGAATCCAATAAGGTCCTTAATTGCACTACCATCGATCCCCTACTTATTCAAGAGTTAGGTGAAGGTACGGTAGAAAATCTTATTTCTTCCCTTGATGAAAATACTCATATGGCTAAGCTCATTCATGGGTATACCTTATATGCCTCCAAATTAACGAATCATAATTTGATTTATTTGTCCTTTACTTCAAACCAAACCCTTTTCAACAAAGTCACCAATATACAAAAAACCATGTTAATTACTATTCTTATGACTCTAATTATAGGAGGGTTCGTTGTTTTTT
>JAAYNZ010000137.1 GCA_012520595.1 Candidatus Epulonipiscium sp. | reverse complement strand
TATAATCCAAATTTCGAAAGATGTATATCCAAGGGTTTCTATTTGCGACTGTTTTCCTTTTAGAAAGAACGTCAGAGCTAGAGAATGATATACGAGTTTGCGGAAACTTAGATTTTCAGCGTAGGTATCTATAATAAATACCTAATTTACTATAATATCATAGAAGGTGAAAAAGGGGTAGTCTTATCAGTAAACCTTAAACAAGAAAGTCAATAAAATATGAACGTTATTTTAAAAACATAAGAAAATGTTCATGTTTTTATTGACACGAACAAAGGCTACGATTAAAATGAATATAAAATAAAAGAAATATTTGAGGTGTTAATATGAAAATAGGAATTATTGGAGGCGGACAGTTAGGGAAAATGATGGTGGCAGAAGCCAAGAAGATGGGTTTTTATGTAGCTATACTGGACCCCACACCAAATTGTCCAGCTCATAGTATGGTAGATAACCATATTGTGGCAAATTTTGATGACCAAGAAGCCATTCGTCAATTAGCGAAGGAATGCCAAGTCCTTACTTATGAATTTGAACACATTGATGTAGAGGTTCTTTTGAAATTAGAAAAAGAAGGACATCGGATCTATCCAACACCTAAAAGTTTAGCTTTGATTCAAAATAAATATATTCAAAAACAATGTTTAGAAAAAAAACACATTCCTATCCCTAAATTTTTACAAGTTCAAGGAACCCAAGACATTGAAAAAGCAGGAGAACAATGGGGATATCCACTGATTTTAAAAACTTGTACAGGTGGATACGATGGAAAAGGTAATGCGGTTATTCGCAATAAAAATGACATTGAACAAGCTTATGAACAATTAGGACAAGGTCAGTTCCCTTTAATGGTAGAGGAATGGATTGTTTTTGAGAAAGAAATTTCTGTTTTAGCCTGTCGGGGAACCGATGGAGAGGTAGGGATTTATCCCATTGGAGAAAATGATCATCAGGATAATATTTTGGTTGAAACAAAGGTACCAGCTCAACTTCCTCCATCAGTGGAAAAGAAGGCAAAGCAATTGGCAAAAGAAGTGATGGAAGTTTTTGAAGGAGTAGGAATGTTTTGCGTAGAAATGTTTGTAACAAAAGCAGGACAAGTTTATATTAATGAAGTAGCTCCACGACCTCACAATTCGGGTCATTATACAATCGAGGGCTGTATCACCTCTCAGTTTGAACAGCATATTCGGAGCATATGCCATCTGCCTTTAGGAGACACTACTTTGCACAGCCCTATTGTCATGAGAAATCTATTGGGTGCAGAAAAAGAAGGCAAAGCAGTTGTTAAAGGAATGAAAGAAGCCTTAGCAGTTCCAGGTTTAACCCTTCATATCTATGGGAAGGAAAAAGTAAGCTTACAAAGAAAAATGGGTCATTTTACAGTCCAAGCCATGACTTTAGAAGAAGCAGTGAAACAAGCAAGAGAAGCTAGTGTTTATATCAAAGTTGTAGGGGAATAAAAAAGGGAAAGATTGACTACCAATAAAAAGAAAGTGGTAGTCAATTTTATTTACCTCTCAAAGACAGAACTATTTTCTGTATTTAAATATAAATGTTCGGGTTTTCTATTGACATTCCTCGGAAAGAAAGATAAAATGAATATAAAAATGAGATAAAAATAAATAGATTAACAAGAATCCGAACATTAGGAAAAGTACGGACTTATTATACACAAGTAAGAAAAGGAGTGATCCTATGGAACCCATTGTTGGCATTATTATGGGAAGTGATTCAGATTTACCAGTGATGCAACAGGCTGCTAAGGTTTTAGAAGATTTTGAAATTCCCTATGAGTGTACTATTGTTTCTGCCCATCGTACTCCAGAACGATTGTATCAATATGCTAAATCAGCAGAAAAGAGAGGTTTACAAGTCATTATTGCAGGAGCAGGAGGAGCCGCTCATCTACCAGGGATGGTTGCTTCCATTACGGCTCTACCTGTAATTGGTGTACCCATTAAAACTTCTACTTTACAAGGGGTAGATTCCCTTTATTCTATCGTTCAAATGCCAGCAGGAATTCCAGTGGCAACCATGGCCATTAATGGAAGCCAGAATGCTGGATTATTGGCAATGCAAATCGTAGGTATCAGTGATAAGAATATACGAGAAAAGGTAAGAGAATATAAACAAAAATTAGCAAAAAGCGTAGAAGAAAAAGCAATTCAATTAGAAGCAAAAGGATATAAAGGATACTTAGATTAAAGGAAGAAAAATATCCGTTAAACAAGGGAAGAAGGATAGGAAGGAGTTATCCATGACACAGCGGAAGTTAGACAAGTTAAAAGAAAAATGTGGTCTTTTTGGTGTTTATAATTGTAATGATTGGAATACAGCTGAATTAACTTATTACGGTTTGTATGCTTTGCAACATCGAGGACAAGAAAGTGCAGGAATTGCTGTCAACGATAATGGCAGAATTTTTTATCATAAAGAAATGGGGCTGGTATCAGAAATTTTTGACCATGTGGTTTTAGGGCATTTGCATGGAGAAATTGCCGTTGGACATGTACGTTACGCCACTGCAGAAGAACGAATGCGAGAAGATATTCAACCCTTGGTCCTTAAATACACAAAAGGGCATATGGCTTTGGCTCATAACGGAAATCTAATCAATGCCCAACAATTGCGAAGCAAACTAGAAGAGCAAGGAACCTTTTTTCAAACGACAACGGACTTAGAAGTATTAGCAGCTTTGCTTTCACGAGCAAGGATTCGACATCATAGTATTGAGGATGCCCTAGTAGAAGTGATGAATAAAATTAAAGGAGCGTATTCTTTATTGATTATGACTCCTCATAAGCTGATTGCAGCGAGAGATCCTTTAGGAATGCGCCCCTTATCATTGGGGAAAAAAGGGGATTCTTATATTTTTGCTTCTGAAAGTACAGCTTTTGATGCTGTAGGAGCTACCTACCTTCGTGATGTGTTACCGGGAGAAATTATTGTGGTACAGGATGGAAAGTTACGCACCCTATCCAATCACGTTTCTACTCTTTCACGAATGTGTGTCTTCGAATATGTTTATTTTGCTCGGCCAGATAGTATTATTGAAGGAGCAGAAGTATATGAAGCCCGGTTAGAAGCAGGAAAGATTTTAGCAAGGGAGTGTCCAGCAGAGGCTGATATCGTTATAGGGGTCCCCGATTCAGGTTTAGCGGCTGCCCAAGGATATGCTAAGGAATCAGGTATTCCTTATGGAGAAGGATTCGTAAAAAACCGATATGTAGGGCGAACTTTTATCCAACCAAGTCAGGCCTTGCGGCAAGAAGGAGTCCAAATCAAGTTAAATCCATTACGGAGTCAGGTAAAAGGGAAACGAGTGGTTATGATTGATGATTCCATTGTTCGTGGGACCACAAGCAAATACATTGTTTCTTTATTAAAAGAGGCAGGGGCTAAAGAGGTCCATGTTCGCATTAGTTCTCCACCAGTTACCCATTCTTGTTATTTTGGTATTGATACTCCTCATCGTAAAAATCTAATTGCTCATACTCACTCTTTAGAGGAAATCAAGCAGGAAATCGGGGCTGATAGTATTGGATTTATCAGTTTAGAGGGATTATTAAAAACTCCTGTTGGGGCTACATGTGGTTTATGTACAGCTTGTTTTACAGGTGAATATCCCATGGAAATAACAAAGGAGGAAATGGAAGATGGCTATGAATTATAAAGCGGCAGGAGTCGATGTAGAAGCAGGTTACAAAGCAGTTTCATTAATGAAAGAACATGTAAAGGGTACGTTGCGTAAAGAAGTGATTACTGATTTAGGAGGTTTCAGTGGACTTTTTTCACTCGGTTCTTATGCAATGGAGGAACCAGTTTTAGTTTCAGGAACAGATGGGGTAGGTACTAAACTAAAAATTGCTTTCTTAATGGATCGTCATGATACCATAGGAATGGATTGTGTAGCCATGTGTGCGAATGATATTCTATGTTGTGGAGCAGAACCTTTGTTTTTTTTGGATTATATTGCTTGTGGAAAAAATAAACCAGAAAAAATAGCCAGTATCGTAAAAGGGGTAGCGGCAGGATGTAAAGAAGCAGGCATGGCTTTAATCGGTGGTGAAACGGCAGAAATGCCAGGTTTTTATCCAGAAGATGAGTATGATGTGGCAGGTTTTGCTGTAGGAATTGTAGATCGAAAAAAAATCATTGATGGAACTTCCATCAAAGAAGGCGATGTACTGCTTGGTATTCCTTCTTCAGGTATTCATAGTAATGGTTACTCTTTAGTACGAAAGTTAGTAGAACCTACAGTGGAGAAAGTAAATCAATATATGGAAGAGTTTGGCTGTACCTTAGGAGCAGAATTGTTACGGCCGACAAAAATTTATGTGAAAGAGGTACAGGCTCTTCAAAAAGAAGTTAGGATAAAGGGAATGGGTCATATTACAGGAGGCGGGTTTATTGAAAATATTCCTAGAATCCTTCCTAAAGGATATCATGCTCATGTTCAGCGTGGAAGTTGGCCTGTTCTTCCCATTTTTTCTTGGCTTCAACAGCTAGGGAATGTAGAAGAAAAGGATATGTATAATACCTTCAACATGGGAATTGGCCTCGTTATTGTAATAGATCCAAGTGAAGTGGACAAAGCTCAAAAAATCTTACAATCCATGGGAGAAAAAAGCTATGTAATCGGTGAAGTAAATGCTGGGGAGGCAGGAATTCAATTATGCTAAAAATCGGTGTGCTAGTATCCGGGGGAGGTAGCAATTTACAAGCCATTTTAGACGGAATTGAAAAGGGAATCATACCTAATACAAAAGTAGTAGCAGTCATTAGTAATAAAGAGGATGCTTATGCTTTAGAAAGAGCGAAGCAATATGATATTCCCCATATGTATTTGAATCCGAAAGATTACAGAACAAAAAAAGACTATGACCAAGCATTGGCCGATTATTTTCATGCCCAATCTGTTGATTTGATTGTATTGGCTGGATTTACAAGAGTACTCAGTGAGACTTTTGTAAATCAATTTTCCAATCGAATCATGAACATTCATCCCTCTTTAATTCCTTCTTTTTGTGGGAAAGGTTATTATGGTTTAAAAGTTCATGAAGCTGCTTTGTCTTACGGAGTTAAGGTTACAGGAGCCACCGTTCATTTTGTGGATTTAGGAACAGATACAGGACCCATTATTTTACAAAAGGCCGTCCCTGTATTGGAAGGAGATACACCTGAAATATTACAAAGGCGAGTCATGGAAGAAGCAGAGTGGCAAATCTATCCCAAGGCCATTGCCTTATATGCTCAAGGAAGAATACAGATCCAAGGACGCACTGTAAAAATAATAGAACACTTATGACGGGGAGGAAGAAAATGAAAGTATTGGTTGTTGGTGGCGGAGGAAGGGAACATGCCTTAGTTTGGAAAATTGCTCAAAGTAAAAAGGTAGAAAAGATCTATTGTGCCCCAGGAAATGGGGGAATTGCAGAAATAGCTGAATGCATAGAGATAAAGGCGACGGAGATTGAGAAGTTGGTTGCATTTGCCAAAGAAAAAGCCATTGACTTAACGGTAGTAGGTATGGATGATCCTTTGGTTTTGGGAATCGTAGATGCATTTCAAAAGGAAGGACTACGAATTTTTGGTCCCACCAAAAGAGCAGCAGAAATTGAAGGAAGTAAGGTCTTTGCTAAAGAACTAATGAAAAAGTATCAGATTCCGACTCCTTCTTATGAAGTATTTACGGATCCAGAAAAAGCCATTGCCTAT
>JAAYNZ010000013.1 GCA_012520595.1 Candidatus Epulonipiscium sp. | reverse complement strand
CGAAAAATTTCTGTCAGTCGAACGACGGGAAGGCATTGGCTGTGAATAAGATCCTTGAGGACATTGCCTGGTCCTACAGAAGGAAGCTGATCCATGTCTCCTACCAAAATAAGACGGGTTCCCGGCATAATGGCTTTTAATAAACTATTCATCAGCAAAATGTCTACCATGGAGGTTTCATCAATAATAATTACATCGGCTTCCAATGGGTTTTCTTCATTTTTTTCAAAACTTTGACTTCGACTATCTTCTTGTAAAAAAGTAATCTCTAGCAATCGATGAATGGTTTGGGCTTCCATCCCTGTGGCTTCTGTCATTCGTTTAGCTGCCCGTCCGGTAGGAGCGGCTAAGATGACTTCTTGGTCTTGGTCCTGTAATAAAGTAATGATGGTGTTAATGGTGGTGGTTTTTCCTGTTCCGGGTCCTCCTGTAATGATTAAGACTCCATTTTCCATGGCTGCCTGAATGGCTTGTTTTTGGCAATCGGCTAGTTGAACTCTTTGTTCTTTTTCCAACTGGGTGATTCGATTTTGAATCTGTATGTCATCTTGAGGTTCATAGAGAGAAGCCAGTTCTAGGATTTTTTTTCCTACAGATCGTTCTGCATAATAAAAAGGCATAAGATAAATCCTGGTTTCTTCCTCCCATACTTCTTGCCAAACTTGTTTATGGATTTGGAGATCGATCAAAGCGTTTTCCATTAGCTCTTGTGGTACTTGGAGTAATTTTTCTGCTCGCTGCATTAAAAGTTTTAATGGAAGATAGGTATGTCCGTTTCCAGCTCCTTCATTTAGTACATATTTAATACCTGCCTTAATCCGATGTTCCGAATCTTTTTCGATACCTACACTGGCAGCAATTTGGTCTGCCATTTTAAATCCGATACCAAAGATTTCATCCGCCAAACGATAAGGATTGATTTTGATCACATCCATGGTTTGTCCTCGGTATTTTTTATAGATTTTTAGGGCATAGGTTGGAGATATACCATAATCTTGAAGAAAGAGCATGGCCGTTCGTAATTCTCTTTGTTGTTGAAAGATACTGCCAATCTCTTGTGCCTTTTGTAAGCTAATGCCTTTGATGACTTCTAGGCATTCAGGTTCTTCTTCGATAACTCGGAGGGTATCAACACCAAAATGTTTAACGATTCGATTGGCTAAGGTAGGTCCGATGCCTTTAATGACACCGGAAGCTAAGTATTTTTCAATTCCATGTTCTGTTTTGGGTATGCTTTTCTCATAGGTTTCTACTTGAAGTTGTTCTCCATAGGTGGGGTGTACTTTCCATGTTCCGAGGATTTGTAGGTTTTCTCCCGGATGAACTCCTGGTAATATTCCTACGCAAACAATATCCTCTTCTTCTGTTTGAAGGGTACATACTGTATATCCATTTTCTTCATTAGTATAAATAATGTCTTCTACTACACCTTCGATTGTACATTGTCCTTCCATATTCTCACCTAACTTATCTATTTCATCTATTCCTTGTATTATACCAAAGATTAGAACCCTGTGCCTAGAAAAATTAGGATGGGCAACATGATTCGATCTGTTACACTTTTTCCATTTGCATAATTTTCTCTTTTAGTATAAATTAACCATTCATTTCTCACAATTTTCCCTCCCAAAATAAAGATGTATTTCATTTCCATGTGTGTTAAATATAAATTTATTTATTATTCGATTTTTTAAAATTTTTATGTTAAAATTGAAACAGCTCATATCCTTTGGAATGAGACTAAAATACAAGGAGCATAAAAAATGAAAAAAACGGTAGCCACATTTAAAAATGCTAAAATTAAAAATGAAAAACTAACCATGGTAACTTCCTATGATTATTCCATGGCTAGGATTGTTGATGAAGCAGGAATAGACGGGATATTGGTTGGAGATTCTGTAGGAATGGTAACATTAGGTTATGACAACACCTTAGCTGTAACTATGGATGATATGGTTCATCATACAAAAGCAGTAAGTAGAGGTGCTAAAAATGCTCTAATCGTTGCAGATATGCCATTTATGTCTTACCATGTAAATATAGAAGACAGTATAAAAAATGCTGGTCGATTGATTAAAGAAGGGAAGGCACACTGTGTTAAATTAGAAGGTGGATCTGATATTCTAGACAAAATAGAAGGAATAATCAAAGCACAAATACCTGTAATGGGACATATTGGTTTGACACCTCAATCTATAAATATGTTTGGTGGATTTAAGGTCCAAGGAAAAACTATAAATCAAATTCAAAAACTTATTGATGATGCTAAAAAATTAGAAGAAGTAGGAGCATTTGCAATAGTTTTAGAATGTATACCTGAAAAAATCTCAAAAATAATCACAGAAAGCATATCAATACCAACTATTGGAATTGGTGCTGGTAAATATTGTGATGGTCAAATATTAGTGGTAAATGATATGTTAGGTATGTACTCAGACTTTACTCCTAAGTTTGTGAAACAATATAAAAATTTAAAAGAAGATATAAATGAAGCAATTAATGACTATATAACTGATGTAAAAAAAGGTACTTTCCCAGAAGAAAAACACAGTTTTAAAATAAATGAAAAAATATTGGATGAACTAAATAAATAGGGGTGACAAAAATGAAACTAATTAATTCAATAGATGAAATAAAAAAAATTAAAAAAGAAAATACTACTATAGGGTTTGTACCTACTATGGGATATCTTCATGAAGGTCATGTAAGCCTTATAAAAAGGGCTAGAGAAGAAAATGACATGGTAATCACAAGCATCTTTGTCAATCCAACACAATTTGGTCCTAATGAAGATTTTGAAAAATATCCTAGGGATGAGAAAAGGGATCTTCAAAAATGTGAAGAAAATGGCTGTGATATAGTATTCTTGCCTCAAAAAGAAGAAATGTACCCGAATGATTTTCTTACTTATGTAGAAGTAGAAGAATTAGGAAAAAGTCTATGTGGAAAATCCAGACCTACTCATTTTAGAGGGGTTACTACTGTTTTAACTAAGCTATTTAATATAATCAAGCCTGATAAAGCCTACTTTGGACAAAAAGATGCTCAACAGCTAATAATAGTCAAAAAAATGGTAGAAGATTTGAATATGGATGTAGAAATAATAGGCTGCCCTATTGTTAGAGAAAAAGACGGATTAGCCATTAGTTCCAGAAATACTTATTTAAGTCCAGAAGAAAGAAAAGATGCATTATTATTAAATAAATCACTAATATTAGCAAAGGATTTAATTGAAAATGGAGAAAAAAACATCTCTACAATAAGAAGCGAAATGGAAAAAACAATTCTATTAGGGAAAAATAATACCATCGACTATATTGATTTTGTAGACATTGAAAAATTAAATCCAGTTTCAGAAATTCAAGATAAAGTTCTAATTGCCATAGCTGTAGAGACTGGGAAAACTCGTCTTATAGATAATATGGTTGTGGAATTATAGGAGGCAAATATGCAAATAACCATATTAAAATCAAAAATCCACAGAGCCACAGTAACTGATGCAAATTTAGATTATGTAGGAAGTATAACCATAGATGAAAAGCTTATGAAACAAGCAAATTTATATGAAAATGAAAAAGTTCAAATAGTCAATATAAATAATGGAGAAAGATTTGAAACCTATGTAATTAAAGGGCCTTATGGGAAAGGTGATATTTGCTTAAATGGTGCTGCCGCAAGACTTGTACAACCAAAGGATACAATAATCATTATGGCTTATTGTATAGTTGATGAAAATGAAGCAGAAAATTTTAATCCTAGAGTTGTTTTTGTCGATGATAACAATAAGTCCATAGAAGTCATGTTATAATTTAGAGGCGAATACTCAATTCGCCTCTTTTTGTTGTTTTTAATAAACTGTCAAGAATAACATTTATAAACAAAAATTTTACTCCATCCAATATTCCTAACTACAATAACAACGAAACCTCTTGTTTTGTTACAGTTGGCTTTATCAATCTTATTCATACATGTTGATAATTTTATAATTGCTTCTTGCACAACATCTTCTGCCTCTTGAGAATCTTTTAGTATACTGTAAGCTACGTAAAACATTTCCTTGTGGTATAAAATGTATAATTCTTCCAGTTTATTTCTTACTTCTTCATCTTGAATAACCAGTAAAAATATTATCATCTCATCCCTTTTCCCATGATATTCCTTTCAAGCTTAACTTTTCTTTATTGCACATATTTTCACTTGCTTTATCAATACGAGAAGAGTACAGAATCAAGTAAGGCATACCTCACCTTTCCTAAAAGGCTTTTAAGTTAGGAGAAATATCTTGCTACATCAATGATAAAAAAGCTAGTTGATTGGCCCAATAAACTTATAAGTAAAAAAACTTCAGCATTTTATGTTATCCTATTTTCATAAATTCTCCTCTACGAAGGAAGACAACATATGCTGAAATCTAATACTTATTGTATTACATAATTTAGAAAGTTTAAAATATTTATTTACAGTAAACGTTTTAATCCGTATATTAAAAAAGACACGTATACGTATACGTGTCTTTTTTATCTATAATCCAGCTTCTTTTCTTAAAATTTCTGCCTTATCTGTTTTTTCCCAAGGCAAGTCGATATCCGTACGTCCAAAATGTCCATAAGCAGCTGTTTGTTTGTAAATAGGTCGGCGTAGATTTAGTTTGTTGATAATGGCAGCTGGACGAAGATCAAAATGTTTTTCCACTAAAGCATGAATGGTTTCATCTGGCACTTTGCCTGTACCATGGGTGTTGATAAAAATGGATACAGGTTGAGCTACCCCTATGGCATAAGCTAATTCAATTTCACACTTAGAGGCAAGTCCTGCTGCTACAATGTTTTTGGCTACATAGCGAGCCGCATAGGCTGCAGATCGGTCTACCTTTGTAGGATCTTTTCCTGAAAAGGCACCTCCCCCATGGCTTGCATAACCTCCATAGGTATCAACAATGATCTTACGTCCTGTTAATCCTGAATCCCCTTGGGGTCCACCTACGACAAAACGTCCTGTTGGATTGATATAAAATTTGGTGTTTTCATCTAGTAATTCTGCAGGAATTACGGGTTTGATCACATGTTCCATGATGTCTTTTTCGATAGTAGCATGATCCACTTCTACTCCATGTTGGGTTGAAATAACAACAGTATGAACACGTACAGGCTTGTCATCATGATATTCGATGGTGACTTGGGATTTCCCATCAGGACGTAGATAGGAAAGGGTATGATTTTTGCGTACTTCGGTTAGCCGATGTGTTAATTGATGGGCTAAAGAAATAGGCATAGGCATTAATTCTTCTGTTTCGTCACAGGCAAAACCGATCATCATTCCTTGGTCCCCTGCTCCCGTAGCTTCTACGTCTTCCATCATTCCTTTTTTGGATTCTAAGGCTTGATCCACTCCAAGAGCAATGTCTGGAGATTGTTCATCTAAGGCTGTTAAAACTGCACAAGTATCACAATCAAAACCATATTTAGCTCGATCATATCCAATCTCTCGTATGGTTTCTCGTACAATCTTTTGAATGTCCACATAACAATCAGTAGTAATTTCTCCCATAACTAATACCATTCCTGTAGTAACAGCTGTTTCACAGGCAACCCGTGCCATAGGGTCTTGTTCTAATATGGCATCTAAAATTCCATCGGAAATCTGATCACAAATCTTATCAGGATGTCCTTCTGTTACAGATTCTGATGTAAATAGTCTTTTTACCATCCTAATTTTCCTCCTTCGTTTTTTTTAAATAAAAAAAGGCTCCCTATGAGGAGCCTACATTTTTTCTCTTGTTTCCTCATCTTCCAAAGGATTTCCTTTGGGGGAGTTGGCACCTTGGCATCTGCCGGTTGCCGGGTTTCATCGGGCCCATTCCCTCCACCTCTCTTGATGAATCAGATTAAATTATAACAATTTTTTATCCTTCTGTCAATTATCCTATAATGGATAAAATCCCATGACCTGAAAACAAAAGGATGGCTCCACAGACAGCAGCACCAAGGGCAATAACAAATAAAGCACTTTTAAACTCTAGTTTCATTAATGCGGCTACCAATGAACCTGTCCAAACTCCTGTTCCTGGAAGGGGTAAGGCCACTAAAATAAACAAACCAAACAAGGCGTATTTTTCTACTTTTTCTCCTTTTTTAAGGGCTCTTTTTTCTAATTTCTCAATGATTTTTTCAAAAAATGAAAAACGTCGGAGCCAATCAAATATTTTTCTGATAAGAAGAATAATAAAAGGAGAAGGAAGTAAAGATCCAAGTAAGCTGTAAATAAATACGGTTCCATAGTTAAGATTTTCTGCTAATCCAATGGGAATCGCTGCCTTTTGCTCCAACACCGGAATGGCTGATACTAAAAATACAACCCACTCTGCTGAAATATTTTCCATTTTTCCCCACCTATCTTTACATCAATCGATTTGCATTTTTTCAAACAAACTTATTATACTATATGCCCTATATCTTGTCTATTTCCCAACAAAAAAAGTATAAAAAACGAACTTTCCTAGTTTATAAAATATTTTTCATGGGGAGAAAAAAACAATGCATGCCCTACTCTTCTTTCTCTTCTTTGTTGGGAGGGGCGATTGATGACTTGACCTTGAAAAACCATAGTACTGGAAGCACCTCCATCTAAATATACGGCATCCATACAGTTTTGGTCTTTTAAAAATTCACCTAATTCATATCCGTTAAAGCCTCCACTCCATCCTTTTTGTCGTCCATCTACAACACATAATAGAATTTTTCCTTCTTTGGTTTTGCCAATGGCTGTTCTAGGCTCCCTTTGGGTAGTATATCCCATAAAGGGTTCATAGGGCTTAGCCACATTTTCTCCTCCTTTTACAATCCAACCCCCTGATTGAAATCCTTCCCATAAAGAAATGTCTGGGGTTTTACGTAAAATAGGCTTGGGTCGATCTCCTTTTGCAAAGATGGACTGAGGGATAGGTGGAGGTAACAGTTCTGTGACTACTTTTCCATCTCTAGGAATGGATAAGGGTTCTTGGGTAATACGTATATCGATAACTTCATCTCCCTTGAAAATATAGTTTCTAGCAGGACGATCTATACGAGTTGTAGCCCCATATTCCGGAGTAAATAAAATTCGCTCATTGGGCAAAGGACTTCGATTAAAACCATGAATATACCATTCTTGTCCTCCTGCTTCCATTAAAAAATGGGTGGTTAGATCACCAACATAAACATCTCCCTCTCTGTCCCAAGCAAAAATAGGAGTGGTTTCTATAGGGAGAGAAAGGTATTGCCCTTGCTGCAAAAGAAAACCTAAAGGCTGCCCATAAGGTCCAAAAAAAGTACCATTGACTCCTCCTAAGCCTCCATAATGCTGAATGATTTGACTGGTTGTCTCAAAACCAAAAAGTTGTCCATAGGCTAAACCACTTTGGAAGGTAACATTCGGATTGGTAATGTCTATGGTAAGGGTATGAATTTTTTGGGGATGTACCGCGTCCCATTGAAAAAATTGGTATGCAATGGGTGGTTGTGTTGTTCCTAGCTGATAAGATAGTAACACAGCCAATAAGGTGGTTAGATCCATTGAAAAACCTCCTTTGTTATAATAAATAGCCACTGATGTAGGAATTCAGTGGCTATTTCAATAGGAACGTCTTTATTTTCTTTGGCTACTTAATTGTTGATAAAGCATTTTAGCTAGACCAATTCCTCCATTTTTTGTGGATTGTTTGGCGTATTCCCCGTCTAGCATTTCTTGGAAAATTTCTTCACCATGACTTTTGGGTATAAGGCCATCTTTGGAAAGGGTACTTCTCATTTCTTTCCATAATTGTTGAATGAAAAATGCTTCGAATTGTTGACAAGCTTCCTGTAGTGCTTCATCTTCTTGTTTGGCCATGGCGATTTCCAGCTGTTTTTGAAAATCTTCTGTCTTTTTTTCTTGTGAAACAACCATTCCTCTTGTATTTAACCCTGTTATGGTAATATTGTTATATATTTCCATCAAAACTCACCGATCCTTATCGTTTTAACTGATTGGCAATGGCTAGCATGTCATCTGAAGTTTGGATAGCCTTAGAATTAATGTCATAGGCTCTTTGTGCAATGATCATTTTTACCATTTCTTCTACGACTTGTACATTGGAAGATTCCAAAGCTCCTTGAACGATTCGACTGGGGTTTTGTAATTCTTCATCGACTTCGATAATCGGTTCCCCAGAGGCTAAGGTTACTTTAAAAAAGTTTTGTCCCATAGCTTCTAACCCAGCCCGATTGGAAAATTGAACGATTTTGATTTGATTATCCAATTCTACTAGTTCTTGGTCTTCATCAATGTATTGTAAAACTCCTTCTTCCGTAATGGTTAGATCTTCTATACTTACATTCTCTGGAATATATATGGGTTCATCATCAATTCCAAGTAAAGGATACCCATCCGAAGTAACGATCATCAGCTCTCCATCTACTACACTTGTTTTAAAACTTCCGTCTCGAGTATACACCTCTTCTTCATTGGGGCCTTGAATAGCAAAAAATCCTTTCCCGTTGATGGCTAAATCCAAAGGATTATGAGTCATATCAATATTTCCCGTGGAAAAATTTTTTAAGGTGGCTACCGGTCGAACTCCATGACCTACTTGTAAATTGACTGGACGTCCAGCTCCATCTGCATCTGTTATTGCCTTTTGCATGGTTTCATAAAGTAAACTTTTAAATTCAAGACGTTCTTTTTTGTATCCGACGGTATTCACATTAGCTAAATTATTGGAAATGGTATCCACTTGCAATTGTTGGGATTTCATTCCTGAGGCTGCTGTCCAAAGAGAACGCATCATATGTATCGACTCCTTTCTTTATGAATTATACTCGTCCCGCTTCATTAATGATTTTTTCTAGGGTTTGATCTTGGGCTTGTAATGCCTTTTGACTGGCTTCATATACCCGAAGAGCTGTGATCATTTCTACCATTTCTCGCACTGGATTCACGTTGGAACTTTCTAAAAATCCTTGAAGGACTTTTCCTTGGAAAGGTTGAGGCTCTGAACCTTCTGCTTGTAATAAATTGTCCCCTATTTTTTGGAGAGTGGAAAGATCATCAAAGGATACCAGTTGAACTTGATCTACATAATCACCTTCAACAAAAATCTCTCCTTTTTCATTGATCGTAATTTCTCCCTCTGGAAGAATAATTTCTCCTTGCTGTCCAACAACTCGATGCCCTTCTGTGGTTACCATCCTTCCTTCCGGATCCAGAAGGAAAGCTCCATCTCTTGTATATCGCTCTACCCAGTCATTTCCTTCTTGTGCTAAGACGGTAAAAAAACCTTGTCCATGGAGTGCCAAGTCTAAGGGTTGGTGTGTTTCTTGTAAAGATCCTTGGACAAAGTTGGTGTAGATTTCATCCACCTGTACTCCTAGACTCATCCTTCCAATGTTTTGGGTCTTTGGCATAAGGCCTCCATTGGGAGTATCATTAAGCCTTTTTGTTAATTCTTCTGCAAATGAAGCTGTAATAACTTGATCTTTTTTATATCCGGTCGTATTAATATTGGCTAGGTTATTGGTAATAACATCCATCTTTTGATATTGAGCCATCATTCCCGAAGCGGAAGTGTATAAGCCACGTATCATGTATGTTCCTCCTCTTTAACGCTTGTTTTTTACTGCTAAATACTCTACATATTCTCCTGTTCCAATGGCTACTGCAGAGATAGGATCTTCTGCAATAATGACTTGAATTCCTGTTCGTTCTTCAATTAGCTTGTCCAAACCATAGAGTAAGCTGCCCCCACCTGTCATTACAATACCTCGATCAGCAATGTCAGAGGCTAACTCTGGAGGGGTTTGTTCTAACACTGCATGAACGGCTTCAATAATACTGTCTACACATTCTTGAAGGGCTTCTTGCATTTCTTCTGATGAAATTTCTATGGTTTTGGGAAGTCCTGTGATTAGGTTTCTTCCTCGAATTTCCATGGTTGCTACCTCTGGACGGGCATAGGCTGTTCCCACATGGATTTTGAGTTCTTCGGCTGTTCTTTCTCCTATGAGAAGGTTATGTTTTTTTCGCATATAACGAATGATGGCTTCATCAAAATTATCGCCGCCCATTTTTAGAGAATGACTGACTACTGTTCCCCCTAAGGAAATGACAGCAATGTCTGTGGTCCCTCCTCCTATATCTACCAGCATGCTTCCACAGGCTTTGGAAATATCAATGCCCGCTCCAATAGCTGCTGCAATGGGTTCTTCAATGATTTCTACAAATCGTGCCCCTGCTTGTCGTGTTGCGTCTTCTACAGCTCTTTTTTCTACTTCTGTTACTCCACTAGGAACGCAAACAGCTACCCTAGGCCGGATCAACATTCTTTTCCCTACTGCCTTATGAATAAAATATTTAAGCATCTTTTCTGTTATTTCATAGTCTGAAATAACTCCTGCTTTCAGTGGACGAATGGCTATAATGTTACCTGGGGTTCTTCCAAGCATTCTTCTGGCTTCTTCTCCTACAGCTAAAATTTGATTGGTATTTTGATCAATGGCAACAACAGAAGGCTCGGTAAGTACAACACCCTGGCCTTTAATAAAAATCAGTACACTGGCCGTCCCTAAATCAATCCCTATATCGGTTCCAAACATGGTTCATTCTCCTTTTGTCTATCTTCTATTATTATGGACATTTTTATTTTTAACATCTATAGTCTTTTCTACTCATATCTTCCTTTATTATATCGAAAGATGACAGATTTTCAAAGTGCTTTTTGAAAATATTAAAAAGATTATAGTAAAAACCCCATACTTTTAAAATGTATGGGGTTTTTTCTTTTTAGATAAGGTCATATATTTTTCTTTGGTTGCTAATCCACCTCGGATATGTCTTTCCGATTTGTTTAGTTCCAACACTTCCCTTGCTTGCAATGCCAATTTTGGATTGATTTTTTCTAGTCTTTCTGTTACATCTTTATGGACTGTACCTAGTAAATGGAAAGCCTATTAAATGGAATGGTTTATTTATAAGTCTTAATTAGCTACTTCTTCAGACTTTAGATTTTCTACTAATTCATTAAATGGAAGATTAGAAACTTTTAACTCTTCGTTGTCATCAAATTTTAAATCAATGAATATTGCCCCATCGTGTCTTGATTTAATATCTACCAACCTTTTCAAGTATTGGTTATTTATTTTATCGCCTTCGATAGTTTTTTCTATATTCTCAAAGAAATTACTTATAAGTTTATTTATATCACTCTCTTTAATATTTTTTTCATTATTCATCCTTGAGTATTGAAGCTTTAACTCCTCTAACTTCTTATTTATTGGTGTTACATATTCTCTTACTTCTTGGAAAGTAATAATTCCCTCACCACCCATTTCAACATAGTTTTTCTTCTGCTTTTCTAATTTATCTATTTCATCAGCAATAGCACTCAAGTCTTCTGGATTTTCTTCACCAACATCTTGGTTTTGTTCTTCAAGCTTTCTTTTTAACACTTCTAATACAGCCTCAGACATAGATTTTTTATTATCAAGAAAGTAACTTTTAAAAAAGGTTATAAGTTGTTCTTCAAAATCCCTTTCATCGATTGTGATTGTATTAGGACAAGAATTAGCCCCATGTGCATTTCTATAGCTACAACACCACCATATATAAGTTTTACCACTTTTAGAATATTTTCTTACATTTCTTCTAAATGAATAATAACTGTTTTTTTTAGGGTCAGCACAATCCATACACTTTATTGCTGTGGAAAATGGATATTTATAACTTTGCCTCTCTCTTTTTCTATTTGCGTGGAATTGATACTTTCTTCCATCTAATATTTCCTCTGCTTCCCAGAATTGTTCATCTGATATTATTCTAAAATCTTCTCTCTTTACAATTACCCATTCACTTTCAGGGAGTTGAACTCTCCTAGTTTCTGGGTAACCCCTATTTTCACTCTTTTTATTAATTACATCACCAATATAAAGCCTATTTCTTAAAATATCAATTACAGTTTTTTGACTCCATTTACCTTTATTTCTTTTAGTTAGTATACCCTCTTCATTTAGTATTTCGGCAATTCTCGCAGTACCTAATTTATCATTAGTATAATAGTCAAACATTCTTTTCACTACTTCTGCTTCTTCTGGGATAATTTCAAGTGTATATTTGTCTATTTTTTTGTAACCATATACAATGTTTGGAACTCTTCCTTTTTTGGCAGTAATATCCTTAGTGAACTTAACCCTTTGCCCTAATCTTCTAGCTTCATCTTCTGCAAAACTGGCTAACATTGTTAAATAGTTTTTATCTGCTGTTTCGATATCCATATTTCCATAGTTAGTAAAAGCTAAATTAATTCCCCATTTTTGCAGGTCTTTATATAATTCTAAGAACAGTAAAGTATTACGCATTATTCTTGTAATATCTTTAACTAGAATAACATCGAATTTCTTTGCCTCAGCATCTTCAATCATTCTGTTGTAGCCATCTCTATTTTTAATTTGACTACCTGTTATCCCTTCGTCATAATAAATTTCATAAATATCAAATTTTTTTTCCTTTGCTAAGTGTTGAAAATACTTAATCTGAGTTTCCAAACTGTCTAACTGTTCATCTTTTTTAGTAGACACCCTACAATAACAAGCGTATTTCATCTTTATCCTCCCTCTAAATTCCTAAACTTTTTAGAACTTGGTCTAATACTTCCTCGATAAAATTACTATCCTTTTTCCCATACATTTTACTTGCTTCTTTAATTCTTTCTATCAAAGTTACTGGTAAGTAATAATTAACTGCTTTTTTCTCTACCTTTTCCATAACTAAGTTTTCCATATTAATTGTAATGGTCGATGGTATTTCTTTATTTTTATCCATTTTCACACCAACTCCTTTCAAATTTTTACATTCTTCCATAAGTAGAAGCATATTCTTGTTTCGACATAATGTTAAAATCAATTTCATCATCCACTGTTGCTATTTCAACTATATACTCCTTTTTGTTTATAAAAATACTTACATCTGTATGGTCTGCAAAGTCTAAAGCTTCTAGAACCTTTTCCAACTCTTCCTTGCTAACCTTCTCCATTTCTGAATTATAACACCCTATTAAATATCCTAGTGACTTAACCTTATTTTCAATTAATTTTTTATTGTCCATAAAAATACTCCTCTCTATTTTTGGTAATGTGTTAATGATTATATAAATTAAATACTGTTCTAATATATATATCATAACACTATTGAGTATAATGTTCAATACATTGTTGAATTAATTCAACATAATTAATATATAATAAGTATACACATAATTTATTAAATATAAGGAGGCTGGTGCTATGTTAGGGTTTGCAATAATGTTTATATATGTATCTATAGTTTTAGCAATGGCGTATATAGTTAGAAAGACAGTACAGGATATTGATTCCACAATGCCTGAAGAAGTGAGTAATGTAATGAATACTGAAGTTGAGTAAAATAAAAAGAACCTTTGAAAGGTTCTTTTTGTATGTATTAATAGTTGTTAAAATCTACAATTTTAGATTTAAAAATTTTATTTCTTTGTTTTTGTTTTTTTATATCTTCTATTATCGATACAGCAAATGTTAGATATATTTTATCTACTTCTTTTT
>JAAYNZ010000136.1 GCA_012520595.1 Candidatus Epulonipiscium sp. | reverse complement strand
CTTCCATGCCAAGTATGTCTTGCATGTTATCAGAGGAACCATAGGATTGAAGTTTTTGTATTATTTCTATTTCTTGTTTTATTTCTATATCTGGATTTAAAGAGGTCTTCATAGCAGAATGCCTTCGAGTATCTAAAGGACCTGCTACCTTGATATTTTCAGCACAAGAAATACATTGATTGGTATAAGGAATTATCGCTAATCTTTCAAAGGGGATCTCTTTTTTACAAATGCAACAAATCCCATAATTTCCTTTATTAACTTTATTAATTTGTTGTAAACTCTTTATAATTTGTTGTAAGACACGTTTTTGATGATCGTATAGGGTTCTTTCCTTATCCATTTCATAAGTTTCAGAAGCCATATCTGCCGGATGGTTGTCATAAGCAGACAATTCATTTGACCAGGCAATCGGTGGATTTTCTACTTGTTTTTCTATTTCTTTTTTTTGCTTTAATAATAAGGTAGTTAAATAATGCAATTGTTTTGGTGTCATGTTATTCCTCCTAAAAAGAATAGATAATATTCTTAGGATGTACAAAAACTTTAGAAACATGATAGTAGTTCATAACCAAAACATGAAAAAACGTGCTTAACGCACGGTTTTGCATATGTATCCAATGGCTGAATGAATAATAGATTCAGATAAATTAGAAACACAAACAGTATCTCCTATTTTTGACAAAAGAACAAAATGCAATTGATCTTGTTTTACTTTTTTATCTAAAAAAAGTTGTTGATATAATTCATTCTGTTCTATATCATTAGCGCGGATAGGCAGATGATAATCAAGTAGTATATTTTCAATATCTTTTACATTTTCAAGGGATATTTTTTCTAATTGATAAGACAAATAAGCTGCTCCAACAATACCTATCGCTACACATTCTCCATGAAGAAGTTTAAAATCAAGCAAAGTTTCAATAGCATGTCCAAAAGTATGTCCAAAATTTAAAATCTCACGCAATCCTTTTTCTTTTTCATCTTGCTCTACAATCGAAGCTTTTAATTCACAAGAGCGACAAATTATTTGTTTTAGGGTTGGAAAGTGAAGATCCATTATTTGTTGTTTATGTGTTTTTACATACTCATAATAAGATTGATCTAAAATAAGACCATGCTTAATAATCTCTGCCATACCAGCACTACGTTCTCTTAAAGGCAAAGTCTGTAAAGTTGAAGTATTAATATAAACGAATCTAGGTTGATAAAAAGCTCCAATAATATTTTTATGTTTTAAGAAATCAACTCCTACTTTTCCACCGACACTACTATCTACTTGTGATAAGAGTGTAGTAGGAATTTGTATAAAAGGAATTCCGCGCATGTAAGTAGCGGCTGCAAATCCTGCCATATCACCAACCACGCCACCACCTAATGCAATGATAAGAGATTGACGATCCAAATGATGATTTAAAAAAAATGTATACATGTCATAAATTGTTTCAAGATTTTTATGCTTTTCTCCAGGGGTACAAATGTATTTACAAATAGAAGTATATTCTTTTTGTAATAATTTTATTAGATTGTCTCCATGAAAGTAATCTACATTTGCGTCTGTAATAATACAAAGTTTTCTATTTGAGAAACCAGCTTTTTTTAATGCTTCCAAAAGAAAACTAAAATCATCCCTAAAATAAATAGGGTAAGATACTTGTTCTCCATGCACATCTATTTTTCCCATTTAGACCGACTCCTTTTGAGTTTCATTGAGTTGAGTATTTGTAAATTCTATAGGATCACTTTCATCAGTAATATTCAAATTCATAAGATTACTTTGGTTTGTAAGTTCTAACTGGGTCTGTAAAAAATATTTTAGCTGAGTTTTTATAGTTTCATATTGAATTTTTAATTGTTCCATATTTTTTTGAATATGAAAAACTTCATTTTGCGCTTCTTGAATTAATTCATGAGCTTTTAATTCTGCTTCTCTTTTTATCTGTTCACCTTTTTGATAAGCAGAATTTTTGGTTTCTTCTGCTGTTTTTTCAGCCAGTACTAAAGTGCTTTGCAATGTACTTTCCATTGTTTTATAATACTGGATTCCTTCATTAAGCATAGCGATTTTATCTTTTAATTCAATATTTTCTCGATAAAGTTTTTCATAATTAATAATGATTTCATCTAGAAAACGATCTACTTCATCTATAGAATATCCTAGAGGTGTTCTTTTAAATTCTTTAGATTCAATATCTAATGGGGTTAGCATTACTAAAACCTCCTATACATACCGATGAATAGTGATACTGATTCGATTTTTTCTGGTTTTGTTTCCAATATTGACTAATTTAATCCTACCCTTTCCACGTAGAGTAAGGATATCATTTATCTCCACATTTTCAGAAGGACTTCTTACAGGGATCCAGTTTTTAAATACTTTTTGGCCCTTTATGTACCCAACTGCTTTACTCCTTGAAATAGAAAAGCCTGAACTTAACAAAGCGTCTACTCGAAGGGAAGCAACAGAAGTTTGTATTTCTTTTGTTTTTGGAGAAGGAATTACTAAATTTTCTAAAGAAAGAGAGGTCATTTCTACAGTACATCTTCCTATTTTATTTATGTTCATTTGAATATAATCGCTAATTTTGGTATCTAAAAATACAATAGCCCCACTATTTGTCACTAAAATATCACCTATTTTATCTCGATCAATTCCGCTTTTAATCATAGCTCCTAAGTAATCTCGATGAGATAGAAGATGATGTGTTACGGAGCAATTTTTAATCTTTACTATTTGAATTGGAAAGTGGTTTTTTTCTAAGGGAAGGTAAAAAGGTGTAAAGCCTAATATTTTTCTTTCAGCATCGGTATAGCCACCAAAAATTTCATAAGACAAATCAGAAGGAAATTCTGTAATCAATTTCATAACTTGCTCGTATTGATGCATATCCATAAAGTCTGTAAAGGTATGTACATGATTTTTAAAACATAAAGAAGCCTGATCTAAGACTTTTTTAATAAAAAGCTTATCTTCAGGCTGTGTAAAGGATTTTAAAATACTTTCTACATTCAACATATATCCTCCTAGAAAACCAATGATGCTACTAGAAAAATAAGCATTGACCTTATAGCTTGCAATACAAGCATAGCAATGAGAGGAGAAAAATCCAACATCATGCCTTTACCACCAAAAATAGATTTTTCGAGTAGATATCGAATGGGGCCTAAAATTGGTTCCGTTAATTGATATAAAAGTGTTAAAAAAGGGTTATTAGGTGAAATAGGAAACCATGATAAAAGTACTCGAATTAAAATCAAAATATTTAATAATTGAAAAAACCAATCAATGGCTTGTATTAAAATACTGTTCATTGTATGCCTCCATTATTACTTCATACCGCCCATCCAAGGCAAAATAATACCTTTTGTTTGTAATTCTTCCCGAATATTACTCGAAATATCAACATTCTCAGGAGCAATAAGAAAAATATTTTGGGTTACTCTTTGGATATTTCCATCTAAAGCATAACAAGCTCCACTTACAAAGTCCATAATTCGTTGAGCTACAGAATGTTCCATTTGTTCTAGGTTAATAACGACAGGTTTTTTTGCACGAATATGGTTGCATATTTCTTGTGCTTCGTCATAAGATTCAGGATGTGTTACAACTACTTCCATTTGTACATTTGTATGAATGTTAACGATCTTTGAATTGTTTCGTCGAATGGTTCGAACAGGAGAAATTTCAGGCTCTACTGTTTCCTCCTCAAATTCTTCTTCGTACTCTTCTAAATCGCCTAATCCCATAGCATTCATTACTTTATCAAACAGCTTGGCCACTTATTTTCCCTCCTTAGCATTTGTATAGATACGCTCTCCATAAATTCCAGAACCAATGCGAATCATTGTTGCGCCTTCTTCAATGGCAACTTGATAATCATTAGTCATTCCCATAGAAAGAACTTCCATATGTATATTATCAATGTTTTTATGTTTTATGTCAATAAATAATTGCCTCATTTCCTGAAAATATCCTCTGTTTTTTTCTGGTTGCTCTGTATAAGGTGGAATGGCCATTAATCCTTTTACACATACATAGGGTAATTGAGCAATAGGATAAAGAGATTGATATAACATTTCTTTTGTCATTCCAAATTTACCTTCTTCTTGTGCAATATTTACTTGTAATAAAATATTCATAACAATGGAATGTTTTTGGGCTTCTTTATTGATTTTTTTTGCTAAGTTATAGCTATCAACAGAATGAATAAGTTGTACTTTATCAATAATATATTTTACTTTATTGCTTTGAAGATGGCCAATAAAATGAAAATGAATAAGTTTTTCTAGTTCATCATATTTACTAAGCAATTCTTGTGCCTTGTTTTCACCAATTTGAGTAATTCCATAATGTAATGATTTTTTTATTCGATCTACTGGAACTGTTTTTGTCACTCCTATCAGTGTAATATCTTCTGAAGTTCGTCCAGATTTTAATGCAGCTCGTTGAATATTCTGTTGAATTTTATTTATGTTTTGTTCTAATTCCTTCAAGAGAATCACCTTCCTTTATGATGATTTGTGTAAAAATTGGTTGTCTTTTACTTGATTAGCATCTAAGATAACTCGATCGTATATCTGAACGCCATAAGGAGTTCCTGTACGAATAATGGTATAATCCTTATTTTCCCCTAGAATCTCTATTTTTTTAAACTTAGCAAAACCTTGATTTGCAATATATACTCCATAGGAAGAATTGATTTCCTCAATGGTAAACTTTTCTTGTTGCCCACCTTTTTGTATCATCAGTGTATCATATTGTCGGAGTTCATTATTGGAGGGCACATAAACAGATTGTTCATCTTCATACGTTATTGTAATAGGTAAAAAAATAGATTCTTCGCCTGCAATACGAATGACTCCTGTTTCTTTACCACTTTGAATTAAACATTGTTTAGGAATTTTTAAGAAGGTTTTTTGGGTAATAGAACTATTAGATATTTTTAGTCCCTCATAATGTTCCAATAGCACTTGAATATCCATAAAACGTTGATTTAAAAACAAATGCATATAATCTTGGGATTTGAAAACAACAAGAATGTTTTCTTCTAGTGGTTTTATAGTATCGATAATAAAAGGAATTTCAAAATAGTTTTGCTCAGGAAATAATAAGGTAATTTGTTTTCCTATTTCCCATTCTTTTGCTACTTCTTCAGGAAATAAGCTACTTATATACCATACAGTATCTTCTACTATTTTTAAAATAGGTTTATTTTCCTGGATCTCATTTCCTTGGTTTAATTGTAAGATATCAGGCTTTGTTTTAAAATGTTCCAAAGTAATGTTTTCTTTTGTAACACTTTCAAAACCATCTACCTGATAGGAGATAAGGCCGCTGATGGGAGCAGAAATAAGACGACTATTTTGTTGTAATTGATTTTCATATTGCATTTTTTCAGTTACTAAGTCTTTTAGGCGCCCTTTGGGTTCTAGTATAAACAATTGATTTCTTTGATCCATATAATGTTGAATCTGATCTTTAAGGGTATATATTGCATAAAAGTCTTCTTTTATTACTTGATTTTGATTTAAAAGCGTGGTTGAAATTTTATCATTCAATTGATTAATATCTTTTTGAAACCATAAAAATTCTTTTCGTTCTTCTTGAATTTTCTGTATATCTTGATCTACTTGGGCCAGTTGACGTTTTACGATAGAAAAAAATTCTTTATTTTGAATGGAACCTAAAGAACTATTTTTCCCTATTTTTTCTCCTTCAGCGTAAAAGCAATTTAAAACTCCTTCTGAAGGACTGAGTATAATCTGCTCATTTCTTAAAATAAGTCCTTGAGCTGTATACTTTTGTTCAATGGATCCTAAGGTTACTATTTCTAAAGGAATGGAAGGTTTCTTTGCTAACGTCCATGCAGAACCAAACAAATAAAATAATAAGGACATAAATACAAAAAAGCCAATATAAATTCGGTTTTGTTTCGCTTTTTTATACTTTTTTTTCTTTTTTCTTCTTTTTTGTGGTTCCATGGCAAAGACACCTCTCTATTTAAATATCGATATCTCTTTTCTCTAGTTATTATCATACAATGTTTTGACGAGATAAACAAGGGTCTTGAAAGATGAAAGCTGTTGGATTTTTAAAATTTTAAAAAGCATCTCTTTATGGGAGATGCAATAAAATAATAAAACTATAAAATAATACAAATTAATCCTCCACTACCGTCATTAATAATCTTCTGTAATGTTTCTTGTAATTTCATTTGTGCATCTTCTGGCATACGATATAATTTATTTTGTAGCCCTTCATTTACTAATTCATGAAGAGACTTACCAAAAATATTAGACTCCCATATTTTTCTTGGATCAGTCTCAAATTCACTCATAAGATAATTAACTAGCTCTTCGCTTTGCTTTTCTGTTCCCACAATAGGAGACACTTCTGTTTCAATATCAGCTCGTATTAAGTGAATGCTAGGAGCACTCGCTCGTAATCGTACCCCAAATTTATTGCCTTGTTTTACGATTTCCGGTTCTTCTAATTTTAATTCCTCCAGTACGGGAGTAACTACACCGTAGCCCTTTTGTCGTACTTCTTGTAAAGCATAAGCAACTTTATCATATTCTTTTTTTGTATGAGCTAGTTTTTTCATTAAAGCAATCAGTTGATGTTCACCTTCAATTTTTACACCCGTAGTTTCACTTAATACTTGATAAAATAAATCTTCTTTTAGAGTAATGTCGATTTTAACAATACCTTCTCCTAAATTTATTTTCTCTAAATGAGCTTTTTTTAGGAATTCATATTTTTCAAAAGCAGGAAGAGTTTCTTTAATCTCACGTAATTTATAAATAGGTTGAGCTGTTTCTTTTACGGCTATAATTAATTGACTCTTAAGCCAATGATTATTTTCTAACGTTTCTAGCCAACCAGGAATATTAATATTAATTTCTTGAATCGGAAATTCATATAAAATTTTTTCCATCATTTGATGAATGTCTTCTGTTTTTAACTGGGCACAGTTCACAGCCAGTACAGGAACTTTATATTTATTATATAATTCTTCTTTTAATTCGATGGTTTGTGCATCATAAGGACGAGTTGTGTTAAGTAAGATAACAAAAGGTTTTTTTAAATTTTTTAATTCATTGACTACTCTTTCTTCGGCTTCTATATAATTTTCTCTCTCTATGTCTGTAATGGATCCATCTGTTGTTACTACAATTCCTATGGTAGAGTGTTCATTAATGACTTTTTTTGTGCCAATTTCAGCAGCTTCAATAAAAGGAATTTGATGATCATACCAAGGAGTATTTACCATTCGAGGTTCTTCGCCTTCTAAATGTCCACTGGCTCCTGGAACCATATATCCAACGCAATCAATCATCCTTACTTTTAGATCAATATTTTCATCTAACGTAATTGTGACAGCTTCATTAGGAACAAATTTAGGTTCTGTTGTCATAATGGTTTTCCCTGCTGCACTTTGGGGCATTTCATCCTTAGCTCTTTCTCTGCTATATGCATTATCCATATTCGGAAGTACTAGTAAATCCATAAATCGTTTAATAAATGTAGATTTGCCTGTTCGAACAGGTCCTACAACTCCAATATAAATGTCTCCATTCGTACGGGTAGAAATATCATGATAAATATTAAAATCTTCCATAATAAAAGGCCTCCTTATTCAAAATGTATCCATACACTTTAAATATATGAAAGCCTTTTATTTTTATGCTATGAGATGATATTTTTTAGTATCACTTTGTTATATCGATATCCAATCATCTTGTTCTTCTGTTTTATCTCTCATCATTAAATCCACTACAGCTTGTTTAGGATCTTTTTTTTCAAAGAGAACAGAATTGACTTCTTGGATAATAGGCATTTCAATTTGATACTTTTTAGAAAAGGCTAGAGCTGCTTTGGCTGTATGTATTCCTTCTACGACCATATGAACCTCTTGCAGAGTATCTTCTACGGTTTTTCCTTGTCCAATAAGAAAACCAGCCTTCCAATTACGGCTATGTGGACTGGTACAAGTTACAATTAAGTCGCCAATTCCTGATAAGCCACTAAAGGTTTGAAGTTGGGCTCCCATAGCAAGGCCTAATCGAGTGATTTCAACAATTCCACGTGTCATAAGTGCTGCTTTTGTATTATCACCAAAATGTAAACCATCTGAAATTCCTGCAGCAAGAGCCATTACATTTTTAAGAGCACCTCCTAACTCAACTCCTATCATATCTGTATTTGTATATACTCTAAACTTTGGCCCCATAAAAACATCTTGAACCATTTTACTAATTTTTAAAGAAGTAGCAGCAACTACGCAAGTTGTTGGAAGATCCCGGGCCACTTCTTCTGCATGACTGGGTCCTGAAAGAACAGCAATAGGATTCATAGGTAAAATTTCTTGTATAACTTGAGAAAGGCGTAGTAAACTACTTTCTTCTAATCCTTTAGAAACATTTACAATGATTTGTTCTTTTTTTATATAAGGAGCAAAGTTCACCATATTTTCTCGAATAAAACGAGAAGGAATAGCAATAACAAGTATTTCTCTGTCTTTTATGGCTTCTTCTATATTATGGGTCAATGTAATTTGATGAGGAATTAAAATCCCAGGCAAATATCTAAGATTTTCTCTTGTTTCTATTAACTTTTGGCTTTCTTTTTCTTCAAATGACCATAGAGTTACTTGATGACCATTTTTATGTAATAGAAGAGCTAAAGCTGTTCCCCAGCTTCCTGAACCCATTACAGTAATGTGTTTCATATGTCATTTCTCCTCTACTTAATTAATTTAGGTTGCTCACCCAATTTGGATTCTTTTTTTTCAAGTAAACGCTTTATATTCGAACGATGTCTTAATAAAGCAGATAATGTTAAATAAGTACCAACAAAGAAAATTTCTTTTTCATTAGGATAAAAAATAATTAGTAAAATAGGAATGGATAGTGACATGATAATAGAGCCTAAGGATACATATCGAGTAATGCCTACAATACAAACCATGATTAGAATTAAAATTAAGCCTATTCGAAAATCAAGGGCAAGCATAGCTCCTACCGTTGAAGCAATACCTTTACCACCTTTAAATCCTAGAAATACAGGCCAATTATGACCGGCAACAACGGCTGCTCCAGCATAAAGACCAGCTAAAAGACTCATTTCAGGCCATATCAATTTACATATAGTGACTCCAATAATCCCTTTTAATAAATCTCCAATAAATGTTGCTAATCCTGCTTTCCACCCTAAAACACGAAGTACATTTGTTGTACCCGCATTGCCACTGCCATATTTACGAATATCAATTGCATGAGTTACTTTTCCCACTAAAAAAGCTGTTTGAAAGCATCCTATAAAATATCCAATTAATATACTAATGATACGAAACATAATGGATTAATCCTTTCTTCTCTTTTCCCTAATGATAAAATGAATAGGTGTTCCCTTAAAACCAAAAGCATTTCTTAGTTGATTTTCAATATACCGTTCATAAGAGAAATGCATAAGTTGTTTTTCATTTACAAAAATTACAAAGGTAGGAGGCTTAATAGAAACTTGTGTCATGTAATAAATTTTCAAGTATTTTCCTTTGTCAGAAGGAGGTTGATTCATCGCCATAGCTTCATATAAGACGTCATTTAATAACCCTGTGTTGACTCGGAGAGTATGGTTTTGTGCTACAACCTGAATAGTCTCAAATAATTTATGAATTCGTTGTCCTGTTAGAGCAGAAACAAAAAGTTTAGGAGCATAGCTCATATAAGCAAATTTAGCATCAATTTCTTTTAGGTACTCATTCATAGTCCGATCATCTTTTTCTATAAGATCCCATTTGTTTACGACTAAAATAGCTGCTTTTCCCCGTTCATGAGCAATTCCAGCAATTTTTGTATCTTGATCTGTAATTCCTTCTTCAGCATCAATGATTAAGACGGCAATATCTGCCCGTTCGATAGCTGCAATTGTTCGTACAATACTGTATCTTTCAATTTCTTCTTTAATTTTACTTTTCTTTCGTAGACCTGCTGTATCAATAAAAATATAAGGTTGTCCATCGAAAGTTACAGGAGTGTCAATAGCATCACGAGTTGTACCTGGAATATTGCTAACAATAACCCTTTCTTCTCCTAAAATTTTATTGATCAATGAAGATTTACCTACATTTGGTTTTCCAATAACAGCAATTTTTATTACATCGTCTTCTGTCTGCTCTGAAAGGGAGACAGAAAAATGTTTTATTACTTCATCTAACATGTCTCCCAAGCCAAGTCCTTGGGCTGCAGAAATAGGAATAGGATCTCCCAATCCTAAATTATAAAACTCATAAATCTCTAAAGGCTCTACTTGCATATTGTCAACTTTATTAACAACTAAAAGAACAGGTTTTTGAGTTTTACGTAGCATATGTGCTACATGAGCATCAGAATCGGTCAGTCCTTGTTTGGCATCGACTAAGAAAATAATCACATCAGCTGTGTCAATGGCAATTTCAGCTTGTCTGCGCATTTGTTGCAATAAAAAATCAGTACTATCGGGCTCTATTCCACCTGTATCAATCAATGTAAAATTATAATTAAGCCAATCTACATCCGCATAAATTCGATCTCTTGTTACACCTGGAGTATCTTCCACAATAGAAATACGTGAACCAGCTAATTTATTAAATAAAGTTGATTTACCTACATTGGGGCGTCCTATTACAGCGACAATTGGTTTACTCATTTGTATTCTCCTTTATATCCAAAATTGCATGAATAAAATCATACCCTGTTGATTCTACAATAACAATGGGAACCTGTAAAGCGTTTTCTAGATCATCAATGGTAGTGTCATCTAAGAGTTTAGGTTCATCTGCCTTTAACAAGTTTTTAGGTAAAAGTAATTTTTCACCTAGCTTTTTTTCACGTAATTGAGTAATAATATCTTGTCCTGTTAAAAGACCAGATACTGTAATTTGTTCACCAAAAAAATGGTTTATGATTCCATAGAGGTGAACATTTATCTTAGGATATTTCCTTTTAAGTTTTTCAAGTAAAGATTGAATAAAAGGATACGCTAAAAGACCTGTAGCAATGGATAATTCTTTACTTAATTGTTCATCTCCATTAAGGGAATGATACATTTTTAAAAATTCTTCTTTCATTAGGGTTACCATTCCTACCCCATTTTCTAATTGTAAAAATCCATCATAAGAATCTACAGAAGTAAACGGTTTTTGGGCTAAGAAATAAAACTCATCAGCAGCATGGATAAAATGCATACCGTATTTTCGAAAGATTTTTTCTTGCCAATGATGAATAGAAGTTAAAATTTCATCAGCATCTTGGGCATCAAATGCCTCTAAAGGAAACAATCCTTCTCGATATTTACTTAATCCTACTGGAACAACAGAAACACTTTGCATATAAGGAATAAATTGTGTTAGATCTTTTATGGTTTTTTCCAATTCCTTCCCATCATTTACTCCTTTACACAAAACAATTTGACCATTCATTTGGATTCGAGCTTTTGTTAATTTTTCAATTCGTTCTGTAATGTTTCCAGCAAAACGATTATTTAACATTGCTTTTCTTAATTCAGGATTTGTAGTATGAACTGAAATATTAATAGGAGATAAATGATAATATATAATTCGTTCGAAGTCTTCATCAGACATATTGGTTAATGTTACATAATTTCCCTGCAAAAAAGATAATCTTGAATCATCGTCTTTAAAATATAAGCTTGATCGCATATTAGGTGGAAGTTGATCAATAAAACAAAAAATACATTTGTTTCTACAAGATCGAACATGATCCATTAAATCATTTTCAAAGATAATTCCAAGATCTTCATTCATGCCTTTTTCAATTTCTAAAAGCCATTCTTCTCCGTTAGGTTTTAAAATACCAACTTCGATATAATCATCTGATATCTGATATCGATAGTCAAAAACATCTTGAATATCCTTTTGATTAATATGTAGCAAAATATCTCCAGGTTCGATGGATAATTCTTGCGCAATACTATTAGGGAGTACTTTTATAATAATATTTTGTTTTTTTCTATTCACAATATAAGCTCCTGTTTTTTATTCTTTTAACTCCATAATGGCAGCTAAACTGCCTCTTTTACCTTGATGTCCACGATGAGAGAAAAAAATGTCTTTATGACACTTGGTACATAATCCCATAATGGAAATATTGTTTTTAGGGATACCTGTTTCTAATAAAATTTGCTGATTTACCTTCCATAAGTCTATTTTATATTTTCCATTTTTAAAAGATTGTATCCAATTGTCACCTGTAATTTGTTTTTGAAAAATATGAGCAACAGGTTCATCAACTTCAAAGCAACAAGGACCGATGGAAGGCCCAATTCCTACTAAAATATCTTGGGGATTAGAATGATAATAGGATTGAAATTTTTGCACCATTGCTTTTGCTATCTTATTTACAGTGCCTTTCCAGCCTGCATGGGCCAATCCAATTACCCTTTGTATTGGATCCACAAAAAACAAGGGAACACAGTCTGCATAAAAAGTAATTAACGGAACTTTTAATTCATTGGTTATTAAACCATCAATTCCCTTAAGATCGCTTTCTTTTATAATGCCCTTACCTCGATCTTTTTTTGTTGCACAATAAATTTTTGTTTCATGAATTTGATCGGACAAAACAAGATCTTGATTGTTAACGCCTAAGGCAGTACAAAATTTCTTATAATTATATTTGAGGTTTTTAGAAAGATCACCTGAATAAAGTCCTAAATTCAGAGATTCAAAAATACCTTGACTAATGCCACCAAATCGAGTACTAAAACCATGATTTACTATTTTAGTATTATCCAATGCAGTAAAAGTCAAGTAAAATAAATCTTCTTGTTGATGCATTGTATACGTACTTGTTTGCATAGGGATATTCAAATAATTCTTCCTTTCTTAATAAAATAACTAAACCATAAAAGCATTTTGGATAAGATGAATTTGTGTTTCATCCTTATTTTGAATAATTTCTACCACATCAAAACGACAACTTGAATCAAACAAGTTGTATTTTTTCAAATAATAGAGAGCTACTTTTGAAATAGTTTTTTGTTTAGTTCGATGTACGGCTTCGCAAGGATAACCATAAGATAAAGTACGTCGGTATTTGACTTCAATAAAAACAATAGATTCATTATGTTGTGCAATCAAATCAATTTCGCCAATTTTACATCGAAAGTTTTTTTCAAGTATATGATAGCCCAATGATTCTAAATAAGTAAAAGCTAAATCTTCTCCACATGCACCAATCATTCGCAAATTTTTCATTCATCCCACCCTATCTTAATTCCCTTTAAGTGTATCTAAATCTTGAAGAAAAATCAAGATTTCTGCTACAATTTCATAAAGTTCAGGAGGAATATCTTGCCCAAGATCCAAATGCATGAGAGATTCTACTAAATTGGAATCTTCATAAATAGGTATTTCATGTTCCGATGCTTTTGTAAGAATATTTTCTGCAACGACTCCTTTGCCTCTGGCAATGATCTGAGGGGCAGTTTGATCAGGAGTATATTGCAAAGCTGCTGCTTTTTTAATTTGTTTCTTCATTCTTTCACACCTTTTTATCAAAGAAATATTGTTTGGTTTTTATGTTGGCTTCTTCTTCTCTATTCGCAAGATGAATAATCGACATGGTTTTATCTTTTATCGTAGATACTGCACTAGTTAGAGTATACCCTTTTTTATAAAGTACATTTTGTAATATAGATAATTGTTTTTTAAATAAATGTTCTATATCTTTATTTTTTACTTTAAATTGGCAATATACTTGACTCATTTCTTTTTGTATGAAAACTTCAACTGGACCTAATGTAGTTAGTTGAAGACATAAAAGAGCTGAAATGTGTTTCTTTTGTTTCTTTTGTTGTTTTTTGTTTTTAAATAAATAAAGTTCTCCTGTACAAATTTCTTTTGAAAACTGTAATGGAATCGGAAGAAAAGATTCATATTGATTAAAAGCATTTATAAATTCAAGGCCTTGCTTAAGATTTTGTATATCTAACTTAATTGTTTCCATATTACTCCAACTAGTGTTTTGAAATTTATTGTCCAAGTTATTAAATGTTTTTTCTAAAATATATAATTTTTCATATAGACGTTGATAATAAATTTGTACTGCATTGGGATTCGAAATTTCTTGCAGTTTTAAAGGAAAACATTGAAAGCAATCTAAATTTGAAGTTAATTTTTGGACGGATAAATACTCCATTGTCTTTGCTGATTTTTCTTTAGGTTGAAGCAATAAATCATTAAAAATAGCAAGAAGTTTCTCATCCTTTTGAAGTAAATGTAGTACTTTTAGATCTTTTATAGTGGAAAGGGATAGGTCTTCTTTTGCTAAAAAAGATGGGTTCCCTTTTGTTTTAAACTGATTTTGTTCAATATATGTTTCAAGGATGGAAATAATATATTCTTTTTTTTGCTGTTGATATTGTAACCATACTAGGTCTACATTTTCTTTCAAGGAGGGATTTAATTTTTCATTCAATTCTTGAAAAAGATTTTTAATGCGATCTCCTAAAGGAATCCTAGTAACGATATACTCTTCAAATCCAAGAATATTTTCTTTCGAAAGGGGAATGTTTTTGTTAAGAAGCAAGATCATATTTTCAACCGTAGGTTTATCTACTATATGCATATAAAATAATGCTTTTTGAATATGTTCTCGATCAATAGGTAGTTGATGTTCTAAAAGCAACTCTACAATCTGTATGTTTTTGGGACTTGGAATCATATTCGCTTTTTCTAATACATGCAATATGAAATCCAATTTTGTATTTTTCGTTTCTTTTTGAAAAAGAGTAAGAAAAATTTGATTTTGAGAAAAAGAGTCGATTTGGAAATAAAATGATTTCCCTATCTGTAGTTCTAGTAAATTTGACATTTGTGCTTTTATTTTTTGTCCATCATTGAGCTGAAGCAGAATTTCATCATAAGTAAGATCTAGAACAGTCCCTTTTATTATATCACCAGATTGATAAGAGGCCATAGATTCTGTAGAAGATATGGAATGTTCTCTTGGAATGGAGATAAAAGGGTCATGCTCAATACGCATATATTTTTACTCCTTTCTAGTTAGGATTTTTTTGGGATTTGAAATGTTCTACGATGGATGGGGGATAAACCATAGGTATGGATGGCTTCTATGTGTTGTTTTGTACCATAGCCTTTATTTTGTTTAAAACCATATTCAGGATATAGTTCATCCCATTGTTCCATTAGGTGGTCTCGTGTAACTTTTGCAATAATACTAGCAGCTGCAATAGAAGCACTTTTTTGATCTCCTTGGATTATTTTTTCTTGTTGTAAAGGAACTTCTGGGAGAGAAAGAGCATCAATAAAAAGAATGCTTGGCTCTATTTTTAATTGGTCGACAGCTTCTATCATTGCTTTTATTGTCGCTTGTAAAATATTAATTTGATCAATGGTTTCAGGATCAATGATTCCAATTCCGATACCTAAAGCTTCTTTTTGTATGATGTCATAAAGTTGTTCACGAGTATCATAGGATAATTTTTTTGAGTCATTTAAATGAGGAATATAAATTTTGGGTGGTAAAATAACAGCTGCGGCTACGACAGGCCCAGCAAGGGGACCACGTCCAGCTTCATCAATACCTGCTATGAGTCCTTGGTTTTCAGAATAATATTTTTCCTCATATGTCCATAGCTTTTTTAATCTTTCCTTTTCTTTTTTTATTTGTTCTAGTTTTTTTTTCGCTTTTTGTGCTAAAATTTGAGCACCTTTTCTCGAATCTTGTTCTAGTTTTTGTAATGCTTGAGGTAGTGACTCTGCAGGAAGTTGCTTTAATTCAGATTCAATATTTGCTAAAGACTTTTGTTTTGTCATAATAAAAATTCTCCTTTACTAGTATATATATCGGAAAAAATCCCTGTATTCTTCAACGTAAAAAAATGCAGCAGAGCTGCATTTAACCATTAAAAGCACTTGGAATATTTTCTAATGTAAATCGGCCTAATTTTCCACCTCGAAATTCATCAAAAAGAACTTGAGCTGTTCGTAAAGTGTCTATTTCTCCTCCACTTTTTAAAAAACCACGTTTTTTTCCTATACATAATAAAATGTCTAACGGCGTTCCTAATAAATCATGAGCCATTAAACCATACCTTTGCTCTAAGGCTTGTGGAAAAGTCAATTGAAAAAAGCGGATAAATTCCAAAGCAATTTCTTCAATATCTAAAATATCGTCTTTAATAGCTCCAGTAAAAGCTAAATGCAAACCTACCTTAGCATCATCAAATTTGGGCCATAAAATTCCAGGGGTATCTAAAAGCTCAAAGTTTTTTTTTATTTTTATCCATTGCTTTCCTCTTGTTACTCCAGGGCGGTCACCTGTTTTTGCTGTAGCCTTTCCTACAAGCTTATTAATAAATGTAGATTTTCCTACATTAGGAACACCCACAACCATTGCACGAATAGGGCGAAAAATACGGCCACGCTGTCGATCTCTTTCAATTTTTTCTGTAAGCATTTTTTTTGCTTGTTCAGGCACCTGTCCAATTCCTTTACCCGTAATAGAATTAACTAATATTACTCCAAAGCCTTTTTGTTCAAACCATTGTTTCCATTCTAGGTTTTTTTGTTCATTTGCAAGATCACTTTTATTCATAATAATAATTCTAGGTTTATTGTTAGCTAAAAGATCAAAGTCAGGATTTTTACTGCTAATAGGAATACGAGCATCTAACAACTCAATAACAATATCTACTAACTTTAAATTTTCCGTAATCAAACGTTTTGTTTTAGTCATATGACCAGGGTACCATTGTATGTTCAAATCCATCTACTTCACCTACTTTACTGCACCTATATTTTTAAGTGGCCATATACGTATCCAAACTTTTCCAAAAATTTCAGATTTTTGTACTGTGCCTACATCTTGGAATCGGCTATCAGCACTATAATCTCGATTATCTCCCATAACAAAATAAGTATTTTCAGGAATTTTAAAAGGATATGAAATATTACCTTTTACATTCCATGACTCTATGATATAGGGTTCGTGGAGTATTTGACCATTTATATAAATCATACCATTTTCTATATCTATTATATCTCCTGGTAAACCTATAATTCTTTTAATATATTTTTTAGAGGGATCCTTCTGATAGGGAAATACAATAATATCTCCTTGGTGAGGTGTTTTAAAATGATAAATAAATTTATTTACAATTACAGCATCATTGTTGTGTAAGGTAGGTTCCATGGAATGACCGCTTACTTTTGTGTTTTGGGCTACAAAAGTAATGATGAGATAGACAATAATTAATACAATAAAAATGTCCCATATCCATTCAAATACTTGTATGGCAAAAGAGGGTTCACTTTGTTCTTCATTTATATTAGGCATAATACACCTACTTTCTTAAATACACAAAAAGGGACTTACTAGTCCCCTTTTATTATAATACTTCTTTTACTTTTGCTGCTTTACCTACACGATCACGTAAATAATGCAATCGTGCTCTTCTTACTTTACCTTTTCTTACTACTTCAATTCGATCAATATTAGGAGAATGAACAGGCCAAGTTCTTTCTACGCCTACACCATAAGAAATTCGTCTTACAGTAAAAGTTTCACGGATACCTCCGTTTTGTCTTTTTAGAACAACGCCTTCAAACATTTGTAATCTTTCACGGTTTCCTTCTCTTACTTTTGCATATACTCGAACAGTATCTCCTACATTAAAGTTTGTAATATCTTTTCGTAATTGTTCTTGTTCAATTTTTCGAATGATTTCGTTCATGAGTTACCCTCCTTCCATACTAGACGTTCATGAATACTCAATAAGTATCAGAGGACCGCCGTACTCACAATTATAAATTCTATCATAGTCTTTTTTAAAATGCAAATCTTTTTTATCTTTCTGCGAAAGATTTTTACTGCAAGGATTCTTTTTTATTTTTTTTAATAAATGTCCAATCTTTTTTACTTAATTTTGCATTTTTTAATAAATCAGGTCGCCGATTTATAGTACGAATCAAAGATTGTTCGTGGCGCCACTGTTCAATTTTTTTATGATGACCTGAAAGTAGTATTTCTGGAACAGGTTGTTCAAGAAATACTGGTGGACGAGTATATTGAGGATATTCCAATAAGGAATCACTAAAAGATTCTTGTTG
>JAAYNZ010000135.1 GCA_012520595.1 Candidatus Epulonipiscium sp. | reverse complement strand
TTATAAGCCTGTAAAAGAGGTGATCTCTGATATTTTACCTGAGGATTCCAATGAACCTATTATTGATGAATTTCAGATTTTAAAACAAAATACTCATCAAATAAAAATTTTAAGCCAACAGCTTCAAACCGCCATTGCTGAAAAAAACCTTCTTCTATCACAACGTTTTTATCGTGACTTATTATATGGAACCAATATTGACAGTGATATTTATGATCATTTTAGAGTTGAACCAAAAAATTATTGTGTAGCACTCATTGAATTCCAAAATACCATGGACGGATTTTCTGATAACGAAATTTTCTTATATAAAAATAATATTTATTCGTCTGCCCAAGAAGATCATTCTCTTCAATATGTTAATATTAGCTACAATACTTGTGCAATTATTATCCAAACCAATACGTTGTCAAAAGCAAAGGAAAGTATTCTTTCTTTAATTCAAGGTATTGATGAAAATATTGAACTTAAAATTTCTATCAGCGACATTAAAATAGGAGTTGAAAATATTCAACACTGTTTTAAAGAAGCATTAAAAATATTAGAATATAAATATCTCTATGGTAAAAGCGAAATTCTTACGATGCAACAAGTCGCTGATTTGGTTGCTACTACCTATTATTACCCCCTACTTACTGAAAATAAACTGCTTCAAAGTATGGTAGAGGGAAAAACATCTGCCCTTGATATCTTTGACGAACTGATTCGTGAAAACATACAATATCGAAACCTGGCGCCAGACACGCTTAAAAGCTTTATTTTTGCACTGATTGGAACCCTTAACCGTGTTTTTCAAGAACTTAAAACAACTCCTGAACAACTACTAAATCGAGATGTTGATTTTGATAATCTATATAACTCTTGGAACGATGTTAGTATTGTTTCTAAACTAAAACAGATCATAAAGGGAATTATTGAAGGGGTTAAAATCAAGAATCAAAACATGGATGATGAGTTACTGTCTGATATGCTAAATTATATTTATGAAAACTATTCTGATGATATCATGCTTAATGATATGGCTGCTAGGTTTAATATTTCTCCTAAATATTGTAGTTCTTTATTTAAAAAGCTAAGTGATGATACTTTTAAAAATTTCTTGAATAATTATCGAGTCGAAAAAGCCAAAGAATTTCTTGGAGAAAATCCAGATATCAAAATTGCAGATCTAAGTACAATGGTTGGTTTTAATAGTTCCAACAGCTTTATTCGTGTTTTTAGTAAATATACAGGACTTACCCCTAAAGCTTTTGCAGAGAAAATAAAAGCAGAAAGAGAAAATCGATAATCTCTTTCTGCTTTTTTATTACCAATACATTCGCCAAGAACGAGTCAACCTTACGAGGGCTTCCATAAAATAATAATCTCCCCAAATTACAGGTTCATTGACACATAAATTAGTTTTATAAGCATAAACTCCTGCCTTTAAAACGCCATTTGATCCCTCATCTTCTCCATACATATAATGTTCAATTAATTTGGCTATCAACGTTTTGGCTGCTGCTTCATAAGTCTTACGATCGGGATCTAAAAGGGGTAATTGCTTTGCTAGTTCTAACAAACCACAAGCTGCAATAGCCACTGCTGAACTATCACGTTGACCTTCGTCCGATTGATATAGAAAATCCCAATTGGCACAATAATCAGACTGTAGTCGATTTAAAAAGTAGTTGGCCACTCTTTTTGTAATTTCTAGTAAAGATGCATCTCCTGTATAAGTGTAACTAATAGGCATACCATAAATGGCCCACGCCTGTCCCCTTGACCAACAACCTCGATCATCTCCATCTCCTTGACTTGTCCAACCACGTATAGGCTCTCCACTATGGATATCCTTTTTAAAATTTTGGTGAGTAGCTCCATTATCTCTTACCATAAAATTAGCTGCATTTTGAATATGAGCATAAGCCATATCATAATATTTTTTTTCTCCTGTCATATGAGACGCCCAATAAAGTAAGGGGAGATTCATACAGCAATCAATAATAAATTCTCCTGTAGAAGGATGTTCAATATCATCAATAGGTCCCCCACGTTGAATAATGCCAGCCTTTTCACGATAACGTCCTGCTAACTTTTGGGCTGCCAACAAAGCCGTTTCCTTAGAAAATTCATCTCCTGTTACTTTATATGCAGCAACACAAGATAAACTATAAAGAAAGCCTATATCATGATGATCCAAAATATCATTGGTTTCATATCTTTCCCGAAAACTTTTAGAGTGAATTAATCCTACGTTTTTAAACCTTTCTTCTCCTGTTAGTTCATAAGCTAGCCATACCATACCTGTCCAAAAAGAACTGGTCCAATCCGAATATACAAATGTATCTGCATTATTGGTAGGTTGATACACACCATCAACACCTCCAGCAGAGGGAAATTTTTCTGTAAATGTATCTAAATTCTCGCCCACTATATCAATCACTCGATCCAAAGCTTTAACAAAAACCTCATCATTAATATGCATTGCAAGGGCTTGCCAATCTTCTTTCAGCGGTTCTTTTACCACTCTTTGGTAATTAATCATGCCTATTCCTCCTTTTTATAAATTATCAATCCAGAAGAAAAATCTTTGGTATCACTTTAACATCATTCCAGCAAGATGATCATTCCTATATATTGTTTCTTTTTTATATATTACCTCATACCCTTACTCCTTATACATAACTGAATTATAGATTTAAATGAATATATCCTAAAAGCTTTTATTGCTCTTAGGATATATTCTTATTGTATCATGTTATTTGGCATTTGCATATACATCATAAGCATCTTGTAAGATTTGAACCATTTCTTCCACACCCATGTCTTTTAACTTTTTAACATAGGCATCCCATTCTTCTTCAATGCCACCATTCATCATCCATTTTGCATACATTTCATTAGCATATTCAACAATATCTGATTGTAAAATACCTAAGCGTTCGCTTTGTTCTTGTGTATAGAAAAGCTCTGGAAGTACTTTGTCTGGAATAAAAGGAATATACATTGCATCTAATTCATCTTTTTCTCGATTTCCATCTGTTTGTACATTTTTCTCTACAAAAGCTTTTGGCATAAAATGAAGAGAGCTAACTCCTGGAGATTCTGCATGGCGTAATTCTCCTGCTTTTTTACCTTCTGGAGGTGTAATGGGTTTAATTTTACCTTCAGGTGTTTTTTCAATAGCAACTCCATACATTCCACGATAAGATTGAATAGCTGTATCTTCTTCATACAATTCATTTGCCCATCGCATAGCTACTTCTGGATACTTACAAGCAGAAGTAATAACAAAAGCTCCTTTACTTCGAAGTCCACCAGGACGTCTTGACCATTTTTGATCCCCTCTTGGCCCTTTTAAAGGTAGAACAGGAGCATAATCCACTTCTGTTGTTCCAAACATACTGTTTAATCCCCAAGCTACAAAGGAACCAATGATGGGCTCTTTGTTTTTTACTTTAGAATCATATACTTTACCATCATGGGTAAAAGCTTCTTGATCGATTAAACCTTCAGCAAATAATTTATGAAAATATTGGATAGCTTCTTTATATTCTGGTTGCATAGCTGTAAAAATAACTTTCTCATTATCTAAGATAATATGAGTACGACTATCAAGAAGTCCAAAAGAACCAAATAAAGAATAAATGCCCTTATTTCCATCTTTGAATCGAAAAGACATAGGAATTTCATCTTCTTTACCATTTCCATTTAAGTCTTTTCCTTTAAAGGCTTTTAATACATCATAAAGTTCATCTGTTGTTGTTGGAATTTCTTTACCTACTTTTTTTAACCAATCAGTATTAATGAAAAAAGCTTCTGTAACAGCAGGAGAACTTTCATCAATACCTGGTAAACCATAAATATGTCCATCTGGTGCTGTAATATCCTTAACATAATGTGAATTTTCATCCAAAAAGCTTGTTAAGTTAGGAGCATATTCTTTCATTAAATCTTCTAGAGGAAGTAATAATCCTTGTTGCCCATAGTTAAAAAGATCATTTTCTGTATAAGCTCCATTTTGTAATACCCACATGCCATAAAAAGCGTCAGGTAAATCTCCACTAGCAAAAATTAGACTTTTCTTTTCTTGCCAACCTTCATTAGGAGTGATATCCCACTCAATATGAACATTGGTTCTTTCTTCTAAATCTTTGAAAAATTGTAATTCATCATAGCTTTTTGCAATGGCTTGATTTTTTGCCCCTGCAATTCGTAATGTAACAGGTTCTTTAACAATAGGTAATCCTGTTTTGTTAAAATTCTCATTCTCCGCTTTCTCTGTTTCTTTCTTTGTTTCTTGTGAGGTAGAAGTAGAGGTAGAGGAATTATCTGTAGACTCATCTTTTTTACTGCAGCCTACAAGTGCCATGTTTAAGACTAAAAGCATACATAAAATAGCACTGATTGTTCTTTTCATTCTTTTTCTCTCCTTTTTCATAGATACATCATTATTAACAAAATGCTCCATTATAAGAATCTAAACTCTTATAAAACACTGATTCATTTTGCTTGGATATATCCATTGTATTATGATTTTTTTATTGTAAAAAGGTATTAACCTTTTACAGACCCTATCATAACCCCTTGTACAAAATATTTTTGTAACAATGGATACAACAATAAAACAGGTACACTGGCAACAATAATAACTCCATATTTGATCAGTTCTCCTATTCTTGCCATTTCTACTGCGTTCTCAACATCTCCCATCATAGGATCTTGTGACATATTCTGCACAAGTATCGAACGTAAAATAATCTGTAAAGGATATAATTTTTCATCTCGTAAATAAATTAGAGCACGCATAAATTCATTCCAATGTCCAATTCCATAATATAAAGTCAAAACTGCAATAATAGCCTTTGATAAGGGTAAAACCATTTTAATGAAAAATACAAAATGGGAACATCCATCAATCGATGCTGCTTCATAAAGTTCTTCCGGAATATTATTTTGTAAAAAGGTTCTAGCAATAATCACATTGTAAACACTAACCGCTCCTAAAATGACCATAACCCACCAACTATTATTCAAATGCAAATCTTTTACTACCAGATAAGTAGGAATCAATCCCCCATTGAAATACATGGTAATCATCAGAAAAATCATCAGAAATTTTTTTCCAGAAAAATCTTTGCGTGATAAAGGATACGCAATCATCATCGTTAATGTAATGTTGATCAAAGTTCCTACAATGGTATAAATAAAAGTATTTTTATATCCTAACCAAATACGGCTATCTTGAAAAATCCTTTCATAACCTTCTCCCGTAATTCCCACTGGAAGCAACCACACTAATCCATTGTTAACCGCATCTGGATCAGAAATAGATGCAATAACAATAAAATACAACGGGTAAGCTACAACAAATAAAGCTAAAGTCAAAACAGTATAATTAATAATATCAAAAATTAAGTCCTCTTTACTTCTTTTAATAGAAGTCTTCATTTTATCACCTCGTCTTTTTACCATAAGCTTGTATCACTAACTTTTTTAGCAATTTTATTCACAGATACCAATAAAATAATATTAATAATTGTATTAAATAACCCAATAGCAGTAGAGTAACTATACTGGGATTGAAGCAAACCAATTTTATAAATATAGGTAGCAATAATCTCAGAAGCTTCTACATTTAAAGAATTTTGAAGTAAATATGCTTTTTGGAAACCAACGTCCATAATTCTTCCCACATTCATAATTAGCAAAATAACAGCTGTTGGCATAATACCTGGAATGTCAATATTCCATATGGTCTGAAGCTTGGTGGCCCCATCGACTTTCGCCGCTTCATACAGTTCAGGATTAATTCCTGAAAGAGCAGCTAAATAGATAATACTTCCCCAACCTGCATTTTGCCAAACTCCTGAAAATACAAATACACTCTTAAAATATTTGGGATCACCTAAGAAAAAAACAGAATCCTTTCCAAATAAACCAATAAATTGATTAACAATTCCATTTCTAGGTGAAAGGAAAATATACATCATTCCTGTTAATACAACGACAGATATAAAATGGGGTGCATACGTTACTGTCTGAACCACTTTTTTAAACCTCTTATTTCTTGTTTGGTTTAATAAAAGAGCCATAATAATAGGAATGGGAAAACCAGCTACCAATTGATAAATACTAATACCTAAAGTATTTTTCATCAATCTCCAAAATTGAAAAGATGTAAAAAAACGTTCAAAATGTTTAAATCCTACCCAAGGACTTCCTGTAATTCCCTTTACTGCAATAAAATCTTTAAAAGCGATTTGAACGCCATACATAGGCCAATAATGAAATAAAATAAAATAAACAATGGCAGGTAATGCCAATAAATATAATTGATAATCTTTCTTTACTGTTTTTATGATTTTTTTAATAAATGACTGCTTGTGCACTTTTTGTTTTTTCCCTATCTGGGAACGAAGGGACCTCTCCCCCTTTGCTTTTTGTATACCTTGCATAATTTGAGTCTCCTTTTTTGCCTTTTTTTAAGTATCTTTCGTGTTTTATTATAAGAGCCTAATAAGAGTGTTGTCAATTTACATTATTTAGTCAATATGCTGCACTAAAAAAACTTCTCAAATCATTAAAAATAGCAAACATGCTATTTTTTTAGAGTATGCAATTTTTATATGCTATTTTTTTAGAGTATGCAACCTAGGTAAATCCTAGCTTTACTTAGGTTTGCTATAAAGGTAATATCTCTTTTCATTATTTGTTCAATATGTTATACTATAACCATAAAAAAACAAAGACTATATAAAAATCTTCATAAGGAGTGTATCCTATTGTTCACCCATACTAAAAAATCCAAACTATTTTATAAATATGTACTCTCCTATATGGTGATGTTATTAATTCCTATTGTTATCATGGGGACCTTTGTATATGGAAATTTTATGAAGATACTGAAAGAAGAAGTTTTGACAAACAACTTAAATCGACTTAACAATATTAGTAATCAAATTGATACGCAATTATCTCAATTGGATCAAATTCGATCCCAAATCTTTTTAAATAAAGATCTCCGTCCTTTTTATTTTCAAAATTCTCCTTTAAAAGGAATGGTGGCAAGAGATGAATTAAAAAGTTATACAACGATTAATCCCCTATTAGAAGATATTATTTTATACTATCGTGGGGATCATTTTTTGTACTCTTCTACTAGCTCTTATGAAATTTCTAGGTTTATTAATTATATTTATCACTATGAAAATTGGTCAGAAGAAGAGTTTACAAATACATTGCTTTCATTACAATCCCCTTTGGTTCGTTTGGGTGAGCCAGTAACTACTTTTCCTAATGAAAAAGAAAATATGCTTACTTTTTTATACCCTTTATCCAATACAAATATAAACCCATATGGAACCGTATTATTTCTGATTCCTGAGAAAGCTTTTCAAAATATGTTACAGCAAGAATTAAAAGGATATGACGAAAATAGCATTATTTTAGACCATGAAAATAATATTATTACTGCTTTGCGATATGAAGACTATCTTTTTTCTCAAGAGTTCCAAAATTTTCTTTCTTCTTCTAATAAAAATCAGCAAGAAACTATTATATTAAACAAAGAAAAATATTTTTTATCCTATGTTTCTTCTCCCCAAACAAAATGGAGCTATGTAACCTTGACACCAGTAGAACAAGTAATGGCCAAAATAAAAATAGCACAAAAAAGATTTATGTATGTGCTTCTCATTATCGTTCTTCTTGGAAGTGTTGCAACTTATGGAATGATTACCTTAAATTATAATCCAATTCGACAGTTAAAGCTGTATACAGAAAAGCTATGGAATAATAATACTTCCTCTAATGAAATTGAAGCCATTAAAAATACTTTAGATCATCTTTCGAATGAAAACTTACAATTGCAAGGAAAAGTAAAAGCCCATCAATATGCGGCAAAACCTTATCTGTTATTTCAAATTTTAAATGGTCATATTAAAAATATTGAAGAAAGTAATTCCAAAGGGAAAGAAATCGGAGTTTCTTTTACAAAAAACTGTTATTTTGTTGCTATCTTTCAAGTTCATTCTACACAGCCTATAGAACAGCAAGAAAAGCAATCCATTATTAAAATAATTGAAGAACAATTACCTAATTTCATGCAAGGTTACGGCCGGGAAGATTTGCAAAATAACGCCATTATTTTTATTTTTAATATTGATGAATCTGCTTTATGTTATATTGAACGAACTCTCATAGAACTTCAACAAAAGACTCTTACACAAGTCCTTTCCTCTCCTGTGACAATCGGAGTGGGTAAAGCATATTCAGATTTTTCTTCTATCCCAGAGTCTTACTTAGAAGCCATTACTGCCTTAGATTATCGCTTTATACAAGGAAATGGAAAAGTTATTTTTTTTGAATACGTTATGGCACAGCAAACTGCTGTTAGCCCTTATCCAACTCGACAAATGACTACATTAAAACAATCTATAAAACAAGGTCGAATGGATGAAGTTGATGATATACTCAAAGAATTATTGGATTTTATTCAAAATACTCCTATCCCTTTATTTGTAGCTAGAGGCCTTTGCTTTGATCTCATTAATGGAGTGGCTCAAACCATGCACGAACTTCATCAAGAATTTGTTCTTAATACTCAGTATCCGGACATTTTATCATTAACAAAGTTTGAAACCGTTGAGGAACTTACAGATGTCATTAAACAATTATGTTACGATTTAAATCAATATATAAAAGAACACAAAGAAAAACAAGAACAAGATCTAATCCAAGAAATCGTCAAATACCTTCAGGAAAACTTTGATTCCCATCAATTTTCCATACAGAATGCTGCAGATGAATTTCAAATGTCTCTGCCTGCTTTTAGTCAATATTTTAAAGATGTTAGTGGACAAACCATATCTGACTACGTTACCTATCTTCGTATGGAAAAAGCAAAAGAATTATTATTAACAGAAGACATCCCTTTAAAAGAAATCGCACACCTTGTTGGTTATTACAATGTATCGAGTTTCATTCGAAGATTCAAGCAGCTTTCCGGTATTACTCCTGGTGAATATCGAAAGCAACATGAAACCGAAACACAAAAATTATAATAAAGAAACACGTCCTTGGGAAAAAAGCCTAAAGGACGTGTTTCTTTATTATAACTGAATCATTGTAAGCTCTATTGGTATTGCTTCTCTACATTGAAATTCTAGTACTGTTACATTCTCGTCTTCATTATACTGGATTATTTGACAACAAGAACTTTTTTCTATCAATCCCCAATTCCCTCGCACTACTACTTGAATCTTAGAAGAAATACTTTTTGATAATCGCCATTTTCTTGAATAAATACTAACTTCTCTACGGTTTCCATCTTCGTCATACTGATCTTCATCAATTCCTTCATATAACCTTAAATCCGGATCACAAATGCTTAACACCATTTGTTTTTGTTCTTGCTTGGTCATAATCATACAAGGAGTATCGACAGATTGGATCATACCTTCTTTTAAATTGCAACAGGGTTCAAAAAAAGCATAGGCTGTTATGTTTTTTTGTTTATCAACAACAATATGAGCCTTTTCATCTTTTTGTCGAACCTCATAAAGGAGTCCCTGTTGAATTTCTTTTTTCATCTCCTTTATTTCTGTCAAATTAGTTTGTAGAATAATTGCGTATTCATATGATTCATTTTTAGGTGCTTTCCCATGTGATAAATAAGCTGTTGCAAAATTACCTTGAGTATCTTCGCTAAAATCCTGAGATTTGGAATCTTGTTTTTTACGTAGTATCCTTACTTTTTGTCCCTTCGGAATATAATATCCATTACTTTGATTATCAATAAGCCAAAAGCTTTGATTTCCATTATCTTCCTTTTCGTAAGGGAATTGTTGTATTTGTTCTTCTTGAATCCATATAGGTTCTTCTATGGTGGCTAAATGATTTTGGAATAATGTAGTCTCTGTAGGATAATCCCTCTGGTCATTTTCAATGTTAGATCCTAAACAAATCACATATCGATCAAAAAAGAAAACCGACTTAATAGCTCTATGAGATCCATGATACTTAGGATGTTCATGAAGTTTCATGGCAAACATTCCATTTTTATTTTCGATATTAAGTCCTCCAGCAAATGCCTCATCTGAAATTAACATTTCTTCAAAGCCACTATGGGTATCTAAATTTCGAACATCAGATCTTAATTTCTCCCAAGGTAAATGAATGGTGGTTGTACCCGGCCAACGATTCCAATCCCATCCGTCATGAACAAAACCACTATCACGATGATTGACAGGGTTTCCACCACTCATAATTTCCACATGTCCATAAGTAATATATCGGCCATACCGATTGGCATTTATATAGGTTTCATTCCCCCACAAATATTTACTATGTCCTCGAACCCCAACAAGCCAATGATCTCTTCGATGAAGGGATAAGGCTCCATAATTCATTGTCCAATGACCTTCTGGATCCTTTTCTTCTTCGAATCCTTCTTGTACAAATCGTTGTTTCCACGGGTCTTGGTCGGATGCTAGACGCATATAAGCCCTAGCCACATCCTCATCGATTGATTGCTTTCCATCAGGACTTCCCGCTAATGCCATATATAAGAAAGGTTGAAGCTTTAGCTCACTATGTTCACCCCATCCTTTCGGGTGACGAGCAGAAAGGCTTATTAACCATTGATACTTATTACAATACAATCGCATATAAAGAACAGCTTTTTTAACCAAATCATGAGCTGATTTAGCAACAGCATAGGGAGTACCACTTAAGAAATAAATAACAGGGGTTAATCCTTGTAATCCTCCTACCCCATAAGCAGGATAATGATTACAATGATGGTATACAGATCCATCTCTTTTAAAAGGGCCTTCTAATCCTTCTGCTGGTTGTAAACAATCACTTAACCATTGACTAAATTTTTCTAGATAAAATGATTTCGAAGTTTCATCCTCTATTAATAAAATACTAACTAAGATACCCTGCAACTGAGTATTTAGTGTATCCATATTAATATTTTTTCGTTCTTCCTTTACAAGAAAAATTCTTCCCATACCACTAAACCAAGCAGCTGCCTTTTGAGCTTCTGATAATAGATTTCTCTTTTTTAATGAATTTCTCATTAAAAATAAGGCAGAGTAATAATGATCTCGTAAAGAATATCCTAAATGATGTACTGTGCCTAAACTACTTCCTTCACTCCAACCTTGATCCAACAGATGTTCCAAAAGCAAACAAAACATATCCTCTACCTGTTTTTGCTCCATTTCTTCTTGTGAAAAATGATGAAACACAGCTAATCTTTTTAAAAACGCCACGCATTCCTTAATTGGAATTGTACGTAATAAAGTCTTCATTTCTTTCCTTTGTTTATCAGGATAAATAGCATGATAATGAATATAATCAATGGAACGTCCTGTAATAATCCCTTGTTGCTTATCCATTTCATATGTAGCAAACTCTTGTTTTAATTCTTGTAAGGTTTTCTTATCTTCTTGATAACTGTCCATTACATAGGATGTGTATTTTTTTTCTATAAAATCCATATCTTCTCTTGCATTTTTATTCTCTTTTACAACCACAGATGTTTTTTTAAGATATTCAGAAAATAAAAACAAACTTAACCAATGACTATTTGCTTTATGATCTGCTTCGCGATTTACAAAAGGTACTTGGTAATCTCTTGTGGGGTGCCTTGGATCCAATTGGGTAGAAAGAATAATCTGATCGATATAAATTTTACCTTCTTCTGCTTTTTTAGGTGCATGAATCACAAGCTGATTCATTTCCTTCCGGGGAATTCCCTCCATATCTCTTTCAAACATAACCCAAGCAGTTCTCCATCCCGTATAATTAAGATTAAAGGAAAACCAACAATCTGGTTTTATTTGACCTGTACGTCCAAATTCAAAAATAATCTGATCCTCTATAGGCTCTTCATTATAAATCCAAATAGCAAAAGTTCCTCTTGCTTGGCTTTTTGACGTAGGATCAAAAGGAACATATCCAATGGGATGCTGTATTTGTAGCATATCTCCTTTTTGGAACTGCCAACGTAATGAATATTTTCCATCTTTAAAATGTTTTGTTGAAGTCTGTAAGGGGACTTTAGAACTTGTTGTCATTTCTTTCGGTACCCCTTGCTCAAATGAAAATATTGTACTCAAAAAATTCATTCCTTCCTTTTATCTATTACACCGACAATTGACCTGTTTCATAAATAGATCTTGTACTTTTTCCTGCGTCTACATATATTAGCTATGAAAAATTAATTCCCCAAAAAACTCAGGTCGGTGAAAATCAGGAGTAAGATTCTCAACAGGATTCCAGCATCCAAAATGAGGGTGTATAGTTTTGTCTCCACATTTATAAAAGTTTCCTTTCATTCGATGACCTTCTCCAAAAGGAATCCTGCCATAATACTGTTCCAACCATGCAAAAGGAATCATATATTCTAAAATCCAAGACGGTCCTTGGTAATCTTTTAAACTTTCCTTTGTTACAGAAGTTTTTATTTGAAATACGCTAGGATCTACCTCATCCAGATGCCTACGATCATGGCGACCTATACCCAACCCAACATGTAAAGTTCCAATGGGATTCATTTCAAAATTTAAATAGCGGTCATCATGATCTGGATTAGGATTGAAAAAAAACTCCATACAACTATCTTTACAAACAGGATCATTTAATCTTTCATATAAAGCCACAATTTGACTTTCATAAGATTCTAGACGAACATGAATCCCCTCTTTAGAATAAGCTAGTTGTGCTTTTGTCTTTGGATAATATTCACTAGTTTTCCATGGGAAATGTTCTACAAATGCAACAGGAATAGACTCCCAATTATGATTCGTTAAAGATAAGGGATAGATCAGATACTTCATTAAAAATCTCCTTTCCATTTACCTTCTTATATTTTAATGAAATTTTATTTTATCATGTAAAACCAAAAATGTCTTTATGAAATGGTGTTAGATTTTTATATAATCCTACTTTTGTTAAAAAACTTACTATTAATGAAGAAAGACCCTTTGGATGTAAGATTTTTTCCAGAGGATCTTTCTTTTATTACAAGTCAATTCCAGCTATTTTGATTGAACGCTGCACAAGTCCATAAATGAAACTTGTAACAAATACATTAGTAATAGAAGTAGGAATAACAATACTAATAAAAAGAACTTTAAAAGGCACAGGCAAACCTGCCAATACAAGAGCAGAAAATAAAAATACCGTACCACTAATCACAGTTCCGATAAAAGAAATAGCTCCGATACGAATCTTCGAATAAGGTAGCTTTTCTGTTGCTTTTAACATACCGTAAACAGTTATACAAGTTACAATTTTATCAATGATATTAGGCAATTGTCCTCCTGGAAAAGTAGTTGTCATCGCCGTAATAATGCCTCCTAAAATAGCTGTTACCATCGTATTCTTAAAATCTTGATTAATAAACAAAGCTACAAAAATCATAGAAAGCATAATATCAAACTTCATACTTCCAACGGCACCTGGTACAATCTGATGCAAAATATATCCAATGGCAATAAGCAATGCTGTTACAATATTTTTTTTCATATTCATCTTTTTTTCCCCTTTTCATTATCAACTTTTTTAATATTTCTTCTATTAAAATCATCCGTTTTTGTTTTCTTCACAACATGCTTATCACCTCCTTTTATATATTACCAAATAAAAAAACCTTTCCATCCCCAATCATTAGGGACGAAAGGTTTTACTTCCGCGATACCACCCAAATTAGATAGAATCATTGTTCTATCTCACTTAATCCAGATACAGAGTACTAACAAACCACTCGATATCCTATTTCTATAACGGGAAACCCCCGGCATTGGCTACTATAAACTCCTTCACCTTGCTTCTCCTAGGTCCATTCAATAGAAATCACATCGTTAGGCTTTCACCTTTCCTAACTCGCTGCAGAGTGAATTTTCTACCTACTACTCCTATTCTTAGAATTTCTATATTATTTGCTTCTTAACAATAAATCAATCCTATTTATTTCAAAATTAATACTACTATTAGTTTACAAGGAATCTTTTTTAAAGTCAATCTTTTTCTCGCTATTTTTTATTCTTCCCATAGATTTTTCATTAAGGATTCTATATATTTTCTTCTTTTAATGGTTTCTTCTTCATCACAAACATACTGATTATTTATTATTTTCAATACATCCCCCTCTTGTACTCCTTCTGCTACTTGCAAGCGAGGTACTTGTTTCATTTTGCCATGGATCTCTAAAATAGCTTGTTCTCCTTCAAAGCGATCTAAAATAATCATACCTTCATTCCTCCTATCGTTTGGATCTTCGATAGCCAGCATTTACTGCCTCCCTCTCTGTCTGAAACCAAATGACATTGTCTTCCTTTACACTATCATAATGGGCTCCTTCTGGCATATGATATACTTTGCTGTTTTTATTGCCCTTAATTAGGCCTTGCCCTGTCTTTTCATCAATATATTTTTTATCCATATTGGGAGTTTGAATACCTTTTTCTGTCTCAATAACAAGAGCATCTCCCTGATAACTTGCTACAATGGTTCCTTGTTCATCTGTTCTTAAAATTTCTGTATCTAGCTTTACTAATCGCTCCATTACTTCTTTGTGGGGATGACCATATTTATTATCTGCTGCTAGCGAAAGAATGGAATACTTAGGATTTACTTTTTGTAAAAAATCTTGGGTACTCGATGAACTAGAACCATGGTGGGGAACTTGCAAAACATCTGCATGTAAATCTTTCCCACTGGAAATAACTTCTTCTTCTGCCAATGCTTCTATATCTCCCGTTAACAACACCGAAAAATGTTCATCCTTTACCTGAAGTACTACACTATAGTCATTCAATCCTTCATAATAGTCAGAACAAGGTCCTAGTACCTTTACCTGCATGTTTCCAAAAGGAATTTCCATTCCTGCTTTTACCGGTTTTAAAGAAAGATTTGCTTTTTTTACTCCTTGCACAAAATCTTCAAATAATTGAGTTGTATGAGTTACTTTGGGATGATAAACAGCATGAACTTTTATCTTTTCTAAAATATAAGGAGCTCCATTCATGTGATCTGCGTGGGGATGACTAATGACCATGACATCTAAACTTTCATAACCACATTTTTGAATATAATCTACTATCTGTTTTCCTACATCTCCATCTCCCCCTACATCATAAAGTAGAGTCTGCCCTTCTCCTCCTTCTATAAAAACTGCATTGCCTTGTCCTACATTTAAAAAATGGACTCTCATACTCTCTAATTTAAATGGTTTTTCCTGATTTGAAGTTGTAAGGTCTACACAACCTGCCATCAAAAAACTCCACACAACTATCAATAAAAATAATCTTATTTTCTTCATAAAGTAAATTCCTCCTCATCCTGCATCATTATATCATATTTCTAAATAAATCAGTATAAAAATGATAAAAGATCTTATGTTTTATAGAAATAATCAGGAAATTGTGAATTTGTGTCTAAAGATGTATTTTTATAAAAATTATGATACAATAAAAGAAGATTATTTTTGAAGAGAGGAGTACCCCTGTGAAAAAAAGATTATCTTTATTCATGACTATTATCCTTGTTTTTTTAACTTGCTCTAATGTTTTTGCTAGCCTTCCTTCGGATTTTCAAACAGAAGCTATCTTCTTAATGGAAACAAATACTGGAAAAATCCTTTATGAAAAAAACGCCTCTCAAAAAATGTATCCTGCTAGTACCACTAAAATACTAACAGCTCTTCTTGCCTTAGAACTAGCAGATCCAAAAGATACAGTCGTCATCGGCAAAGAAGTCTATACAGTTCCTTTAGATGCAAGTAAAGCTGGACATCTTCCCGGAGATGAGATCCTCTTACAAGATTTACTAATGGGTCTTTTGCTTCCCTCAGGTAATGACTCAGCTGTTGCTGTTGCTACTTATATTGCTAAAAAAGAAACTGGAAACCCAAATCTTTCTTTGGATGAATCCATTCATTATTTTTCTGAATTAGCTAATGAACGAGCCAAAAAAACAGGAGCCAATCAAACCCATTTTGTCAATCCCCACGGATATCATGATGATAACCATTACACAACGGCTCATGACTTAGCTTTGATTGCCCAGGAAGCAATGAAAAATCCTCAATTTCGAAACATTGTAAAAACCTACACTTACACAATGGACGATAAAGAAAAACAAAGAGTTATCCCTTGGCGAAACAGAAACTTGTTACTCGATTCTAATAAAGAAGCTACCTACTATCCTTATGCTACAGGCATAAAAACAGGCTTTACTACACCAGCAGGTGAATGTTTAGTAGCTTCTGCAACAAAAGGAGACCTTGATTTAATTGCTGTCTTACTCAATAGTCCTAAAGATCAACGCTGGACTGAAGCAAAAATACTTTTTGAATATGGTTTTAATAACTTTGAATTTCACCAAATCATTACTTCAAATGAGGTTGCAGGAAAAATCCAAATGAGCAAACAAAAACCAAAAGGGCCTAACGAATTAGAAGTCACTGCCACAGAAGGTTTTGCAGAACTATTAAAAAGCTCCGATATTCCTAAAATTCAAAAACAAATCCTCTGGAAAGAAGAACTTTTAGATCCAAACTTTAAAGAAGAAAACAAATTACTAGCTCCCATTGAAGAAAAACAAATCGTTGGAACCGTTCAATACACTTTAAACAATCAGATTTTAGCAGAAATTCCTTTGGCCGCTTCTAGTACCATAGAAAGAAGAACAATATGGGATGTTCTTTTTTCTATCAAAGCCATTCCTATCTGGTTTGGTGTATTCTTTGGACTTTTTATTCTTCGATTTCTATTCAAATTAAGTAAAAAAAGAAAAAGAAAAACCAAAGGCTTTCGATTTCGTTAATCATCGAAGGCCTTTGGCTTTTTTATAACAGAGCTTGTACTTGATTTTGAATTTCTATCATTCCATCTTTAATCTCCTGAAGCAATTCATTTTGTTCTTGAGTGGTTTTTGCATTGTTTTTTACATTTTCTGTAATGGTGGCCATGGATTTTTTCATTGTTTCCAACAAAGGATAAATTCCTTCTAAAGACTCTCCTGAATGAAGAGAAAGTTTGCGAATCTCTTGTGCTACAACACTAAATCCCCTACCTTCTGCCCCTGCCCTAGCAGCTTCAATTGCAGCATTTAATCCTAGAAGATTCGTTTGGTCAACTACATTCTGAATTAAAGTTAATATTTTATTAATGTTCATAATATGAGATTCATTATCCAAAGCTATTTTTTCTAACTCTTTATTTTGTTTTACAATTTTGTGTGATTCTTGAGAAATTTTTTGGATGGATTGGGTACTCTCTTCCACCCTAGTAGCCAACTGACGAATAGATTGTTCTCTACGTTCATAATTTTTTTGTTTTTCAATCTCATCCTTTACAATGACTGCTGCAAGCTTTTGAAGAGGTTGTACATCTTTTGGTTCTCCTGTAATACCTATGCACCCAATCACCCGATTGTTATGATAAATAGGGCCATTAAATCCTGGTCGAACGCCTTGCAATCTGGAAGCCTGTTCACTGGTAATAGCAATACTCTGCGCTTCACCATTCATGATTTTCTTAGCTCCCTCATGAATAGTACCTAAACGTTCTAACTGATTTGTTGCTATGATCTCTCCATTATTCCCCATAATATTTACATTGTTTCCCGTAATATCATGTAAAAGAACAACGATTCTCTCCGCCAAGTCTTTTGGAATTTCATGTTCCCAACTCATGAGAAATACCTCCCCTAGTATGACAAACTTTTTATGTACTCATGATTCCTTTTTTCTTATTATATCATAAATTGGATACTTAACCAATATTTATTATATTTTTAATTCCTCAAGCTATACTAGAACAAATACCATTTTACATAATTAATTATAATATTCTTTTTCCTTTAATGATGAGTCTTTGAGTAGGATTAATAATAGGATGGCATGTTATTAATGTAATTTCTTCATTTTCTTTATCCCCCTCCAATACCCATAGTTCTTCTGGCTTAACATAAATTTTTTTCAATGACGTAATTATACTCTTTTTCCAAAGTTTCTATCACTAGTTCATCGCCTACTTCTAACTCATCTAATCTATTAAAATTTCTACCATAAGCTTGACTTCTGTGTCCAGCTATACAATAATTTCCTACCTTTCCAATAGAGCCTGTTCCTTCTAAACTAGCTACCGATTTTTTTAAGTTTTCTTTACTAGCTCCTTTTAATATTGGTAAGCTCAAATCAATCTTTTTTATCTTTAATCTTCCTTCTATGTTATTCGATACATCCTTCTTGTTATCCCCTTGATTAACTTCTAGCATAACGTCATTATCTCTTAAATAAGTAGGATCTTCTACTAAAACATTATACTTTCGATCATTTTTTTCTACACCTACATTATTATCAATAACTTTTAAGCTTCCGCCTAAAGTTTCATATGTGGCTTCAGGTGCAAAAATTGTTCCTACAATGCCATATGCCTCTGATTTAATTTCCTTAGCATTTGGAAATATCCAGACTATTCATGGAGATAAAAAATGCATTATTTCATTATTTGGTGCTCCTGTATCAATCTGAGCGCTACCGTAAAATAACGATCCTTTTGAAAATTCGATATGTTCTGCATTTGAATATACGATTATTTGTTCGTTATCTTCTATTTCAGGCAAAAAAACATCTTTAATTGTAAACTCATTATTATTGATGTTTTTACTTACGATTACATTTTGATTTGTACTAGGCTTTACAAAACTAAGACCGCTATAATCATCTTTATAATACACTTCTACTTCTTCATCACTAAACTGGTAATATTTCTCAAGACTTCCCATAATTGACCTTGCTTCTTTTTCTAACCTATCAATTTCAGCTAAAATAATCGTTTTCTCTATTATTATTTTTTCCTCGTTATTAAATATGATATCTTCAACATTTTCTGAAATTATCACGTTTCCCCCCTCTACTACAGGAGGTCCATTATACAACATCTTTCCTCCTAATAAAATAGAAGGAATTGATATATCAACAAGAGTCTCACCTATAAGATTAAACGCACCAGAGAAAGCTCCTGCGTAAGTAAAATTATTCCCTGCTGATGTATCTGAATTTCCCCTTATTGCAAGCCTTCCTTCAACATCTGCACTATTTGCAGTATGTTCACCTAAAATTAAAGCGTTATAATCTTTAAAACTACCAAAGTTGATATCTTCTATCTCTGGTCTAGCATAACCGTTAACATTTATTATAAATGAAAATACTATTGATAATATTACAAGATAAACCAAGTATTTCTTATAAGTTTTTTTTGTAACATTTTTCCTATTCATATTTTAATTCATTCCTTATATAATAATCTTACCTTCTCCAATTAACCTTTTTATAAAATGCATGTTTCTAAAACCTTCCAACTAAAATAAAGTATTACGTGCTTATTATCAGTGTCATCAACTTATAGAAATTTCTTAATCAATAAATTTCTCCTTCAATTGGACATAAATAGTCACCTATTTTAGAAAATAAAATCCTAAGGTTATTTTTGACGAACGTAAATCATACCTTTTTTCAGAATCAATCGTAAAAACCCACCGGCTAAATAGAATAATTATTAGATATGATTAAATTATAT
>JAAYNZ010000134.1 GCA_012520595.1 Candidatus Epulonipiscium sp. | reverse complement strand
TTACTTGATCCATATTCATTGAGTCAATCATCTTATTATTTTCATAGACTCTTACTAACCCCCCCTTGTATTCTTTAGGGACATGAATCATAAGGGTATAGTATCCTTGACTACGAGTGCTGCTACTTGTAATTTCTGGTAATTTTAATTCATTGGGTTCAGCTGCTCGTATTATGATTGTTTGAGATATGATTAATAAAATTACAATTAATAATGCTTTTATTTTTCTACATATCTCTTTCATGTTTTAAAACCTCCTTTTTTATGTTTTTTATATTATTTCATCCTTTTTTTATTTTTGTATCCTGCCTACTACTTTTTTAAATAGAAAAGGATGAGATTAATATTGTCTATCTCGTATGTTGGATTTAGCAATATATTTGCTTTTTGATAGGATTCAATGGATAATATTGTGTTTTTATATTTTAAAAAGATATGTAAAATATATTTTTTTTAATTTTGTTGTTAATATAGACATGAGTATGGTTATTTTCTTTGTATTTTTATGCAAGTTTACTTTTTTTCTTTATGATAGCATAGGACTATGGATTTAAAAATAGGACAAACTTGTCATAGTTTGTTCTATTTTGGTGATCTTAGAAATAATCTTATAATTAAAAACAGTTTTTAACAAAAAAAACGCCTGATGGTTTCATCAGGCGAATATTTTGTCCCAGATTTATTTCATTACAATGTAGTGCGAAAAGGTTTGGATTAACGTAGGTTAAACCAAGCATCTAATCCTAAGTATTCTGCATTATCATCAAGTTCTTCTTCAATGCGTAATAATTGATTGTATTTTGCTACACGGTCAGAACGACAGGGTGCTCCTGTTTTGATTTGTCCTGCATTTACAGCAACTACAATATCCGCAATGGTTGCATCTTCTGTTTCTCCAGATCGGTGAGATACAACAGCTGTATAGCCCGCACGGTTAGCCATTTCAATTGCATTGAAAGTTTCTGTCAAAGTACCGATTTGGTTTACTTTGATTAAGATGGAGTTAGCTACTCCTAATTCAATTCCTTTGGAAAGTCTTTCTGTATTAGTTACGAATAAATCATCTCCTACTAATTGAATTCGTTTTCCAAGTTTTTCAGTTAATAGCTTCCAACCTTCCCAATCTTCTTCGTCTAAACCGTCTTCTAAGGAGATAATGGGGAATTTGTTTACTAAATCTTCATAGTAAGCAACCATTTCTTCAGGAGTACGTACAACTTCTTTTCCTGCCATTTTGCTTTCTCCTGGGAAGTAGTATTTTCCATCTTTATATAATTCAGATGCTGCTGCATCAATAGCAATACGAATGTCATCACCTGGTTTGTATCCTGCTCTTTCTACTGCATCCATAATAACTTGAATAGCTTCTTCTGAAGAAGCAAGGTCAGGAGCAAATCCACCTTCGTCACCTACTGCAGTAGATAAACCTTTTTCGTTTAATACTTTTTTTAGGTTATGATATACTTCTGCACACATTTGAAGAGCTTGTTTGAAAGAAGTAGCTCCTACAGGCATGATCATAAATTCTTGAAGGTCAACAGTGTTATCTGCATGTTCTCCTCCGTTTAAGATGTTCATCATAGGAACAGGCATTACTTTTGCATTTACTCCACCTAAGTATTGGTATAAAGATAAACCCAGAGCTTCTGCTGCTGCTTTAGCTACCGCCATGGATACACCTAAGATGGCATTGGCACCTAATTTTCCTTTATTATGTGTTCCATCTAATTCAATCATTTTTTTATCGATGGCCACTTGATCTAAAGCATTCATTCCAATGATTTCTTCTGCAATGATATTGTTTACATTATCAACTGCATTTTGTACTCCTTTTCCTACATAACGATCTCCACCGTCACGAAGTTCTACTGCTTCAAAAGCTCCTGTAGATGCACCAGAGGGTACCGCGGCACGGCCCATATAGCCACCTTCTACAATTACTTCTACTTCAACAGTAGGATTGGCACGAGAGTCTAAAACCTCTCTTGCGTATACATCTAAAATTTCTACATATGTTTTCATATTCTTTTCTCCTTTCACTATCTGTTTGATAGCATGTCATATTTTAGCATACTTTTTTCAATAAAGGAATGCCTAATGATTTTTATATGTTTTTAAGTAAGGACTTTCCTGTCATTTCTTTTGGTTGTTCTAGTTCCATCATTTCTAGTAAGGTTGGTGCAATATCTGCTAAACAACCATCACTTGCCAATCCTACACCTGGTTTGTAGTTGACTAGAATAAAAGGAACTGGATTGGTCGTATGAGCTGTAAAGGGTTCTTTGGTATTGTAATCAATGAGCTGTTCCGAGTTTCCATGATCTGCACAAAGGAACATTTGTCCATCGACTTTTAATAAGGCTTCTACTGTCTTCCCAACACATTCATCAACAGCCTCAATGGCTTTGATGGTTGCTTCTAAAAATCCTGTATGACCAACCATGTCTGGATTGGCAAAGTTAACTACAATCATGTCATATTTCTTTGATTCAATGGCTTCTACTAACTTTTCTGCTACTGTATAAACACTCATTTGGGGTTGTAAATCGTAGGTTGCTACTTTAGGGGAAGGTACTAAGATTCGATCTTCTCCCTTTACTGGTTCTTCTACTCCACCATTGAAAAAGAAGGTTACGTGAGCATATTTTTCAGTTTCTGCCAATCGTAATTGAGTTAAGCCTTTAGAAGATAAATATTCTCCTAAGGTGTTTTCTAAACTTTCTTTTTTAAAAGCAACTTCTTTGTTAGGAATGGTTATATCATAATTGGTAAAACAAACATAGGTTAGTTTCATAAAACCTTTTGCTCTTTCAAAACCATCAAAGGATTCATCACAAAATGCTCGTGTAATCTGTCTAGCTCGATCAGGTCGAAAATTAAAACAAATGATGGAATCACTAGGGTTAATGGTTGCTACGGCTTGGTCTTGGGATCGGATTACTGTTGGAATGACAAACTCATCAAATACTTCTTCCTCATAGGAAGCTTGCACCGCTTCTACTGCACTGGTAGCTGTCTTACCTATACCTAGTGTCATAGCATCGTAGGCAAGCTTTGTTCGATCCCAACGATGATCTCGGTCCATAGCGTAATATCGACCCATAACCGTTGCAATACGCCCTACTCCAATGTCACGCATATGTTCTTCTAGTTCTTGAATGTATTGAAGTCCTGAAGCAGGTGGAGTATCTCGACCGTCTAAAAAAGCATGGACATAGACTTCGTCCAGTTCTTCTTTTTTAGCCAGCTCCAAAAGAGCATATACATGTTCGTTATGGCTGTGTACTCCCCCATCGGATAAAAGACCAAATAAATGAAGGGCAGAGTGATTTTCTTTACAATTTTGGATGGCTTTTAACAATGCTTGATTCTCAAAGAAGTCTCCATCTTCAATGGATTTTGTAATTTTTGTGAGCTCTTGATAAACAATTCGACCGGCTCCCATATTCAAATGCCCAACTTCTGAATTTCCCATTTGTCCTTTGGGTAAACCTACATCGAGTCCACTGGCATGTCCTTGAACAAAGGGATATTTTTGCATAAGAGCATCTATATTGGGAGTATTTGCTTGTTTAATGGCATTTCCCTCTGTATTTTCATTGAGGCCAAATCCATCTAATATCATTAATACTGTCGGTTTTTTGGTCATAGAAATACTCCTTTATTTATAATTAACGATTTTTCCAAAATCCGCCTTTAAACTGGCTCCTCCAACTAATCCGCCATCAATGTTGGTCCTATTAAATAATTCTTTGGCATTTCCTGCATTCACACTACCACCATATTGAATGCGAATGGATTCAGAGATTTCTTCGTTGTAAATTTCAAGAAGAACTCGACGGATGGCTATACAAACTTCTTCTGCTTGTTGGGAAGTAGCTGTTTTACCTGTTCCAATAGCCCAAATAGGTTCGTAGGCAATGACTACTTTTTTCGCATCTTCTGGAGTTACATCTTTTAATGCAATTTTGGTTTGTTGACGGATTAAATCAATGGTGATTCCTTGTTCCCGTTGTTCTAATGTTTCACCTACACAAATAATAGGGATCAAATCATGTTCTAAGGCTTTTAATACCTTTTTATTTACTATTTCATCGGTTTCTGCAAAATAAGCTCTTCGCTCAGAGTGTCCAATGATAACATATTGAACCCCTATTTCTTTTAGCATATTGGGAGCAATTTCTCCTGTATATGCCCCACTTTCTTCAAAATGCATATTTTGTGCCCCAATGGCAATATTGGTTCCTTGGGTTGCTTCGATAGCTGGAAGCAAGGAAACAAAGGGCGGACAAAACACAACATCAACTTCTTCATTGTTTACTAAGGGCTTTAGTTCTTCAATTAAAGCAAGGGCTTCTCTGGGGGTTGTATTCATCTTCCAATTCCCTGCTATGATTTTTCTTCTTTTCACGGATATATCCTCCTTATTTATCGTTGGCAGCTGCTACTCCTGGAAGTTCTTTTCCTTCTAAAAATTCTAAGGAAGCTCCTCCTCCTGTGGAAATATGGGTCATTTTATCACCGAATCCTAAGTTGTTTACGGCTGCTGCTGAGTCGCCTCCTCCTATGATGGTTGTTGCCTCAATGTTTGCTAACGCCTCTGCTACAGCAATAGTTCCTTGGGCAAAGTTTTCAAACTCGAAGACACCCATAGGTCCATTCCATACTACTGTTTTGGCATCTTTTAGGGCATCTGCATATAAGGCTCTTGTTTCAGGTCCAATGTCTAATCCTTCCCAATCAACTTCAATGCCACCTCGAGGTACTACTTTAAATGGTGTATCATTTTTAAATTCTTGGGCTACAACGTGATCAATAGGAAGTAAGAAACGAACTCCCTTGTCTTCTGCTTTTTGGATCATTTCTTTTGCATAGTCTAATTTATCTGCTTCTAATAAGGATTTCCCTACTTCATTTCCCATGGCTTTTAAAAAGGTATAAGCCATTCCTCCACCAATGATTAAGGTGTCTACTTTTTCAAGTAAATTATTGATAACATTGATCTTATCAGATACTTTGGCTCCACCCAAAATAGCTACAAAAGGACGTTTGGGATTGTTTACTGCATTTCCCAAGAATTCAATTTCTTTTTGCATTAAATAACCTACAACAGCTTCTTCTACATATTGAGTAACACCTACGTTGGAGCAATGAGCTCGATGAGCTGTTCCAAAGGCATCATTTACAAATACATCTGCAAGGCTAGCTAAGTCTTTACTGAAGGCTTCTCCATTTTTGGTTTCTTCGACTCGGAAACGAGTATTTTCCAGAAGTACAACGTCGCCTTCTTTCATGGCTTCAATAGCCTTTTTGGCATTTTCGCCTACTACGTTATCATCGGCTGCAAAAACCACTGCTTTGTTTAGTAATTCACTTAAACGTTTGGCAACAGGTGCTAAGGAAAGTTCGGGTTTTACTTCTCCTTTTGGTTTCCCTAAGTGAGAACATAAAATCACCTTTCCTCCATCTTGAATTAATTTATTAATGGTAGGTAGCGCTGCTACCAATCGATTTTCATCTGTTATTTTCCCATCTTTTAAAGGTACGTTAAAGTCACAACGAACCAATACTCTTTTTCCTTTTACAGAAATATCGTCTACTGTTTTTTTATTTAACATGTCATGACCCCTTTCTTTATTTTCCTGTATCCTTATGTTTCTTTACTCTAGGATTTGTAGCATATAAAAAGGGTCCGGCCCTATAGTTTTCACTATGAAACCGGACCCTTGGATGGATCTTTCTTATAAACGTTCAGCAATATATTGAGTAAGATCTACGATACGGTTAGAGTATCCCCATTCGTTATCATACCAGGAAACAACTTTCACCATGTTTCCACCCATTACTAATGTGGATAAACCATCTACGATGGAAGATCTAGAATCCATTTTGTAGTCAACGGATACCAAAGGTTCATCAGAGTAACCTAATACTTTTTCATCTGCTGCTTCTTTTAAAGCTGCATTGATTTCTTCTACAGTTACCTCTTTTTTAAGTTCTACTGTTAAGTCAACTACAGATACTGTAGGTGTAGGTACTCGCATAGCCATACCTGTTAATTTTCCTTTTAAAGAAGGAATTACTTTTGCTACTGCTTCTGCTGCTCCTGTTGTAGTAGGAATAATAGATTCTGCAGCTGCACGTGCTCTTCTTAAGTCACTATGAGGTAAGTCTAAGATACGTTGGTCATTGGTATAAGAGTGTACGGTTGTCATGATTCCTTTTACAACACCAAATTTTTCTTCGATTACTTTTGCAACTGGTGCTAAACAGTTGGTTGTACAAGAAGCGTTATCTACGATATCGTCTTCTGCAGGATTATAATCTCCTTCGTTAACACCCATTACAATTGATTTTGTTCCTTTTCCTGGAGCAGAAATAATTACTTTTTTAGCACCAGCATCAATATGTAATTGTGCTTGCTCTTTTTTTCTGAAAATACCAGTAGATTCGACAACAATGTCTACTCCTAGTTCTTTCCAAGGAAGGTCTGCAGGATTTCTTTCTGCTAATACTTTGATTTCTTTTCCATTTACTACTAAGTTATTGTCTTTTACTTCTACAGTACCATTAAATTTTCCAAAACAAGTATCATATTTTAGTAAGTGTGCTAGTGTAGGTGCATCGGTTAAGTCATTGATTGCTACAATATCCATTCCCTTTTCCACTGCTATTTTAAAAGCATTACGTCCTATACGTCCAAAACCATTAATTGCAATTTTTGCCATGATTCTGTTCCTCCTATTCATTTGTTTCATGATTTAATTTATGTCCAGCTATAAACAAATGTTTACAGCGGATTAGCTTCTCTATAACGGAGTAATTCTCTGGCTACTCCTTCATCGATAACAAGATGAACGTTCTCTAATACTTGGGCCAAAGCATGGATTGCTTTAGCTTTGGAAGCTCCTCCTGCTACGGCTAAGGTGAAGGGAATTCCTTTGATCTGTTCTAATTTTATACCAACAGACTGAGAAGTATACACCATTTTTCCCTTTTCATCAAAATAATATCCAAAAGCTTCTGCAACGGCCTGTTTTCGTTCTAAATAATCTATGACTGTTTCTGACAGGTTTCTTCTTTCTGCCATAGTAAGGGCGTTGCCTATACCAAATAATAACATATCTGCTTGAAGTATTTTTTGTAGGGTATATTGAATCAAAGGTTCATGTTTGACTGTTTCTAATGTTCTTTTACTAAGGTTATCTGGAATGTTTAAAAGTTGATAGGAAGCACCGATTTTGTTTGCTAATTGGGATGCTAGTGTATTGGATTGATATTCTACCTGGTGTCCTAGGCTTCCTCTAGCAGGAACCACCAAAATATCTTTGTACCCATGAACCGTAGGCATGGCTCCAACAACTTCTGCTACTGTACTTCCACCGGTAACAGCAATAATACTATTTGAATGAAGTTTTTCTTTAAATAATTGAGCTGCTACTTTTCCTAAATCCTTTTTAACAATGGGATCTTCATCTGCATCACCAGGTACAATGACGACTTTGGCACTTCCTAGAAGATGATTAATTTGTTCTTCCATATGAAAGAATCCTTTTAACTGGTGCATAAATTCTTGTAAGGAATAAAGAAGAGTAATCCCTGCTTCTGTAATAGTCATGCCAGTAGAAGAAACTTGTATAAATTGATATTGTTTTAAAAACTCCGTATCCGTTCGAACTGCTCGCTCTGTTAGCTGAAGTTCTGATGCTAAGGTTCTCCTTCCAATAGGTTGTAAGTAATAGATCCCTCGCAAAATATGATACCGTCGTTGTAAACTTTCCATCCCCTCGGGAATGATTTTTTGAAGTGCTGCGAATATTGTTTTCATTTACAACCCTCCTAGGGTCGCCTTGTGTCCCTCGATTCAATTTTAGTCCCATAGAGTTTTAAAAAAGAGGAAGATTTTTCTTCCTAGTTATTATTGTATCGAAAAAAAGGGAAAAGTGCAAGCTTCTTTTTATTTTATTTTTTCACATAAAATACAGCAAGTACCCCTGGCCCTGAATGAGTTCCTATCACAGCCCCTACTTCAGATTCAATAATTTCTCCTTGAAAGTTAATTTCCTCTCGAATTTTTCGAATCATTTTCTCTGCTAATTCGGGTTGAACAGCATGGCAAACAGACATAAATTTTGTGTTTTCTATGTCTATGGTTTGTTTGATATGATTGACATAATAAGGTATGATTTTTTTTGATCCTCGTACCTTCCCAATGGTTTGGGTAATTCCATCTTCTACATTTAAAATCGGCTTAATATTTAGAACTTCTCCTAATATAGCAGTAGAAGCTTTGATACGTCCACCTTTTCGTAAATATTTCAACGTATCTACACAAAATAAATGTTCTATTTTTCCTTTTAATTGTTCTACTTTTGCTAAGATTTCTTCAATGGTTTTTCCTTCTTGTAACATTCTTGCTACGGTAATGACCAACAATCCCATTCCCATACAAAGCATCATGGAATCAATCAATATAATAGTAGCATCAGGAAATTCTGCTTTTGCAATATTAGCTGATTGAAATGTTCCACTGGCTTGAGAGGAAATAAAAATACCAATAATTTGATTGCCTTTATGGATTTCTTCTTGAAAGGCTTGGATAAATGTTTCTGGCGGAATTTGAGAAGTCGTCGGCAACTCTTCTGCTTGGCTTAGCTTTTCATAAAATTCTTGAGAACCTAGCTCTTCTTTGTCTTTATACTGTTGATCTCCAAAACGAACCGTTAAAGGAAGGACACGAATATTATATTGTTCAACCATCGAAGCCGGCAAATCTGCTGTACTGTCAGTAATGAGTCGAATCCCCATTGTATCACCTCATTTATTCTTTATTTTTTTCTGGTGTTTGATCCAATACACTCATGGCAATGTTGGATGCATGGTCCGAAATTCTTTCTAGGTTACTAATTACATCTAAAAACACAACACCTGCTGTGGCACTACATTCATTTTTAGCTAACCGCTCAATATGACTACTACGAAGTTCTTCTTCCATTTGGTCTACACGATCTTCTTGGGCTAATACATTTTGTGCTAGTATGACGTCATTATTTTTTCGAGCTCGTAGTGCTGTTTCAAAACATTCAATGGTAGCTTCAAACATCACTTTTAATTCTGTACGAGCAGTATCTGATAAAATGATACCTTCTTCTATATGAAGCTGCGCTAATTCTACAATGTTTTCTGCATGATCTCCTACTCTCTCGATATCATTAATGGTATGAAAAAGCCCTGTTACATAATTATGTTGCTCTTCACTAATAGATGAGTTGGATATTTTAATTAAATAGTTAGTAATGGCTTTTTCTAAAGAGTTAATACTTTTTTCTCTTCGAAATACTTGTTCTATTTTTTTCTCGTCTTTTTCAAATAATGATTCCATGGATAAACGAGTATTATCTTCTGCAATATTCCCCATGCGAATGACTTCTTTTATTGCATTCTCAATAGCAAAGCTAGGGGTTTCAATGATCCGATCATCCAAATGACGAAGTACGCTCTCATCTTCTTCCTCATCCATGTTGGATACCAATTTGCCTGATAAATAGACCAAACCATTGGCAAAAGGAAAGAGCATGAGGGTATTTAAAATATTAAAAGCAGTATGGACAATACTAATATCTGTCATGTTAATCATGGTTTGCCCTAGTACTGGATTAATCCAATAGAAATAAATGACAGCTACAATGGCAAAAACCACAGAACCTACTACATTAAACAATAAGTGAATATAAGCTGCTCTTTTAGCTGTTTTGTTAGCTCCTATACTGGACATTAAAGCCGTTACACAAGTTCCTATGTTTTGTCCTAAAATAATGTATACTGCCGCATTCCATGGTACTAAGGCAGCGGCTGCTAAGGTTTGTAAAATCCCAACAGATGCAGAACTACTTTGAATAATTACTGTTACAGCAGCTCCTGCTAAAATCCCTAGAATAGGATTATGTCCCAAAATAACAAAAGCGTCTTGTAAAACTTTTGAACCACGAAGAGGTTTTGCTGCTGTTCCCATCATATCTAAACCTAAAAATAAAATACCAAAACCAGCTAAGATTTCACCAATTTGTCGAAGGCTTTTTTTCTTGGCGAAAATCATAAATACAACACCTACAGCAATGGCAATAGGCGCTAGTTGAGAAGGTGATAAAAATTTCATCCATTCAGCACTAGAAACAATCCAAGAAGTAATGGTTGTCCCAATATTGGCTCCCATAATGACGCCTACGGCTTGGTTTAGATTCATTAATCCAGCGTTCACAAAACCTACCACCATAACAGTAGAAGCGGAACTACTTTGAATAATGGCGGTAACAGCGGCTCCTACCAAGATCCCCATGAAATGGTTTTTAGTCAATACCTCTAACAATCGTTTCATACGAGATCCTGCTGATTTTTGGAGTCCTTGGGCCATAACTTGCATACCGTATAAGAAAAGCCCAAAACCTCCAATAAACATAATAAATATCTGAGTATAATTAATGTCTCCCATGTCTTTCCCCCTGTTTTTTCGTTTTACTAAGTGGACTGGTTCCATATAAACATGCTGTTTTTCAATAAGCACCATGAAAACATAGCACTTAAGTCCTCACCTATTGTACCATGTAGAAAAAAAGAAAAGCAAGTATATTTTATTCTTGATTAGTAGATAACTAGAAAACTATTCAAAGTATACCCAAAAATCCATTCTTTTTTCACCTTTTTCATGGTTTTTGTATTCAAATCAAGTTTTGTATGCTATTATAAAGTAATTA
>JAAYNZ010000133.1 GCA_012520595.1 Candidatus Epulonipiscium sp. | reverse complement strand
ACATCCATCCTTCTTACCTTGACTCGATGGATTTGTCCAAGCTGGTATTGATCCACGATAATGGTTTGATCGACAGCTGGATTTAAAGTTACGGTTGTAATCATGGTATCCCTCCTATACCTGAATTAATTTGATATCATACTGTATAAAAGCCTGCTCAATATGAGAAGGTATACCTGAATCTGTAATAATGGCGTCTACCATGGAAATAGACCCAAATTTGCATAAAGTAACTTGTTGAAATTTACTATGATCTGATAAAATAATAACTTCTGAGGTTTGACGCATCATAGCATGCTTTACTTCTGCCTCTGCTATATGTGGAGTCGTTAGCCCTTTTTCAACACTAATACCATTGACACCAAGAAACGCTTTGTGAGTATTAAACCGACTAATACTATCCAATGTTATTTGTCCTACTGTGGCTAAGGTATGATTTCGAATTTCTCCTCCTAAGGAATACAATTGAACATTTTTATTTTTAGCAATATATTGAGAAGCCATTACGGAATTAGTTACTACAATCAAAGGAAGATCCGATTCTCCTATACATTTTGCCATTTCTAACGTTGTGGTCCCTGCATCTAAAAAAATCGTTTCATTTGGTTCCAAAGTTGCATAAGCATATCGAGCGATTCGCACTTTTTCATCATGGTATTCTGTTGTTTTCTGATAAAAAGAGGGTTCTTCGATTATGTTAACCTCATCTGAAATCATAGCTCCTCCATGGGTTCTTTCTAATAGCCCTTGTTGTTCTAACTTTGTTAAATCACGCCGAATGGTAGCTTCGGAGGCTTCTAATACATCGCATAATTGGCGTACGGATAAACTTTTATTTTGTTTTAACATCTCTATAATTTGATGATGTCTTTCTTCTGGGAACATACAATGCCTCCTACTGTACTGTTTCTTGAATAATGGCTAAAATAGCTTCTTTTGTATGGGCTTTGCGAAGAGAAGATCGAAAATCTTCCTTCATCAATTTTCGTGATATTTTTGCTAAGATTTTTAAGTGCTCGGTTCCTGCTTGGGCCTCCGGTACTCCGATAATAAAGACCAAATCGATGGGGTTTCCATCCGGTGCCGCCCAATCTACACCTTGGACCCTAGCAAAACCTAAAAAAGGTTCGTTGACTGCGTCAGTTTTTCCATGTGGAATAGCTACTCCAAAACCAACAGAGGTACTATACTCTTCTTCTCTTTTTAAGACAGCTTGGACATAGTGATCCATATGATTGATTCGTCCTTCTTCATAAGCCATTTGGGCCAAAGCCTCAATAACTTCTTCCCTAGTCTTGGCATCTACATGAAGTGCAATTAAATTTTGATTTATTAACATTTTGTTTCCTCCTTTCTTATTGTCGTAACTTTTCTTCGATTTCTTTGATCTTATATAAAGGCTGAACCTTACTCACCAACTCTTTACATTCCTCATAGGTTGTATTGATAACTACTTCTTTTACCTTAGGAATGGATGCAGCACTCATGCTCAATTCCTGAATTCCTGCACCAATCAACCATTTTGTATAAAGAGAATCTCCGGCCATTTCACCACAAACTCCTACCATTTTTCCATGCTGCCGACCAACTTCTGCCACTTGTTTTATCAATCTAAGTACTGCTGGATGATGAGGTTGATACAACTCACTAACCAAAGGATTCATTCGATCTACAGCTAAAGTATATTGACATAAATCATTGGTACCTATGCTAAAAAAGTCAACTTTAGAAGCAAATCCATCTAAACTCAGAACGGTACTTGGTATTTCTACCATAATACCTACTTCTAAATCTTGCTTATAAGAAATTTTTTGTTCTTTCAGTTCTTGTTTACACTGTTCTAAAATCTTATTGGCCTGATCCAATTCTTCAATGGAAGAAATCATGGGATACATCATTTTTAAATTTCCATAAACTGCTGCTCGAAGAACTGCTTTTAATTGGCTTTTAAAGACTTCTAAATGAGATAAAGTAAAACGTATAGCACGATTCCCTAAAAAAGGATTTAATTCTTCTGGAAAAGTATAATAGGGTAATTGTTTATCTCCTCCGATGTCTAAGGTTCGAAGTATAATTTCTTCTCCGCCTTCTTGAGCTATTTTTTTATAAACCCTAAATTGTTCTTCTTCTGTTGGAAAATGATCACCTTTCATATATAAAAATTCGGTTCGAAATAATCCAATTCCTTCTGCGCCATATTTTTTGGCCACTTCCCATTCTTCCAGACTTCCAATATTAGCATATATTTTCATCTTTCTTCCGTCTTTTGTAATGGCTTTTGCTTTTGCATAGATCATTTGTTTTTCTTTTTCTTTTTCATATTGGATTTTTTTCATAGTATATTGGCGAATTTCATCTTCCGTAGGGTCTAAAAGAATGGCTTCATCAATGGTGTCTAAAATTAGTATGTTTACTTTGTTTGCTTTTTTCATAATACCAGGACAACCAACCATAGCTGGTAATT
>JAAYNZ010000132.1 GCA_012520595.1 Candidatus Epulonipiscium sp. | reverse complement strand
TAATATTATTCATAGAGAATATCCTCCTTTTTGTGATTTAGACGATTACATTATATCAAATTGAGGACTATTCTCTATATTTTTTTCTTTATTTGTCCAACAATTATTTTACACTAAGAAATAGATAAATTCCACGAAATCTTGTATAATAGAGATCGTTATCTACATGAACAATAATACAAATAAAGTAAATATAAATGTATAGAAATTTAAAAGTCTGAAAAGAAATGAGGTATTATCATGGGCTATTGGAACACGAGAGGATTAAGAGGCAGCACTTTAGAGGAACTCATTAACTTAACGAATGAACTATATCGTTCAAAAAATTTAGCTATTGTTCAAAAAATTCCAACCCCTATAAAGCCAATACAAATTAACAAAGAAAATCGGACCATTACACTGGCTTATTTTGAACAAAAAAGTACAGTAGATTACATAGGAATTGTACAAGGAATTCCCATTTGTTTTGACGCAAAAGAAACAAGTCACAAAAATCTTCCTCTTCAAAATATTCATCCTCATCAAATTCAATTTATGTCTTCTTTTGAACAACAGAAAGGAATTGCCTTTCTTCTTGTTTATTTTTCTAAAAGTGATGAATACTTTTTCCTTCCATTTTCAATATTACAAAAATGGTGGGATGAAGCCCAAAAAGGAGGAAGAAAATCCATTCCTTATGATGCTTTTCCAGTTCAATTTCGTATTGAAAGCCAAGGAGGTGCTTATGTTCATTATTTAGAAGCTCTGAATACTTATTTGGTTTCTTGTACAAAATGAATTTTATCTCTTATTTATGTATAAAGTAGATTAGAAATGTTGATAACTATAGGTGATAAGAGAGGAGTGTTATCATGAAAAAAAGGCAATGGATTATCACCTATCTAAGTATTATCATCATTCTTTTTATTTTCTACTCCATGGCTCAATCACATTACAGTGTTTCTACAATTCCTGATGAAGGAAAAGATTTATTTCAAGAAGAACCTCTTTTACTAACACCTTATCAATTATGGATAGAAGATAAAGATTATTCCTTAAGTCTTTATGAACCCAAAGAGGGGTGTTATGCTGGCGCTTATATTTTATCGAATAAAGAAATTAATTTTGATATTTATGAGTTTGAAAACAAAACTAAAAAACCCCATAGTATTTATATCCGGAATATGAAATTAGGAGAACCCTTTCCCTTAGATTGGGTTTTAGAATGCTATAGCTATATGAAAACTCCTCATATTATTATTCATCCTCCTTCTGAATCTTTTCCTTACCAAGAACATTTGTTAGAACAAACGGCTAAAGAATTTGGTGAGTTTTTTATTCCTATGTTTGTGCAGTTTTATCCTAATCCTTCTCAGTACTTTGGAAATCACATTCAATATCAAGATTTTTTTCAAAAAGCCTATTACGCATTTAAGACTAATGCTCCTAATGTAAGTATTATATGGAGTATAGCCTATGAAAATCTTTATGATAGTTATTTATATGATCCTGGAGATACCTATTTCGATTGGATCGGATTAAATATGTATCTACCTAGCAAGATAGAGGAAGAAAAAAAAGGTGAAACTATACTACAATATATACATGATTTCTATATGATTTATCAATGCCGAAAACCGTTAATGATTTCTCAATTAGGCGTTCCTCATTATTCTAAAAAAGATCATCGATACTATATTAAAGAAGCAAAACAAACCTTGAATAGTATTTATAATGCTGTAGAAGCAAGGTATCCAAGAATTAAAGCCATTCATTATATGGACATTAACAATATGGAAACAAATTCATCCTATGCAAATTGGGAAAACTTTAGCATTACAGAAGAGATGGAAATATTACATACTTATCAAAAACTTATAAAATCTCCTCATTATTTAGAAGAATTAGATGTAAAGCATACAGGAGATGTACAATCTAGATGGATCTTAATGGATACTCCAGTTTATAGCTTACAACAAGGACTTTATATTTCCAATGTCTTTTTAAAATATCCTTATTTCAAAGATCTATACCCAAAATTTAATAACACAACCGTTGAGCCTTTAATAATAAAAGATCAAACATTATATTCTCTTGAAAATATTTGCGATGTAATAGGATACCAATTCAAAATTGATGAAATTAATAAACAAATCTATTTAACATTGAACAGGAGCTAGACAATATGTTATATGATGAGAATGAACAATGGGTTTTGAAGTTAATACGATGGTATCAAAAAAACCAGAGAAATTTGCCTTGGCGTAAAAGTAAAGATCCTTACGACATTTGGATTTCTGAAATTATGTTACAACAAACCAGAGTAGAAACTGTCATTGCCTATTATCAAAAATTCATGAAACGATTTCCTACAATTTTTGATATAGCAAAATCACCCATTGAAGATGTATTAAAACATTGGGAGGGGTTAGGTTACTACTCGAGAGCACGAAACATTCATAAAACTTCAAAAATCATTGTAGAACAATATAATGGAGTTTTCCCTAAAACATACGAAAATGTCATTGATCTTCCAGGAATTGGACCTTACACAGCAGGAGCCATTTTAAGTATTGCTTATAATAAAAATTATCCTGCTGTAGATGGAAACGTATTAAGAGTTATGTCTCGCTTTTTTTGCATCGAAGAAGATGTCACTTTACAAATAAGCAAAAAGAAAATCGAAGATATAGTGCGTTATTACATTCCTGAAGGGGGTGCTTCTGACTTTAATCAAGCCCTAATGGAACTAGGTGCTCTTATTTGTATTCCCCAAAATCCTCGCTGCTTATTATGCCCTTTGCAAGCAGACTGTAAAGGATTTGCAGAAAAAAAGCAAAGTGAATTGCCCATCAAAACAAAAAAAACAAAACCCGTCATAGAGAACTACTATATTGGTATTATCTATAACAAAAATAAAGTTTTAATGAACCAACGTACAGAAGAAACTCTTTTAAAGGGATTATGGGAGTTTCCAGGTGTAAAAGCACAAAACAAACAGGATTTTATTATTCATTTCCAACAAAAATATAATCTAACAATCGATCCTATTCAATTTCTTATGAAAACAGAGCATGTTTTCAGCCACCGTCATTGGAAAATGAAAGTATATTTATGTGAATTATCATCAAAATCTATTTTAAAAACAATGCAATGGGTTTCCGCATCAACTATAGAAACATTAACAATTCCCACTGCTTATCAAGCAATAAAACAAAAAATATTTAATTATTCATAACATTAATCTTATCCCTTGTCTTTAATGAATTTCATAACTCCTATTTTAATGCCAAAAGAATGACAAATTTCAGTCAACTCTTTTGGCATTTTATATTCTACACTTGCAATCATTATAATATTTTTAAAAAAGGTTTGACAAATAAAATTTTTTTAACTATAATTAGTTTAATGGTTTATTGCTTTAGTATGATAAATTGAAAAAGTGAAGGTGAGTCAAATGAAAGAAAATCAGCTTCATACCCCAGAAGGTGTACGAGATATTTTATTTACTGAATACCATCAAAAAAATCTAATTGAGCAAAAAATTCAAACTGTCTTTCACCAAAATGGTTTTTGGCATGTTCAAACTCCTATGTTTGAATATTATGAGGTTTTTTCAAATGAAAAAGGTCATATTGAACCAAAGCAAATGTATAAATTTTTTGATCGTGAAGGTAACATTCTAGTATTACGTCCGGATATGACTCCTCCTATTGCACGAATCGGAGCTACCACTTATCGATCGGAATCAAAGCCTTTACGGCTTTGTTATTTAGGAAATGTATTCCGTTATAATGAAAATTACCAAGGAAAAATGCGTGAATTTACCCAAGCTGGAGTTGAAATCATAGGGGTCGATTCCACTGAAGCAGATGCTGAAACATTAGCCCTAGGAATTCAATGTTTGTTAGCCTGTGGACTTGATCAATTTCAAATTGATATTGGAAGTATTGAATTTTTTAAAGCTATTGTAGAAGAAGCAGGATTAGATGATGAAACCGGTGAAACCATCCGCAAATTTATTGATTCTAAAGATTATATAGGAGTGGAAGAAATCATTACCCAATATCCTTTAAAACCTTCTCTTAAACAATTATTTTTAGAACTTCCTCAATTATTTGGAGACATTGAAATTTTAACCAAAGTCAAAACCATGACCCAACATCCAAAAGCCTTAAAAGCTTTAAACCAACTACAAGAACTCTACGAAATCCTATGTGATTATGGTGTAGCACAGTATATCTTTTTTGATTTAGGTATGGTCAGTCGGCTTCATTATTATACAGGGATTATCTTTCGTGGGTATACCTATGGAAGCGGGGCTCCTATTTTATATGGTGGACGCTATGATGGTCTTTTAAATGAATATGGTTCTTTACAACCTGCTGTAGGATTTGGACTCATGATCAATCAACTATTACAGGTATTAGAACGACAAAAAATTGAAATACCGGTGAAAAAAGTAGATACATTATTAGTTTATTCTAAAGCTGGACGTAAAAAAGCATTAGCTGTTGGTGATATCTTACGTAAACAAGGTTTATATGTAGAAAATAGCTTGTTAGGAGAAGATTTAGAACAAAACAAATCCTATGCCAAACAAAAAGATATTAAAGGTATCCTATACTTCCAAAATGATGAAGATATTATGTTAATTAATATGAAAACAAAAGAGATGATTCATACGACTGTATCTGATTTACTAAAACATCCAAAGGAGGAGTTTTCCTTATGAGATATCTGACTTTTGCTTTGGCTAAAGGGCGTTTAGCTGAACAAACAATGGAATTATTAGAAGCAGTAGGTATTACATGCATGGAAATGAAAGAGAAAACAAGAAAATTAATTTTTGTAAACGAAGAACAAAAATTGAAGTTTTTTCTTGCAAAGGCTAGTGATGTTCCTACCTATGTAGAATATGGAGTTGCTGACATCGGAGTCGTAGGCAAAGATACTTTACTTGAGGAAAAACGTAATCTATATGAAGTGCTCAATTTAGGATTTGGAACATGTAAAATGGCTGTAGCCGGGCCAACTTCTATGAAAGAAAAATTAAAACAAGGTCATTCATTACAAGTAGCAACGAAATATCCTGCCATTGCTACCGATTATTTTTATCATAAAAAACAACAAACAGTAGAAATCATCAAATTAAATGGTTCTGTAGAACTAGCTCCCATCGTGGGCTTATCCGATGTGATTGTAGACATTGTAGAAACTGGGAAAACATTAAAAGAAAATGGTCTTACGGTTTTAGAAGAAATTACACCTATTTCTGCAAGAATGGTAGTAAATCGTGTCAGCATGAAAATAGAGCATGAGCGTATTAAGACTCTTATTGATGAAATTCGTCAACAATTATAAGGAGGTATTATACAATGATTCGGATTATCAACTATGATCTTCCTGAAGCAAAAAGTTTTTTGCAAATTTTATTTAATCGTTCAGAATTAGATCTTCATCAAGAACAAAAAACAGTACAATGTATCGTTGATGATATTAGAATTAAAAAAGACGAGGCATTGTTTGACTATACAAAACGCTTTGATGGGGTTATTTTAAATTCTTCTAACATAAAAGTAACACAAGAAGAAATTGCCATGGCATATAAGCAGGTGGATTCCCATTATATTTCTGTTATTCAAAAATCGATTGAAAGGATAGAAGCTTATCATCAAAAGCAGAAACAAAATAGCTGGTTTAATACTGAACCTCAAGGAGCTATCTTAGGACAAAAGATAACCCCAATAGAAAGCATTGGTGTCTATGTTCCTGGAGGAAAGGCTGCGTATCCTTCTTCTGTTCTTATGAATGTGATCCCTGCCAAAGTAGCAGGGGTTGAAAAAATTGTTATGGTTACCCCTCCTCAAAAATTTGTGGGAATTGATCCAACTACTTTAGTAGCTGCCCATGAAGCGGGAATCAAAGAAATTTATAAAGTGGGAGGAGCCCAAGCCATTGCTGCTTT
>JAAYNZ010000131.1 GCA_012520595.1 Candidatus Epulonipiscium sp. | reverse complement strand
TATTTTTTCAATGTTGCATCTAATGCTTTTAAAGTCTTATATAATTTCTCTTCATAGCAATTTTCACCCATATGCCCTATACGAAATACTTTATCTTTAAGGTAATCAAAAGCTCCCGCTATCATAATATGATGCTCTCGTAACATGGCATCATAAAGTTGTGAAAAAGAAATCCCTTCAGGTATACATACTGTAGTTACTGTATTAGAAAAACCAGCTATGGGGTATAGTTCTAAACCAGCTTGAATCATAGACTGCCTTACTGCTTCTCCTATTTTTTTATGTCTTTCTACCCAATCCTTTTGTTCCAACACTCTTTCGATTGCACAGCCAAATCCATAAATATCACTAATGGGTTGTGTATAAGGAAACCATTTTTCCACATACCAATCTTTCCATACTGCTAAATTACAATAAAAAGAGGCAATGGGTGTTTTACGATGCAAGATGACTTTCCAAGCTTCTTTGCTTATACTTAAAAAAGTTAATCCTGGAGCTGCAGATATACATTTTTGACTACCACCTAATACCATATCCATTTGCCATTGGTCTACTTCTAGGGGTTCTCCTCCAATCGCTGATACCGAATCCACAATACTAATAATTCCATATTTTTTTAATAAAGGACCTATTTGATTGACTGGATTTGTAATGCCTGATGGAGTTTCACAGTGAACCAATGTAGCCACTTTAAAATCATGGTCCTTTTCTAAAAATTCTTCTAATTTCTTTATATCAATGGGTTCACGATGATTTCCTGTAAAATATACAACATTTCCTCCATAAATCTTAACAAAATCTCCAAAACCTTTTCCAAAGATTCCATTCTCAATGCATAACACTCGATCATTAGGCTCAATAAGAGAAGCACAGGCTGCTTCTAATCCTAATATTCCTTCTCCATTTAATATTAAAACATCGTTTTTCGTCTTTAATACTTGTTTTATTTTTTCACAAGTCTCTCGATAGTACTCATAAAAATCTAAATCCAAATCAGGATTTGTAATTTCTCTTGCCATAGCCCTTCTTACTTCTTCATGAATTTGTGTCGGGCCAGGTGTCATGATGAATGGTCGATTCATTCCCAACTCTCCTCTTTTCTGTGTGTTAAGATGTTCTTTTGCTGCATTTGTTTTTCTATTATATCACAAACTTGAAAACCCTTTTTATATTTAAAGTCATAATTCTTCCGAAACAATCATATTGGTATAGAAAATAAACCTTACATAAGGTGATTGAATAATGCCAACCATTTTTAATAGCCTTTTACACACATTTTTAATTGCTTTTGGAGTCGTCATTGGAGCGAGTCTCTTCTCAGGAATAGGTGCTTTGATTAACAATCATCCTCCCCTCAAAACAATGATCGATGTATCTAGTTCTATCAAAATATGGGCAGCGGTAGTAGGGCTAGGGGGAACTTTTTCTTCCTTTCAAATCATCGAACAGGGGCTTCTAAAGGGTGAAGTACGCTCCATTCTTAAACAAATTGCTTTTATTATTTCCGCTCTAGCTGGCTCCAATCTTGCTTTCTCTGTAATAAAACTACTAGAGAAATGTGGTCAATTATGGGAAAAATAAAAAAAAGAAGTATCGCTTTTCTTGTAACATTACTAGCAGGAACCATCATTGGTGCGATTTTAGGTACTGTTGTTTTAAACGCTCTTATAAGCTACAGAATCGATCAATATGTAAGGCAAATCCAATACCTAGAAGGAATTATTCAAGATCAAGAAATTCGCTTTAAAAAATTAGAAGAATCCATCAATAACAAAAAGCTCATCCTAAAAGATATAAAAATTTTTTTAATTTATGAAGATGAAATGGATAAAATTGTCCTTGAAAAATACATTAAAGAAAAATATACTTCTCTTTTAGGAAAAGAAATCAAAACCATTGACGTTGATTTAGTAACATCTGTAATTGATAAAAGGATTATGAAAATTAGTGGAAAAGAATACCAGTTAAAAGTAACTAAAATCATTCTAACGGATACACTAGCGATTTGGATTCAACTAAGGCTCTTATAAGTTATATATTTCGTTGGATCCATTCATGAGCTAAATCAATCCAAGGGGCAATATGAGCATCCACCAGTTCTTTTCGCCCTTCACTGGTTTCTTTTTCAGCTAAAGATAGTCCATGTACGCCTTTATCATATAAATGTGCTTCAAAAGGAATATGATGCTTTTGCAAAGCAGAAATATAAAGTAAACTGTTTTCGACGGGAACACTTGCATCTGTTACCGTATGCCAAACAAAAGTAGGAGGTGTATGAGAACCAACCTGCTTATGAAGGGACATTTTTTCTTTTATCTCTTCATCTGCATTTTCTCCTAATAGATAATTTACTGAACCTTGATGGGCAAACTCTTGAAAAGAAATAACAGGATAACATAAAATCGTTCCATTCGGTTTAACCCTTTCTGGATCACTCTTTAATTTTTCTCTCATTATATCCTTATCCCAATGGACAGAAATGCTAGCAGCCACATGTCCTCCTGCTGAAAATCCTAACACAACAACCTTATTGGGATCTACCTTCCATTCTTCTCCATAATCTCGTACTATTTTTATTGCTTTCGCAATATCTAAAAGAGGCTGGGGATGTCTAATACCATTTACACTATATCGCAAAATAAAGGCTTGATATCCCTTGGCCAAAAACTGTAAAGCTACTGGTTCTGCTTCTCGATCAGATACATGTTGATATCCTCCTCCTGGACAGATGATAATAGCTGGCTTGGTTCTAGTTGAGTCTGTAATATATGATGTGAGAGTGGGTATTTCCCCTTCATAAGGATATTCTTTTGGAGTCCATAAATCCAATGTTTTTATTTGCATTTTTTTCACCTTTCCTTTAAAACAATAATAAAAACGAACCAAATATGTATGCTTTTTGGTTCGCTTTTATTATACTATATTTTATTTATAATCCCAATCCTTTTAAATAAGATAAACTCACTTCTAAGCTCTCAAAGGGATTTCTCAAACAGATATCCTGTTCAATAGCAGCCCATTTTACTCCTGTTTCTTCACAAGCTTTAATGATTTGAATCCAATTTAAATTTCCTTCTCCGATCTCCATCATAACCGACTTACCGTCATGAATTCCCATATCTTTAAAATGAACAACTGGCATTCTTCCATCTACCTTGTAAATCCATTCAATGGGATCTCCGCCTCCTGCCTGTACCCAATAGGTATCCAATTCAAAATGAAATGTGGCTGGATCACTTTCCTTCAATAAAATATCCATTCCCCTTTGCCCATTAAATTTTTCAAATTCGAAAGCATGATTATGATAAATAAAACAAAGACCTTGCTCTTTTAAAATTTGTCCGATTTGAGAAGCTTCTTTTGCAAAAGAATGATACCCTTCCTGATTTCGATATTCTATTGGCATAGAACCAAGTCCTACATAAGAACAATTCCACATTTTATGAAAATCCACCACCCATTCTATATGATCCTTCAATTCTTGAAAACTCACATGGGTTGCACAAATGGTTATTTGATTTTCCTCAGCAGCCTCTTTAATCACCTTGGCTTTTTCCTGATCCATGATCCCTACTCCAGATACTTGCACTGCTGAGTATCCCATTTCCTTTACCTTTTTAAAAGTTTCTCGTATTTGTTCAGGCGTTTTTAAAAAATCTCTTAACGTATATAACTGAGCGGCTATTTTAAGTTGGGACATCAATAATCCTCCTTTTTTATAAAGTTTTATAAAGTTCTTTTTATACTTCAAACATATTGCATCGTATACGGCTTTCCTGTACGGTGAGACTCATAAATTCCTTGTATCATTTCAATGGCAATTCCTGCTTCTTGCACCGAAATGGGGTAAGGCTTATTATTGATTATACATTGATAAAAATCTTCAATTTGTTTTTGATGAGCGCTTCCCCAATAAGGTTTCCCTTTCTTAACTCCCTGATCCTGCTCTAATATATGACTTTTTCCGTCTCTTGAAAAAATTAATTGTCCTTCTCGTAAAGTAAGCTTTCCTTGGGTTCCATGAATTTCAATTTCAACGGATGAATTATCTGTATAACTATTGGTCGCATAAAAAATGCCTCTAGTTTTATTTTCATAATAAAATGTAGCTTCTGACGTATCTTCTACTTCAATTACATCTTGCAAACTTCGAGTATCAACCCTACCTTTAATCTGTTTAATCTTCCCTCCCAGCCACTGCAATAAATCTAACGTATGAATGGCCTGGTTAATTAAGACCCCTCCTCCTTCTGTCGTCCATTTTCCACGCCAATCACTTTCTCGATAATAGGATTCACTACGATACCATGTAACGATCCCTTTCAATCCTAAAATCTCTCCTAGCTCATGATGCTCTATCATTTGTTTTGCTTTTTGAGATGTTTCATTGTATCGATTTTGAAAAATAACGCCAGCGTACATCTGTGGATGAGCCAAAAGAACCTTTTTCATTTCATCTACTTCTTTCAGGTTCATTCCTAGCGGTTTTTCAATCAAAACATGTTTGCCTGCTAGTATTCCTTTAATGGCCATAGGAACATGAAGATAATGAGGAGTACAAATGTGGATAATTTTTACTTCCGGATTTTGCAATACTTGCTCATATGTCTCATATGCTTTACAATCATATTGAATACCTAGTCTTTCTCGTCTTTCCTTCTTTGGATCTACAACGGCAACTAACTTTCCCTGGCTCAAATTTGCAACTGCTTCTGCATGAATGGGTCCTATGGCTCCACATCCTATAATGGCAGCACCTAGTGTTTCCATCTTTTCACCTTCTATTTGTTCTATTGATCATTGCTTTAATCTAATGCGTACCTGATACATCTAAGGTTGCCTTTTTTACTGTTTTTTTGAAAGTAGAACTTTTGATTTTCTCTTGTAACTTTTCATAAAATAAATCTTCATTAATAGGAAGTTCTACCCAATCATCTGTCCATGCAGATAAATGCATGGCATTGGATAAAGCAAGGCCTAAGATCCCTTCTTCTCCTGGTGCTATTAAAGGAGTTTCTTTTAGAATGGCATCAATCCAATTTTGTAAAATACCAAGATGTTGGGTATTTTCTCCTATAATAGGCACTTGACATTTCCAACATTCTGGTTCTCCAAAACCGCCGGTAAACTCTTGATTAAATTGTCTTTCTGGTATACGTAAACGCCAAAAATCCAATCGATCCTCCTCTACTACAATCTTTCCACGATCCCCTGTAATCTCTAATCGGTTGGTCCCTGGTGTATCACTTGTAGAGGTAACAAAAACTCCTGTTGCCCCATTTTCATATTCTACATAAGCAGTTACATCATCTTCGACTTCAATATTGTGCATTTTCCCAAATCCCATAAAGGCTCGAACTCGTTTGGGCATCCCACAAAACCACTGCCATAAATCCAGCTGATGTGGATCTTGATTTAATAAAACCCCTCCACCTTCTCCACCCCAAGTGGCCCTCCAACCGCCAGAATCATAATAGCTTTGAGGACGATACCAAGAAGTAATAATCCAGTTACTTCTTCGTAGCTCTCCTAGCTCTCCTCCATCAATTAAATCTTTCAACTTTCGATAGACAGGATTGGTTCGTTGATTATACATAATTCCGAAAACTCGATTTGTTTTAGCTGCTACTGCATTCATTTCTCTTACTTGCTTTGTATATACTCCTGCAGGCTTTTCAATTAATACATGTAGTCCCTCTTTAAAAGCTTGAATTGCTAAAGACGGGTGGTCATAATGAGGCGTTGCAATCAAAACAGCATCGATTACACATGCATCAAACATTTCTTCAGCCGAAGAAAAAAGTTGTACATCCGCTCCTATATTGTCTCTTGCCCACTGTAATTGTTCTGGATCCCAATCACATATGGCTGTTAACCTAGCTCCTAATACTTTTCCTTCTTTTATATTTAATGCATGTTTTCGTCCCATATTACCAACACCAATGATTCCTATTTTTACAACTTCCACCATCCATTCCTCCTATCCAATGATTTCCTCATGAATCTTAATAAGAGCCTTTGCCGCTATATGAAACTTATCTGGTCCGGAGCTCTCCATTCCCTCTAGTGAAACTCCTTCTTCTAATTGATCAAAGCCTGCAAAATTTCCTAAATGAGGTTCTAATGATAAAAATCCTTGAAACCCTTGTTGGTATGCTAGGGTCAAAATTTCTTTAATCTGTCCATCTCCATAACCTGCTGGTACCACTTGATGATCAATGGATCTAGCATCCTTAATATGAAAATAAACGACTTCTTCTTTTAACTGTTCATAAGCTTTTTTTGTATCCACACTACACTGTACAAAATTAGCTGGATCAAAAATTAATTTTATATTGGATGCCTTCATCATCTGAACTAATTTTAAACATCGTTCAGGCACATCGCCATAAATCCCCTTTTCATTTTCATGAAGCAATATAATATTACTACCGTGGGCTGCCTGTAAAAAAGCATACCAACGTTCCATTACTTCTTCTTCATATAATTGGGGATCTTGGCCTTGAGGAATATAAAAACTAAACATTCGAATGTACTGGGTTTCCAAAAGATTTGCAATCTCTAATGTGTGTTTAAACAAATCCAAATGAGAAGAAAATGAATCTGTAATTTGAATTTTTCCAATGGGTGAACCTAATGCAGAAATCCGAAAACCTCGGTCATCCAATTGTTTTTTAATTTCTTTTACTTCCTGTAGAGAATGTTCTGTAATGTTTTTTCCATTGACTCCTCGCATCTCAATATGAAAAATTTCATGTTGTTCTAATACATCCATTTGTAATTGCAAACAAGGATCAATTTCATCAGCAAAAGCAGATAAAATAAACGGTTTCATTCAACCCCTCCTTTTTAAAATAACAAACAATATGATATACTTGTATTATAAAAGAAATTTTAAAAAATAGCTTTGTTAATCTTGCTTCATCCATTGCAAATCTTGCTATCGTAAACAATAAAATTTTGCCTTTTACCTTTATAACAAATAAGGAGGATAATTATGGCGCCTTTTTTCCAGTATGAATATAGGTCTTTATTAAATATGAACCATCGATGCCTTATTCCTACTCATGAATTTTCTGTACATATTCATGATATGTATGAAATTTATTATTTTCTATCTGGCGATGTAACTTATCTTATTGAAGGAAGTACTTACCATCTTCAACCCCACGACCTTTTACTTATTAACACTGGAGAGCTTCATCGTCCTGTCTTTAATAGTTCTGCTCCCTATGAACGGCTTGTTATTCATTTTCGTCCTGAATATATTTCTGCATTTCAAACCCAAGATTATAATCTTCTTTACTGTTTTGAACGAAGAAAATTAGGACAAAATAATCTTTTACTTGCCGGAGACATTTATGATTCTTCTGTACACAAATTATTTCATCAATTAACGGATTTTTCCTTTTCATCACCAGAAAAAGATTTATTATTTAAAACTTATTTTATTCAGCTTTTAATTGCTCTAAACCAAATTTTCTCAAAACAAAAGACTACAGAAACTTCTGCAGTCTATGATGATAAAATCTCGCAAGTTTTACATTATATTAACGATCACCTGCATGAAAAAATATCTCTAGAACAATTAGAAAATAAGTTTTTTATTAACAAATATTATTTATGCCATTTATTCAAAAAAAATACAGGTATCACCATAGGTGATTATATTTCTCATAAGCGCATATTAAAAGCCAAAGAATTATTAATCTTAGGAGTACCTGTATCAGAAGTGGCACACGCTATTGGATATGAGGATTATTCTACCTTTTATCGTACATTCAAACGATTAACAGGAGTTTCTCCTAAAAGTTATTTAGCTCCTTTAGATATGCCACTGACTAACAAAAATAAGTAACGAATCTTTTTTTATTTCAATCTTTTAGCAATTTCTCCTCCTATTAAAGGAATAAAAGAAAGTAAAACTAGAATTCCTATATGGGAAAAAGGCAATGGGACTGTGCTGAAAATGGGTTGTAGAATAGGAACATAGACCACTAATAGCAGTAAAAACAAAGCACTCAATACAGATATATTCAAAAAGCCATTGGAAAAAATTTTCATCTTAAATAAGGATCGATGTTCTGATCGGGCAGAATAAGCTCGAAATAATTCGCTCATGATCAAAGCAACAAAACAACTGGTTCGCCCGGCTTCTACTGAACCTAATGAATGGAGTCCATATTGAAAGGCAACTAAAGCTACAATACTTAAAGCAATACTTTGAGCTACAATGGTAATAGTCATACTCCGATCTACAATAGGTTGTTGCGGATCTCGGGGAGGCTGATCCATGATGCCTTCTTCTTTTTTTTCCATACCAAGTGCAAAAGCAGGAAAAGAATCCGTAATCAAATTTAGCCATAATAATTGAATGGGTAATAGAGGAATAGGCCAACCTAATAGCATGGCTATAAAAATAAGGAGTAATTCTCCAATATTACAAGATAATAAAAAGCCTACAAATTTACGAATATTACTGTAAATGATTCGTCCCTCTTCTACTGCATCTACGATACTTGCAAAATTATCATCGGTTAAAATCATATCTGCCGCCTCTTTAGCAACATCTGTTCCTGTAATTCCCATAGCAATTCCAATATCGGCTTGTTTTAAGGAAGGAGCATCGTTTACTCCGTCTCCTGTCATGGCTACGATCTCATTATTGGAACGAATGGATTCCACAATACGAACTTTATGTTGTGGAGAAACCCGTGCAAATACACGTACTGTTTTAACCTTTTCACGAAAAGTCTCATCATCATACTGATCAATTTCACTGCCATCCATTGTCTCGCCTTCTTCCTGAATAATACCGATGGCTTTTCCAATGGCTGTGGCTGTGGTCTTATGATCCCCTGTAATCATAACTGGATGGATACCAGCTCGCTTACACAATGCCACTGCTTCTTTTGCTTCTTCCCTAGGAGGATCAATCATCCCTACCAATCCTAAGAAAATGAGCCCTTCTTCTTGTTCTTCAATGTCTTGTAATTCTTCCAATTCTTTATAGGCCAATCCTAATACCCGCAATGCTTTGTTGGCAAATTGATCATTGGCTTGTTGAATCTTTTCTTGCATCTCTTCTGTTATAGGTATAACCTGACCTTTTTGTAAAATGAATTGACAATGATTTAAAATAACATCAGGTGCTCCCTTTGTATACATGACAATATCTTGTTCTCTTTGATGGAATGTAGACATCAATTTTCTCTTGGAATCAAAAGGAACTTCTGCAACTCTTGGATATTGTTGTCCTAATAAATCTTTTCCATATCCTTTTTTCTCTCCTAATACTAATAAAGCACCCTCCGTAGGATCACCGATAATATCTTGCTCTTCTTTCTTAAATTCTGCATCATTGCATAAAACCCCTGCTTGTAAAAGAGGTTCTATAGGAGCTGTAGAATCTTCACTACTTTTCTTTCCTAACATATGAATTTGTCCTTCTGTCGTATAGCCTCGTCCAGTTACTTCCCAAAGGTTATTTCCATCAAAAATTTCTACAACTGTCATTTTGTTTTGAGTTAGGGTTCCTGTCTTATCTGTACAAATAATCGTTGTACTTCCTAAAGTCTCTACTGCACTTAATCGTTTAATGATGGCGTTTTGTTTTACCATTCTTTGCATTCCTAATGCTAATACAACCGTAACAACAGCAGGGAGTCCTTCTGGAATAGCTGCTACTGCCAAACTCACAGCCGTCATAAAAATTTGTAATAAAGGTTCTCCTCGGACCATTCCTAAAATGAAAACCAAAATACAAATCCCTAAACAAGCAAACCCTAATTTCTTACCAAACTGGGCTAGTTTCTTTTGCAAAACAGTTCCTTCTTCTTCCACATTTTCTAACATGGTTGCAATCGAACCCATCTCTGTTTTCATACCTGTATAAGTAACGACTCCAGTCCCTCTACCATAGGTTACAATAGTTCCCATAAAAGCAGAATTAATCCGATCTCCAATGCCTGCTTTTTCATCGATCCATTCTTCTGCAAATTTTTCTACAGGGACAGATTCCCCTGTTAAAGCCGCTTCTTCGATTTTTAAATTAACACTTTCTACGAGACGTAAATCAGCAGGTACATAATCTCCCGCTTCTAAGACCACAAGATCCCCTGGAACTAGTGCAGAAGCTGAAATTTTATGTAATTGTCCATTACGAACTACTTTTGCTTGGGGTGCTGCCATTTCTTTTAATGCTTTGAGTGCATCACTTGCTTTATTTTCTTGTACTACTCCTAACGTTGCATTTAAAAGTACAATCAGTAAAATAATCACACCATCCATAAACTCTCCCAATCCAATGGAGAGAATACTGGCTACAATTAAAATAATCACTAAAAAATCTTTAAATTGTTCCAATATCATTTGGCCAATACTGCGTCCTTTATTTTCTACTAAACGATTTTCGCCATATTGGTCAATCCGCTTTTTCACCTCTTGGTCTGATAATCCTTTTTCTTGGTCTGTGTTAAGCACTTTTAGCACTTCTTCTACCCCTTTTGTATAAAACTTTTCCATAGCATCCCTTCTTTATCTATGTATTTTAATCCTACTATATTTTATTCTAACGAACTACATTCCATCTTGCAATGACTTTCTACTTTAAAATAGGATTCCCTATTTCTTACTATTTTATTAGTTTTTATTTTATGGATCCTTATGAAGTTAGCATTTGAACTTAGATATTCGTATGGTACAATAGATAGGAAATGACTCCATACTAGACATCACATATCAGATAGATATACAGTTTGCTTCCAGTTAATTTCATTGATAAATAATAAATAGATATCTATATATTATAAAACAAGGAGGAATGATTTATGTCTACACCCACCAAACAATTTTATCAAGTTCAAGCCGAAAAAGTAGTAAAAGCTTTTGAAAAGCGAAAAATTAAAGCCTACTATTGTGCGACAAAAGAAGAGGGAATACAGAAAGTCTTAGAGCTTATTCCTAAAGAAAGCTCTGTCTCTTGGGGTGGTTCTATGACCTTGCAAGAACTTCAACTTCCACAAAAACTTCACCAAGGCTCATATCATCTTCTTGATCGAAGTCTTGCAAAAAGCCCTGAAGAAATAGAAAAAATGTATCATGATGCTTTATCTTGTGATTACTACTTAATGAGCAGTAATGCTATTACTTTAGATGGTAAACTAGTTAATATTGATGGGACTGGAAACCGAATAGCAGCTTTGATCTATGGACCCAAAAATGTCATCGTCATAGCTGGTATGAATAAAATCGTAACAGATGAAGCAGCCGCCCTTTTACGAGTTCGTAATCAAGCAGCTCCTATCAATGCTTTTCGATTACAACAAAATACTCCTTGTACAGTAATGGGACAATGTGGGGATTGTCTATCAGAAGACTGTATCTGTGGTCATACATTGATTACCCGTATGTCTCGCATCCCTTATCGAATTAAAGTTGTACTTATTGGAGAGTCCCTCGGCTATTAACGCAAAACTTTTCTTAAAATCCCGAGTTTATAATTATACGGTGGATACCGAAAGGGAATATCCAGCCATGTCCCTCGATTGATTACACTTTTTTCATGAGAAAAGGTTTCAAAGCTAGTCTTTCCATGATACCTACCCATGCCACTTTCTCCTATTCCTCCAAAAGGCATATAGGGAGTGGCTAAATGAAGAATCGTATCATTGATGCAACCACCTCCAAAAGAGAATTGTTGCAAAACCCTTTTTTGTTTTTTCTTGTTTTCAGAAAAAAAATAAAAAGCAAGAGGCTTCGGTCTAGATTCAATATGTTGAACCACTTCGCTCCATTTCTTGTACTCAATCACTGGAAGAAGAGGTCCAAAAATTTCCTCTTGCATAAGGGGATCTTCAAAAGAAACTTCATCCATCAAGGTGGGGGCTATTTGCAATGTATTTTTACAATGGTATCCTCCTCCTACAATAGTTCCCTCTTTCATCAATGCTACTAATCTTTCAAAATGATGTTGATTAATAATTCTAGGAAATTGATCATTGACTTGTGTCCCATAAAATTGTTGAATGTATTTTCTCATACTTTCTACCAAAGGTTTTTTCACAGTATGATGAACCAAAATATAATCTGGAGCTACACAGGTCTGTCCTGCATTTAATAATTTTCCCCATACAATTCGCTTGGCTGCTACATCAATACAAGCCTCTTTATCTACAATGCAAGGACTTTTACCACCTAACTCTAACGTTACCGGTGTAAGGTGTTTAGCGGCAGCTTCCATTACTAGGCGCCCAACTCGTGTACTTCCTGTAAAAAAAATATAATCCCATTTTTGTTTTAAAAGAAATTGGCTTTCTTGTATTCCCCCTTCTACCACAGCAACATAAGCAGGGTTATACATTGTTTTCACGATCTTAGCTATGATTTTAGAAGTATAGGGGGATAATTCAGAAGGCTTCATCATAACACAATTTCCAGCTGCTATGGCTCCAATCAATGGAACCATAGCTAATTGAAAAGGATAATTCCAAGGGGATAAAATTAATACAACTCCATAAGGCTCTTGATAAATATGACTCTGAGCCGGAAAATGTACTATAGGTGTTTTTACTTTCTTAGGTTTTGACCAGTTTTTAATGTTTTTTATTGCATAATTAATTTCTTGTAATACCATTCCTATTTCTGTTTCATAAGATTCAAAAAACGATTTATTTACATCTTTTTTTAATGCTTTCATAATCTCTTCTTCATACATAAAAATGGCTTTTTTCAATACTTTTAACTGTTGGATTCGAAAAGAAAGATCTTTTGTTTGTCCTTTTTGAAAATACTCTCTCTGCCTTTGAATTAACAGTCCCATATTTTGCATTTTTCTACCTCTCTTTCCTAACAAGAAAAGTGCAAAAATACACTTTTTCTAGTTCAAAATAAATAGACCCTTTTTATTGGGTCTATCAAACTAGCTATATAAAGGATATCCTTCTGTAAGTTTTTTTACTCGTTTTACTGCTTTTTCACGGTTGGCTTCAAAATTAGAAAGGGTTAAATAAATAATTTCTGCAATTTCTTCCATGTCCTTCTCCGTCATTCCTCGAGTCGTAACAGCAGGAGTACCTAAGCGGATTCCACTAGTTACAAAGGGACTTTGTGGATCAAAAGGAATTGTATTTTTATTGCAGGTAATACCTATTTCATCCAAATAATGTTCTGCTTCTTTTCCTGTTAAATTCATATTTCTTAAATCAACCAGAATTAAATGATTATCTGTACCATCCGACACCAGTTTGAAACCTTTTTGCATTAACGCATCAGCCAAAGCTTGGGCATTTTTTATAATTTGTTTTTGATATGTTTTAAATTCTTCTGTTAATACTTCTTTTAAATTGACTGCTTTAGCAGCAATTACATGCATCAAAGGTCCTCCTTGAATACCAGGAAAAATAGCTTTATCAATGAGTTTTGCATATTTTTCTTTACAAAGAATCATGCCACCTCGAGGGCCTCGTAATGTTTTATGGGTTGTGGTTGTAACAAAGTCTGCATAAGGGACTGGATTGGGATGTAAACCTGCCGCTACTAATCCTGCAATATGAGCCATGTCCACCATCAAATAAGCATGGATTTCATCAGCAATATCTCTAAATTTTTTAAAATCAATAACTCTCGAATAAGCACTGGCTCCAGCAATAATGAGTTTGGGACGATGTTCTAAAGCTAACTTTCTTACTTCATCATAATTAATAACTCCTGTTGTTTCGTCTACTCCGTAAGGAATAATTTCATAATGTTTTCCTGACATATTAACTGGACTTCCATGGGTCAAATGACCACCATGGGATAGATTCATCCCCATTACTTTATCCCCCGGATTTAATACAGCAAAAAAAACAGCCATATTCGCTTGAGCTCCTGAATGAGGCTGAACATTTGCATGATCTGCTCCAAAAATTTCTTTTGCTCGTTCTCTCGCTAAATTTTCTACTATATCTACATATTCACAACCACCATAATACCGTTTTGCTGGATAACCTTCCGCATATTTGTTTGTTAACGGAGAACCCATGGCTGCCATTACTGCTTTGGATACAAAATTTTCAGATGCAATAAGTTCAATTTTATCTTCTTGGCGTTGAATTTCTTGTTGGATAGCTTGTGCCACTTGCGGATCCACTGATTGAATTTCTTCAAATGAGTACATCATATTCCCTCCTGTATGTATAATAAAAGTATTATAGCATAATTTGTAGAATAATAAAATATTTTAGTATACAATAATAATTGCAATTTCATTCTAACTAAAATTCTGTATAGAAGGTGAATTTACTATGGAGCATCGTTCTTTACTCCGTATTGCCTTATTGGCCGGAGAAATTATGTTACGTAATGGTGCCGAAACCTACCGTGTAGAAGATACCATTAATCGCATTTTAAAATCTTATGATTTTGAAGTAATCGAATCTTTTGTTACTCCTACAGGTATTTTTGTTACTGTAGCAGATTCCAGTATGGAAATGATTACCTTGATTAAACGAGTTCAAAAAAGAGCTACTCATTTAGAAAAAGTGGCTCTTGTTAATGACCTTTCCAGACGTTTTGTTGCAGGAAATCTATCCATTCCCCAAGCTTTACAAGAATTACAAGAAATTAATAAAAAGCCTTCCTATCCTCCTTGTCTTATGATCCTATCGATTGGATTAGCCGCTGCTTTTTTCACCGTAGTCTTTGGAGGTCATTGGCAAGACTTTATCATTTCCGGCCTCATTGGAATGATTTGGGCTACTCTTCAAATGTATTTACATCATAAAGAGGTTTCAAATTTTTTTGTAAATCTTGTTGGAGGTGCTTGCATTGGTTGTATTGGTATCTTATTTACAGAAGTCATCCCTTTAGGACAAAATTTAGATCCTATTATTATTGGTTCCATTATGCCCCTTGTACCTGGTGTTGCTATTACAAATGCCATTCGTGACACCATTCAAGGGGATTTAGTGGCTGGAAATTCTAGAGCGTCAGAAGCTTTTCTAATCGCTATTTCCATTGCTACTGGTGTAGGTATTGTTTTAAAAATATACATGCTAATTACAGGAGGTACAATCCTATGATCATACAAGCCTTTAGCGCCTTTTTTGCTACTTTTTTCTTTTCCATTATTTTTAATATTTCCAAAAAAGAGTTGATTTATTGTGGGTTAGGCGGAGCTATCGGTTGGTCTATCTATTTATATGTTTTACATAAAACCCAATCACCTGTTATGGCTAGCTTTTGTGGTGCCTTTATTGTAGGTATCTTTTCTCGAATCATGTCAAAAATAAGAAAAGTACCTGTAACTATTTTTCTTGTTTCCGGCATTATTCCTTTAGTACCTGGTGCTGGAATGTATCGAACCATGTTCGCTATCGTTGATAACGATCTATCGAAAGCGGCTACTCATGGTATTCTAACTTTACAAATTGCAGGTGTCATTGCCATGGCCATGGTCATGGTATCTTCTTTTCCTCACCACAGCCACTCTAACGTAAATAAATAGATGTACATTAAAAGCAGCCTTCCTATAAAGAAAGCTGCTTTCTTATTTTGATTAATCACACGGATTGGCTGGAGTAGGATCTGTTACTGTCTGACGTCGTCCTGAGCGAATGGTTTTAGGCTTACAGCATAATTCTAAAGGTTGAATGCTCTGCTCTAATAAATCGCCTTCTACGAACTCAACACAAGCACTGGCTGCTTCTTCAGCAGGTAAGCATTTAGGAGGAACACAAAGTCCTCGATGAGGAATCTTGTATTGTACAAAATAAATTACTTTAAAATAAATCGTAAGCCCAACGGCTGCTAAGCCATCTTCCAAATCTAAATTTACTACCTTTGCTAAGGCTTGTGCTCCAACTCCTTGACGTAAAGCATTGTTTCTTCCATCTTTTGCGATAAATCCTAAAAAATTTATGGTTGGTTTGCAACAGCTTCCAAATTCAGAATAAGATACACCATAGGGAGTATATAATTCTACACTAATGGAAACTGGATTGGTTAGCTCATCAAAACTTGGATCATTTTCATTCGATGGCAAGTATTTTTCTTCAAAACAAATTTCATCTAATACCCTGCAATTTCTATCCAATAATCTTGCTGCAAATTTTACCACAATATCTGTTAAATGAACTCGAACACAATTAGGGCGTCTAGTTAAAGTCTGCACAGAAGAACCTCCTGGATGAATATTAAAATCAATATCTATCACTTTTAATTCTATGGAGTCTAAGTTATCTTGTTGTAAGATACATTCTGGCAATTCGATAACTTTACATAAATTGATCCCACATTCATCAAAAACAGCTGGAGCAACAATGGTCAAATTTTCAGGTTCTCCTAACGGGGGACAAATACATGCATCACTAGCTGGATTAATGGCTCCTGTTGTATCACAAACAGGACAACTTCCAGCTAAAGGTCTTTGGAATACAAGTCCTTTATTTTCTTTTCTACAACCTCTTCCACTAATTGTCATTACAAAACCTCCTTTAATATGAATTCACTATATCTTATGTTAGAATTGTCCCATATGTTACTCTTTAAAAAAGAAAATCATATTTAACAAAACAATTCATATATATTAAATAAAGTAAAATATAGGAGGACAAACCATGGCCTATCTTATTAGAAAAGATAAAGACACGCTTTTTCTTATTGATTACCTTCCTCGTAACGGACTCTATTATCGTACATTTACAAATAACCCGAACCCACGCACCATAAGCATTGCTCCTAATAGCCTTGATGAATATACGGTTGCCATCGATGCTCATCAAGAACTTCATATTATTTACAAAAATACCAAGCAACAAATTGTTCATGTAACTCCCCTTTCTCCAAACATACAAGGTAATGTTCTTTTAGATGATAGGAAAGAACAATATCAAATTTGTAATCTATATGCTTGTTTTATGGAAAAAGAGTTGCATCTATTTTATAATGCTCTTCATCCTGAAACGGAAGAAAGTGAATTAATCCATCATTGTACTTCTTCTTCCCATCAAATGGTCCCTCACTCTTTAGGTATCATTCCTAAACTAGGTACAAGCTATAGCTGTATTGTTTTACAAGAAAAATTATATCTATTATCTATTTTCCAAGAAGAGCAACACTATTCTCTTCAATTATATGCTTATGATTCATATTCTCATAAATGGCAAACACCCATTTCCTTAGTACAATCTGCTTTTCCTCTGATTCATTGTCATCTTTGTTTGCATCCATCTGGCCAACTTCATCTTTTATATGTTCAGGAAAAATACGGACAATATCAATTGTATACTTGTAAAGGTATGAACGAAAGTCCTAAACTATTGTATTCTTGTGCTTATTCCATCAAACCTTTTTTTATTTATTATCGTCAAGGACTTTGGATTCATTGGTTAGAACAAAACACAGGTAAAATGATCCTTTCTCTTGATGAAGGCGAAACCTTTAGTTCTCCTAAGAAAACTTCTTTGCAAACTTCCTCGCCTATCTTATTCCATTATATTTATCCCTTTGACCAATCAAATCAAATATTAAGCTGTCGACAACTTTATGGTACATTATCTCCTTATCCTACCTGCTGCATTTTATCTCAATTGGATATGGATCAACTTCATCCTTACATCCCTCCTAATGAAGAATTAAAACTCTATTTATCACAATCCGCTTCTTTCTCCTCTCAAAAAACAACAGAAGAAAATGAGATTTTAGAACAATTAAAAAAAGAAAATGATGAATTAAAAGAAATGCAAGAAAGCATTACAGCTCAATATAATGAGCTTTATCACTTTGCCAAACAAGTACAGCAAGAAGGGAGAAAATGGCGCGAACGTTATTATCAACTACAACAAAAAGAACAAATCATGTTAAAAAAAGAGAAGTTAAAAAAAGAACTTCCCAATGAACTCCATGAATCTGATATTATCAACACTGATCAAACTCTTGAATCAAAAGAAACACCTGAAAAAGATGAAAACATTTAAAAAAGAAAGAGAAGAAGAAGCATTCATTCCTATGCTTCTTCCTCTCTTTCAACAATTCCTACAGCAATGGGACGGAAATCTTTTTTACTCCATCTTTGTTCTTGGGAACGAATCCACAAAAAAGTAATTGCCATCATCCCTAATCCTAAGGTCAAAGCCAAAGGCTCTTGCCAAGCGGGTCTTTTTATCAGGAAAGCCATTCCATAACCTAGTAAAAATCCCATCAAAAGAGTCCCCAAAGGTAACCCATACATAATACCTGCTGCTTTAAAAAAATTACTTTGCTCCAAATCTAGATAAACCCAATCCCCTTCTTTGGCTCCACAATGATTTTCAGCCGTAACCACCATCTCTTGGTCATGGGCCCCTATGGAACAAGCCCCACATTTTTGACAAGCATCCTGCCGAGTCAATTGAATCACAACTTTATCTTGCTCTTCTTTTATTACCAAACCCTGTTCTCTCATAAGTCATCTCCTTTAATTAAATCTTTAATGACTTCTCCTGCAATAATCAAACCAGCCACTGAAGGAACAAAAGATACACTTCCTGGAGCTGGTCGTTTTCCCTGCTTAATTTTTGTGCTTTCATCTGAAATTAAAGGCTTTAAAGGTGGTTCCTTAGAATAAACAACTTTTAAACTTGAAATATTTCTTTTTTTTAATTCCCTTCTCATTACTTTGGCTAAAGGACAAATACTGGTTTCATAAATATCTCCTACTTCTAACCTTGTTGGATCTAATTTATTCCCTGCTCCTAGACAACTAATAATAGGAATTTGTTCCTTCTTTGCTCTTTCTACTAAGGCAATCTTCCCACTAACCGTATCAATAGCATCAACAACATAATCCCAATCCTCCCATGGAATTTCATCTTGTTCGGGGAGAAAAAATGTCTGATAGGTTTGTATTTTTACCTCAGGATGAATTTGAAGCATTCTTTCTTTCATAACCTCCACTTTCGGCTGCCCAATGGTTACTGTGGTTGCATGAATCTGACGATTGATATTGGTTGAATCAATCCGATCATGATCCACTAATACAAATTCACCAATCCCCGAACGTACAAGGCCTTCTGCTACAAAACTACCCACGCCTCCAATACCAAAAATAGCAACTTTACTCTTGTATAATTTTTCCATGGCTTTTTGTCCTAATAAGAGTTCTGTCCTTGAAAAAATAGTTTCCATATTTATTCCCCTTTATATTCCTTCTTCTTTTCTTTATTGTTTTCTTCTGTTTTGAACAATAATCCAAACTCCTATTCCTATTAAAATCACAGGAATGATATAAGGAAAAAAGCGAATGGCTACTCGCAATGATGAGGTAAGTAAAATCACTCCACCAAATCCAATTAGAATACTTGCTGGAATCAGTGGCCATTTACCAATCATATCTTTACCTAACAAATACATCATTACAAAAGACATTCCAATAAAGAGAAAAAACAAACCTCCTTGAATAACATTAGGGATAGGAAAAATGGTAATAAAAATAAAGCTTCCAAACCAAAGTAAAATGGAACCAGGAATTAAAAAACCCGGAGTCCGTGTTTGTCGGTATAAAACCATAAAAACAATCCCAGGAATAATAAATACAAGACTTGCAATAATACTAGGATCTAAGGATGTACTTGATAAATTTCCTAAAAGTCCTACTAGAATAAATAGACTTCCTAAAACCAAAGCCCAAGTTTTACGCTTTGTGTTATATAACAATAATAATGCTCCTCCTACAAAAAGCCACATCAAACCTTGAAAAGGTAAAATATCAATTCCAAATACACGATTCGCTAATAGATACATTCCTATTAACACTAAAATAACTCCTATTAAGGATTGATTACGATTATCCTTCATTCCAATCCTCCTCCAACCTTTCACATTTCACATCTATTCCTTTGTATCTACTTCTATATACTCTTTTCATATGAAAAAAGTCTGAAAATGCTTTGCTCTTTTCAAATAAAAATAGATAAATAAATAAGAAAAGAGGGATTTCCCCTTTTCTTATTCTTCTTGAGCTACCGGTGCAATATGCAATTCTTTTAATTGTTTTCCCTCTACTGTTCCTGGTGCTTCTGTCATTAGACAAGTAGCATCTTTCACTTTAGGAAATGCAATTACATCTCGGATACTTTCAGCTCCTGTCATCAACATCACAATACGGTCTAAACCATAAGCCAATCCTCCATGAGGGGGCGTACCATATTGAAAAGCATTGAGTAAGAATCCAAATCGTTTATAAGCCTCTTCTTTTGTAAATCCTAATACTTTAAACATCTTTTCTTGAATATCTCTTTGATGAATACGAATACTTCCTCCCCCAATTTCCACTCCATTTAAAACCATATCATAAGCCTTAGCCCTTACTTTATGGGGTTCTGTATCTAATAAAGATAAATCTTCTTCCATAGGCATGGTAAAAGGATGGTGTTTCGCAACATACCTTTCTTGTTCTTTGGACCATTCCAATAGTGGAAATTCGGTTACCCATAAAAATTGATACTCATCTTGTTTGGTTAGTTCCAAGCGTTTTGCTAGTTCTAAACGAAGGTTACCTAAAACATCATATACAATATCCTTTTCATCTGCACAGAAAAGAAGTAAATCCCCTGGTTCTCCTTTCATAGCATCAACAACCTGAGCAAGCATATCTTCACTAAAAAATTTGGCAATGGGTGAACGATAACTTCCATCTTCCTCTACTACCAACCAAGCTAAGCCTTTGGCTCCAAAATCCTTTGCAAAATCTCCTAAACTATCAATTTGTCGTCGTGGAAAATTTCCACATCCTTTTCCATTAATCCCTCGTACACTGCCACCATTTTTAACTGCATTTTTAAAAACGCCGAATTCGCTTTCTTTTACAATCTCTGAAATATCCACTAATTCCATACCAAATCGAACATCCGGTTTATCTGATCCAAAACGATCCATGGCTTCTTGGTAGGTCATTCTGGGAATGGGAAGAGAAATCTCAACGCCCATTACTTCTTTAAAAAGTTTGTATAAAAGTCTTTCGTTAATATCCATAATGTCTTCTATCTCAACAAAAGAAAGCTCCATATCGATCTGAGTAAATTCTGGTTGACGATCCGCTCGTAAATCTTCGTCTCTAAAACATTTCACTATTTGATAATAACGATCAAAACCAGATACCATAAGTAATTGTTTAAAAAGCTGTGGAGATTGAGGCAAAGCATAAAAATGCCCAGGATGAATTCGACTTGGCACTAAATAGTCGCGTGCTCCTTCAGGTGTACTTTTGGTTAACATGGGTGTTTCTATTTCCAAAAATCCTTCCTGATTTAGAAATTCCCTTGTCAAAGCGGTCACTTGATGTCGTGTCATTAAATTCTTTTGTAAATCAGGTCTTCGAAGGTCAAGGTAGCGATATTTTAATCGTAAATCATCTTTTACCCCACTATTTTCCATTACTTCAAAAGGTGGTGTTTCTGCTTCTGATAAAATACGGAATTCTTCTACATGAATTTCAATGGTGCCTGTAATACGATTGGGATTAATTCCTTCAGGTCCTCGTGAAGCTACCTTTCCACAAACAGCAAGAACATATTCACTTCGAATGCTTTCTGCTTTTATAAAAAGATCTTTTGGCAACGTTTGGCTATCAAAAACCACTTGTAGAATTCCACTTCGATCTCGTAAATCTACAAATATCAATTTTCCTAAATCCCGTCTCTTTTGTACCCAACCCATCACCGTTACTGTTTGTCCGATCATGGCTTCCGTTACTTCTGTACATCGATGGCTTCTTGTAAGCCCTTTCATACTTTCTCCCATGATAAAACCTCCATTAAATAATTTTCTTATCCATATATGCATTCTCACATTCATAAACTAAATGAACTGGGGTAAGCCTTATATCTGCCGATATCCATCTTTATTTCTGAATTTTTTGTTTCATTATCTCTACTAATTGAGATAATTGAATTTCTTCTTGTTCTCCTATATTCATGTTTTTTAAAGTTGCTTTTTCTTTTACCAACTCTTCCTCGCCTAAGATTAAAGAGTAAGAAGCTCCTATTTTATTGGCATATTTCATTTGGGCCCGTACACTGCGATCTAAGTGATCTCCTTCCGCTGAAATCCCTTCTTTACGCAATGTATGAATCAATCCGTGAGCCTTTTTTAAAGCTTCTTTTCCAATGGCACCAATGAATAAATCCCGCTGAAGTGGGTGGGTATATGTTCCTTGTTCTGCTTCCATGACCATTAATAAACGTTCTAAACCAATTCCAAAACCAACAGCAGGAGTTGCTTTTCCACCACACTCTTCAATCAATTGATCATACCGTCCTCCCCCGCAGACCGTTCCTTGTGCACCTATGTCTTGTGAAATAAATTCAAATACGGTTCGGGTATAATAATCAAGGCCACGAACAATATTAGGATCTACAACAAAAGGAATCTTCATTTCTGTCAATAATGCTTGTAATTGGTCAAAATGCTCCCTGCACTCTCTCTCTAACGTATCGATGGTAGAAGGAGCTTGAGCAACAATATTTTTGCATTTTTCCATTTTACAGTCCAATACACGAAGAGGATTTTTTTCATATCGTTCTTGGCAAGTTGGACAAAGTTCTTCAAAGTGACTCTTGAGATAACTTTTTAATACTTCGTTGTATTTTTTCCTACATTCGGGTCCTCCCAAACTATTAATGTGCAATTCAACATGGGTAATCCCCAATCGTTCTAAAACAATGGATGCTAAAGAAATTACTTCTGCATCAGCGGAAGCTTCTTTTGAACCAAACATTTCTACCCCAAACTGATGAAATTGTCGCATACGCCCTGCTTGAGGTCTTTCATATCGAAATGCAGGGGTGATGTAAAACAATTTTGTAGGTTGTGCCTCAGCTTGCATATCATGCTCAATATAAGCCCTGGCTACTCCAGCCGTTCCTTCTGGTTTCAGTGTAATGGAACGTTTTCCTTTATCTTCAAAACTATACATTTCCTTTTGAACAATATCTGTTGTTTCCCCTACCCCTCTTTGAAATAACTCGGTATGTTCAAAAATGGGAGTGCGTATTTCATGAAAACCAAAATCCTTACATACATCTAAAATAACTTGTTCTACTCGACGCCATTCTAAAATTTCATTGCCAAATAAATCTTTCGTTCCTCTAGGGGCTTTGGTCAACATTTACTATTCCTCCTATTCTTATCGATCAATAAAAAACGCCTCTAATCCTTGACAATCACATGTCAGGGACGAGAGACGGTTCCCGCGGTGCCACCCTGTTTGAATTTTAAATAGAATATTCAAAATCCTCTTTCCTGTCTTATAACGGTGACCAACCGAATTTCCCTACTTGTAAAATAAATCTTCAGAAAATTGCTCTAAGGTGTCTTTCTATTTTTCCTCTTTAAGAAACTTTCAATCCATGGTTTCTTTTCCCTGTAAAAGAGGAGTGAAATATACTCTTCCTTATCATCGCTTTCGCTATATGCTATGTCCTTTATTGTATGCATTTATTCATCGATTGTCAAGACTCTCTTTTTTCGTTGAATCATTTCTTCTATTCTTTGAATATAGTGACTTACATCCTTTACATTTTCAATACGTTGAATATGATTCTTCGGTACATCTACTACTTTCGTTACTGCTCCTGCTCCAAAAGACATAATGGTTTGTTTTTCTTCCATGATTTCAACATTGTAGATACATTCTTTACCGGGTATGCAATATCCTATATTTTCTAAGTTTCCTATCATATTTTTTTGTCGATATAAATAGTAAGGTTCTAAGCCCATTTTTTGAGTTTGTTCTTGAGTAAAGAAAAGAATTTTTTCTATTTCTTCTTCTCCAATAAGCTCATATTGCTCCAAGTTTCTGCGAAGTTTAGATGCTCTTTTAATGGCCATGGTATGGACTGTAATCGTATCTGGCTTTAATCCCTCAAGTTGTTCCCAAGTATGCTGAACATGGTGTAGTGTTTCTCCTGGTAGCCCTACAATAAGATCCATATTAATACAATCAAATCCAACCTCTTTTGCCATTTGAAAAGCCTGGATAATATCCTCTACCGTATGATTTCGCCCAATCTTCTGTAAGGTTTCATTATTCATGGTTTGAGGATTAATGGAGATTCGTTCTACACCATAGGCTTTCATCATCTGCAACTTCTCTAACGTAATGGTGTCTGGCCGCCCTGCTTCAATGGTAAATTCTTCAATTCGCTTCATGGGTAAAAATTCATTCATCGCCTCTAATAGGATCTGCAACTGGAAGGCTGATAATGAAGTTGGAGTACCTCCACCAATGTATATACTACGAATGGGATGCCTGTGGTATATAGGCTCAAATGCTTTTATTTCTGTAATCAGGGCTTTTATATAAGCATCAATATGATCTTTCCATTGTCCAATAGGATAAGAAGTAAAAGAACAATAAACACACCGTGTTGGACAAAAAGGGATGCCGATATAAAGGCTGATTTCTTCTGGCTGATTTTGATCCAATATCTGTTTTTCTTTCCTGGCTACTTTTTTCATTAATGCAATTTTTTCTTGTTGAATATGATATTTGATTGATAACTCTTTTTCTATTTCCCCATCTGAAAAGCCCTTCTCCAAAAGTTCATGTACAATTTTTGTTGGTCGAATGCCCGTTAAAATTCCCCAAGGCAAACTACGTTTTGTATATAATTCAAGAGCCTCATATAAAACTTTTTTAAGAAGACGCTTTGCTACTTTTCCTCTTTCCGTATCCTCATACCCTGAAAGATCTTCTTGATGCTCTTGTTGATAAACCTGCTGGTCTACATGAACTTCTCCTCGAAATCCATTATCCCGCCATATGCTATAAATCTGAATGGAATCCAGGGCCTTATTCTTCTCTACAGTAAACTCAATGGTTTCTTGTGGATAAAAAGCTTTTAAAAGATGTTGAATTTCATATTGAAAATCATGTCCTATCAATGTGACAAAAATCATTGTATACTCCTTGATCTATTTAATTTGTTTCATACCATTGATCCGATAGGTATGAATTACTCTTCTTTTCCTCTTCAATGGTAGTTGCTGGTCCATGACCTGGATAGACTACAGTATCTTCTGGTAAAACCAGTAACTTTTCTTTAATATGATTCATTAAATCTGATAAACTTCCCTTGGGTAAGTCTGTTCTTCCAATGGAGCCTCGGAACAAAACATCTCCAGAAAACAACACTTTTTCCTTAGGCTCATAATAACAAACACTTCCTGTAGTATGTCCTGGAACATGAATCACATGAAAGATATGGTTACCCATCGATACGGTATCTCCATCTTCCATTTGATGATCTCCTGAAAAAGAAAGTTCTGTAGAAGAGTAAGAAGCAGAAAGATTTAATTCAGGGTTTTCTAAATACTCATTCTCTAAGGAATGGACCCGTACTTGGACTCCTAATTGGTCTTTCAAGAAAGGAACAGCTCCTATATGGTCAAAATGACCATGAGTAAGCCAAATGCCTCTTATCTTCCATTCTTCATTTTGTAACCAATCCAAAAGTTCTTTGTCAGGATAACCTGGGTCAATAATTACAGCTTCCTTGGTTTTGGGATCTCCTATAATATAACAATTTGCTTGCAAAATCCCCAATTCCATTTGAATCAATTCCATACCCATCCTCCTTCTATCCTATAAGATCTTGTCACTATCAACAATGAGAGTAACAGGACCATCATTCATCAGTTCTACCTTCATATCTGCTTGAAACTGTCCTTGTTGAATTAAAATGCCTGTTTTTTCTCCTGTTTCATAGGCTTTTTCCATTAATTGTTCAAACTGTTCTTCTGCTTCTTTAGGGGAAGCCGCTGAAGAAAAACTAGGACGTCTTCCTTTTCTACAATCTCCATACAATGTAAAATTAGGAATGATTAATAATCCACCTTGAATATCTACTAAAGAACGATTCATCTTTCCATCTTCATCTTCAAAAATTCGAAGGTGAAGAACTTTATCTATAATATATTGAATGGCTTTTTCATCATCTGATGGTTGAAAACCAACAAAAATAGCCAACCCTTGGTGAACAGCTCCTATTACTTGACCTTCCACAAATACTTGGCCTTTAAGAACTCTTTGCACCACTGCACGCATTTTTTCCTCCTAACTACGGGGACGAATGATTTCGTGAACACCCGGTACACTTTGCATTTTAGTCGTTAATTTTTCTAATTGCTGCTTTCCATGAATTTCAATCGTAATATTAAAAAAGGCTTCTCCTTCTTTAGTCGTTCTTGCATTTAATGATTTTACTGCAATTTTTTCATCGGTCAAGACTCGTGATATGTCAATGAGTAATCCTAATCGATCATCTCCAATAACCTGAATTTCTGTTTGATAATAAAAATCCTTATTGTCTTCTACATACCACTCTGCTTCAATTAAACGATGTCTTTCTTCTTCTGATAGGTGAATCATATTTACACAATCTGTCCGATGAATAGATACCCCTCGGCCTCGGGTAATAAAACCAATAATTTCATCACCTGGAACAGGATTGCAACATTTTGAAAATCGAACAGCAACATCTTCGACTCCTTTTACAACAATCCCGGTTTTTGATTTTTTTTCAATTCGCTTTTCTGGTACTTCTTCTTGGACTTTTTTAAGAATATCTTCCTCTGTTACTTTTTTATTCTTTTCTTTTTGGTATTCTTCATAGAGTCGATGAATGATTTGTCCTTCTTTAATACCTCCGTGACCCACAGCTGCACAAATAG